>DUUT01000078.1 GCA_012841405.1 Chloroflexota bacterium
GCGCCGCCCAAGCGCCGCGCCATCGGCGGCGAGCCGCACGATCCAGCGCTCCCGCGCGATGGGGTGTACGAGGCGCACGGAGTGGCTCTGCAGCAGCTCGGTGAGCTTGGCCGTCAGCGCCGCAAAGCCTCGCGTCTGGATCTCGATGAGCAGGTCGCCGCGCACCACGTCGATGACATAGCCGTCGACAACGGCCTCGATCTGGTCGCCCTCCTCAGCGTACCACGCCTTGAGGGCAGCATGGAGTGACGTCTCGCGATGCGTCCCGATAGAGTGCGTGTTCTCGTTGGCCATGCCGCCATTCTACTGGCAGAACTCACCGGCGCCAAAGCGCCATCCGCCAAACGGGACTCCGCCCCTCCGAAATGGGTTTGCGGACGCCTCCGGCCGGCGGTATAATGGGGCCGTTATGCACGAGCTGTCCGTCACCGAGAGTATCATGGGTATCGTCCAGCGCCACGCCGAGCGGGCGGGGGCCAGCCGCGTGCTGCGCATCCACCTGGTGATCGGCGAACTGGCGAGCATCGTGGACGACAGCGTCCAGTTCTACTTTGACTATCTCAGTCGCGGTACCATCGCGGCGGGGGCCGAACTCGCCTTTCACCGCCTGCCCGTGGGCCTCGCCTGCGGCGCCTGCGAGCATCGCTGGCAGCCCCAGGACGCCGACTGGACCTGCCCCGCCTGCGGCGCGACCGCCGCCCGCATCGCGACCGGGCGCGAGTTCTATGTGGACAGTATCGAGGTGGAGTAGCCGATGACGCCCAAGCGCCTCCCCGTGGTGGAAGAGATCCTCGCCGCCAACGACGACGCCGCCGCCCGCAACCGCGCGCTGCTCGACGCCCACGGCGTGCACTGCGTGAACGTCATGGCCTCGCCCGGGGCGGGCAAGACGACGCTCATCACGCAGACCGCCCTCGCCCTGGGCGAGCGGCGCCGCCTAGGCGTCATTGAGGGGGATGTCGCCTCGAGCGTGGACACGGAGACGGTGCGCGCCCTCGGCCTGCCCGCCGTACAGATCAACACCGGCGGCGGCTGCCACCTCGATGCCCCGCAGGTGGGTGCCGCGCTGGAACAGCTACCCCTTGACGCGCTGGACCTGCTGTTCATCGAGAACGTGGGCAACCTCATCTGCCCCGTGGGGTTCGACCTCGGCGAGCACACGCGCCTCGCCATCGCCAGCGTCCCCGAGGGGGACGACAAGCCCCACAAGTACCCCGGCATCTATAGCGCGGTGGACGTGCTCGTGGTCACCAAGGTGGACCTGCTGCCCTACGTGCCCTTTGACATGGCCACGTTCCACCGCCTGGCGCGCAGCCTCAACCCCAACATCGCCATCCTGGAGGTCTCGTGCACCACCGGCGCGGGGATGGATGCGTGGATCGCGTGGCTGCTCGAGCGGGCAACGAACGGCCGCCCATGACGCCCGCTGCCCGCCGCGTGGCCATCCGTGGAGTGGTGCAGGGCGTCGGCTTTCGGCCCCACATCTACCGCTTGGCGCACGCGCACGGCGTCATGGGCTGGGTGCGCAACACATCCTGGGGCGTCGAGATGGTCATCGAGGGGCAGGACGACGCCCTGGAGCGGTTCATGCGCGCCATTCGTGACGAGGCGCCGCCGCTGGCCCGCATCGCATCCCTCACCAGTGCACCCGTCGCGCCCCAAGGGATCGCGGCCTTTACCATCGTACCCAGCGCGCCCCAGGCAGATGCCACCCAGCTCGTCGCGCCCGACGTGGCCACCTGCGACGCCTGCCGGTGCGAGGTGCTCGACCCGGCGGACCGGCGCTACCGCTATCCCTTTACCAACTGCACCCACTGCGGCCCACGCTTTACCATCATCGACGCCCTGCCCTACGACCGGCCAAGCACCACCATGCGCGCCTTCGCCATGTGCCCCGCATGCCGGCAGGAGTACGAGGATCCCCGCAACCGCCGCTTCCACGCCCAGCCCAACGCCTGCCCCGTCTGTGGTCCTCAGGTGGCCCTGCTGGGTGCCGACGGACGGCCGCTGGCGCCGCACGACGATGCCGCGGGCCATGATGACACCATCGAGCGCGCCGCCGCGCTGCTCCGTGCGGGGCGCATCGTGGCCATCAAGGGGCTCGGTGGCTACCAGCTCGCCTGCGACGCCACGAACGCCGCCGCCGTCGCCACCTTGCGACGGCGCAAGTGCCGCCCCGACAAGCCCTTTGCCGTCATGCTGGCCGACGAGGCGCAGGTGCTCCAGCACACCACGCCCGATGCGGCGGAACGCACGCTGCTGACCTCCCCGGCGGCGCCCATCGTGGTGCTCCCCTGGCGCGAGGCGTCGGACATCACTCCGGAGGTGGCCCCTGGCAACCGCTACCTCGGAGTGATGCTGCCCTACACGCCGCTGCACCACCTCCTGCTCCGTGACGCCCGTCGCCCGCTGGTGCTGACCAGCGGCAACCGGTCGGAAGAGCCCATCGCCCGCGACAACGCTGAGGCGCTGCGCCGCCTGCGCGGCATCGCCGACGCCTACCTGACGCACAACCGCGACATCCGCTCGCGCTACGACGACAGCGTCTGGTTCGTGGCGGCGGGAGGCCCGCAGCCAGTGCGCCGCGCCCGCGGCGACGCCCCCTCGCCCATCGTCCTCCCCCAGGAGACGCGGCCCACCCTGGCATGCGGCGCCCGGCTCAAGAACGCCTTTTGCCTGACGCGCGGCCACTACGCCTTTCTCAGCCAGCACATCGGCGATCTGCAGAACGTGGAGGCGCTGGAGCATTTCAACGACACGCTGGCCCTCTACCGGCGGCTGTTCCACATCGACCCCGTCGTCGTGGCCACCGACCTGCACCCCGACGATACGGCCGCGCGCTACGGGCGGGCGCTGGCGCGACAGGAGGGGTGGGCGCACGTGGCCGTGCAGCACCACCACGCCCACCTGGTGGCGTGCCTGGCGGATCGTGCGGCGGGGGACGCCATCGCGCCCGCCATTGGCGTCATCTGGGATGGCACGGGCTACGGCCTGGACGGCGCCACCTGGGGGGGCGAGTTCCTCATCGGCGACGCCACCGGCTTTGAGCGCGCCGCGCACCTCCAGTACCTGCCGCTGCCCGGGGCAGACGCCGCCATCCGCCGGCCCTATCGCCTGGCGTACGCCTATCTGCGACGGCTGCTGGGGAACGTCCCCCTGCCCGAGACGCCGGCCTCTATGAGCGCGGCGGAGCGCGCCACCCTCGACGCCATGGTCGCGCGGGGCATCAACACCCCACCCACCAGCTCGGCGGGGCGGCTGTTCGACGCCGTCGCGGCCCTCCTCGGCGTGTGCCACGAGGTGACCTACGAGGGACAGGCCGCCATCGCCCTCGAGATGGCGGCCACACCGGGCGCCCCGGGGGCGCTCTCCCAGGACGATCCTTCCGCCCGCGACGTGTACCCCTACGCCATCACGGCGCACGGCGACGTCCAGCGCTGGGGGCGTGTCGAGCGTCCCCTGCGGGAACGCCTAGAGATCGGCCTGGCGCCGCTCGTGGCGGCCATCGTGGATGACCTGGCCCGCGGCCGATCCCGCGCCGCGGTCGCGACGCGCTTTCACCGCACCCTGGCGGCGCTGATCGTCGATATCTGCGAGCGCCTGCGTGCCGCCTCCGGCCTACAGCGCGTGGCGCTCAGCGGCGGCTGCTTCCAGAATCGGCTGCTCTTGGCGCTCACAGTGCCCGCCCTGCGCGACCGCGGGTTCGACGTCCTGACGCATCGCCAGGTGCCCTGCAACGATGGGGGGCTGGCGTTGGGACAGGCCGTGGTGGCGACGGCCGTCAGCGGCCCGCTGACGGCCACGAGCGCCGATGCGAGCGTTGGAGTGACGCCATGTGCCTAGCCATTCCCCTCCGCATCGCCGCCATCGACGGGGCCACCGCCACGGTCGAGATGGGCGGCATGATGCGCCCGGTGAGCCTCGTCCTGACGCCCGAGGCGCAGGTGGGCGACTATGTCCTCGTGCATGCGGGGTTTGCCATCAGCGTCGTCGATGAGGACGAGGCCCGCGAGACGCTGGCCCTCTTTGCCGCACTCCAAGAGGCCACCCGTCGCGCGGATGCGGAACGCGCTGCTGGCGGCGCTGCCCCAGGGCCGGAAACGGATACCTCTCCATGACCGACGCAACGGCCTTTCGCGACCCTGCCGCCTTTTGCGCGCTGCGCGACGCCATCCGGCGGCGCACCGCGGCGATCGGGAGGCCCCTGCGCCTCATCGAGTTCTGCGGCGGGCACACTCACGCCATCCTGCGCTACGGCATCCGCGACGCCCTAGCCCCCGACGTCGAGCTCCTCTCGGGGCCGGGGTGCCCCGTGTGCGTGACCTCCGACGCCGATATCGACGCGGCCATCGCGCTGGCGCGCCTTCCCGGCGTCATTCTGGCCACCTTTGGCGACATGGTCCGCGTGCCGGGCACCCACGCGAGCCTCCAGGAGGCCCGGGCGACGGGCGCGGACGTGCGCATCGTCTATTCCGCCCTCGACGCCGTGGCGCTGGCGCGCCGGCACCCCGCACGCGAGGTCGTCCTGCTGGGGATCGGCTTCGAGACCACGGCCCCCACCGTGGCCGCCGCCCTCGAGATCGCCCGGACCGAGGGGCTGGCGAATTTCAGCGTCTTTTCCCTGCACAAGCGCACGCCGCCGGCCCTGCGCGCCATCCTGGAGACCGGCGCGGTCCACTGGGACGGCGTCCTCGGCCCGGGCCACGTGGCGGCCGTCACCGGCTGGCGCGCGTGGGAGTTCCTACCGACGGCGTACGGTCTCCCCTGCGCCATCGCGGGGTTTGAGCCGCTGGATATCCTGCACGCCATCGCCGAGCTCGTGGCCGCCGCGGCGGATGGCAGGCCGCGCGTGGTGAACGCCTATCGCCGCGGGGTCACCGCCGCGGGGAATCGCGTCGCCCAAGCCCTGCTGGCGCGCGCCTTTGCCTCGGTGCCCACCGACTGGCGCGGCCTTGGGGAGGTCGCTGCGAGCGGCCTGGCGCTGCGTCCAGCATACGCCACCTACGACGCGCGGCGTCGCTTTGCCTTGCCGACGGGGACCGCCGCGCGGGCCAGCGCGGAGGACGGCTGCCGTTGCGGCGCGGTCCTGCGGGGTGCCATCGTGCCCCCGGAGTGCCCGCACTTTGGCCACCCCTGCACTCCCGCCCACCCGCTGGGCCCCTGTATGGTGTCCAGCGAGGGCGCGTGCGCCGCCTACTATCGCTATGGGAGCACGATGCCGCGATGAGCGACGTCATCCTGTTGGCCCACGGAAGCGGGGGGCTCCTGAGCCAGGAGCTCGTGGAGACGATCTTTTTGCCCCATCTCGGCCACCCCGATGGCCCCCTCGAGGACGCGGCCGAGATCGCCTTGGCACCCGGGCGCGTCGTGATGACCACCGATGGGTACGTCGTCCGGCCCCTCACCTTCCCCGGGGGCGACATCGGCACACTCGCCGTGTGCGGCACGGTGAACGATCTGGCCATGCGCGGCGCCCGCCCCCTCTACCTCACGGCCGGGTTCATCCTCGAGGAGGGGTTCCCCCTGGCCGAGCTAGACCGCCTCGTGGCCTCCATGGCCCGGGCTGCCGCCGATGCGGGCGTGCGCGTCGTCGCCGGGGACACCAAGGTGGTGGAGCGTGGCGCCGCTGATGGCCTGTTCATCACCACCGCGGGGGTGGGCGTAGTGCCCGAGGGCGTGCGCATCAGCGCCGCCGGCGCCCGCCCCGGCGATGTGGTGCTCCTCAGCGGATCGGTCGGCGATCACGGCCTGGCCATCCTGGCGCAGCGCGAGGGGCTGGGTTTTGGCCCCGCGGAACCGGGGCCCAGCCCCCTGCAGAGTGACTGCGCGCCCCTCCACGGGCTGGTGGCCGCCATGCTGGCGGCGGGCGGCGCAAGTATCCACGCCTTGCGCGACCCCACCCGCGGCGGGCTGGCGACGGCGCTCAACGAGCTCGCCCACGCCTCGGACGTGACGATGACCATCGACGAGGCGGCCGTGCCGATCCACGACGCCGTGCGTGCGGCCTGCGATCTGTTGGGGCTCGACCCCCTCTATGCGGCGAACGAGGGCAAGCTCATCGCCATCGCGGCGCCCGAGGCCGCCGAGGCGACCCTCGCCGCCATGCGCGCCCACCCCCTAGGGGCCGAGGCAGCCGCCATCGGACGGGTGCACGCGGGCCGCGAGGTCGGCCGCGTCGTCGTCCGCACGCCTCTCGGCACCCACCGCCTCCTCGACGCCCTCACGGGGGAGCAGCTACCGCGCATCTGCTGACCTGCCCCCGCGCGACGCGCGAGCATGCGTTGACGCCCCCACCCCGTCGCCTATAATCACTTCCTGACCACGCATACAAAGGAATCGGCATGTCTATCGCTAAGGACCGCACGCTTTGGGGTGTCTCCATCGGCCACGCGGCCCACGACGTCTGGTTCGGCGTCGCGCCGGTGCTGCTCGCCAGTCTGAGCGTCACCATGGGGCTCGCCAACTCGGAGATCGGCTTTATCCTGCTCCTCTACCAGCTCGTCTCCTCCCTCTCGCAACCCATCTTTGGCCGGCTGAGCGAACGGTGGGGTGGACGCCCCTTTGGGGTGGGCGCCATTCTGTGGACTACCGCCATGTTCTCCGGCGTAGCCCTCGCCGAGTCCAAGATCCTGCTGGCCGTCCTGGTGGCCCTGGCGGGCTTCGGCTCGGGGGCCTGGCACCCTCAGGGCGCCGCCAACGCGACGGTCGCCGGGGGCCGTCGCTGGGGCGCCACGGCGGCCTCGGTGTTCTTTTTGGGCGGCACGCTGGGTACGACGGTTGGTTCGGCGGCTAGTGGCGTGCTGCTCAGCACGCTCGGACGCAGCTCGCTGCTCATCATCTCGGCCCTCACCATCACCGTGGCGCTGACGCTCGTCCGCCCGTGGATCCCGTTCCACGTGACGACCGCCAAGCAGGAGGAGCAGTCGCCGACGACGGCGAACGGCGCCACCGGCACCGCCTTCTGGGTGCTGGTGGTGTTCCTGCTCGCCGCCACGGCGCTACGCTCGCTGACCTACCACAGCCTCAACAGCTATGTGCCCAAGTACCAGCAGGACCTCGGCGCGTCACCCGCCAGCTATGGCGTCCTCATGTCGCTCTTTCTCTTTGCCACCGCCATCGGCGGCGTGATGGGCTCGTACGTGGCGGATCGGGTGGGGATTCGGGGCGTGCTCGTCGGCACCATGGTGGTCGCCGGCGGGCTGCTCTACGGGTTCCTCCATGGGCAGGGCCTGTGGAGCGACGCGGCCTTTGTGCTGTCCGGCCTGATCATCGGCCCGTCGCACACCCTGTTCGTGGTGGCCGCGCAGCGGCAGTTCCCGCAGCGCATGGCCATGATCTCGGGGTTGATCCTGGGGTTCACGTTCGTCAGCGGCGGCGGTGGGGCCTGGCTCCTAGGGCTGGCGGCCGATCGCGTCGGCCTCGGCACCGCCCTCGGCGTGCTCCCCTGGCTCATGCTCGCCGCCGCTGCCTGCGCGTTCGTCGCCCTCCCACGCCCACAGGGGGCACACACAGCGCGCACCTAGCGGCACGCCCGCGGGCAGCGGGGCGCGAGATGCACTACAGGGCGCAGGGGAGGGGGGTCTGCGCACCACCGGAGGCCCCCCTCCCCTGCGCCCTGTTCCCTGAACGACAGGACGGCTGCCGCGCTCGGCGCCTGCGCTACAGCGCGGCGATGATGGCGTCGGCCATCTCTTGGGTGCCGACCGCCGTGGGGTCGTCGCGGCGCGGCTTGAGGTCATAGGTCGTCGCCCGCCCCTCAGCGATGACGCGCGTCACGGCGCGCTCGATGCGGTCCGCCGCGTCCGTCTCGCCCAGGAAGCGCAGCATGAGCGCCCCGCTGCGGATGGTGGCCGTCGGGTTCACCATGTTCTTGCCCGTGTACTTGGGCGCCGAGCCGTGCACCGGCTCAAAGACGGCGATGCCGTCACCCATGTTGGCGCCTGGCGTCACCCCCAGCCCACCGACGAGGCCCGAGCAGATGTCGCTGACGATGTCGCCAAAGAGGTTGGGGAGCACCAGCACGTCGTACTCGTGGGGCCGCTGCACCAGCTGCATGCTGAGGGCATCGACGATGCGGTCGTTGAAGGCGATGTCGGGGTACTCGGCAGCCACCTCCTCCGCGACCCGCAAGAAGAGGCCGTCCGTCAGCTTGAGGATGTTCGCCTTGTGCACGGCGGTGACCAGCTTGCGGCCGTTCGCCCGCGCGTACTCAAACGCAAAGCGTACCACGCGCTCGGTGGCGCGCCGGGTGATGATGCGGATCGCCTCCGCGGCCTCGTTGGCGATCACGTCGTGCTCGATGCCCACGTAGAGCCCCTCCGTGTTCTCCCGCACGACGACGAGGTCCACCCCCTCGTAACGCGCCGGCACGCCGGGGATGCTCATCGCCGGTCGCACGTTGGCGTAGAGGTCGAGCTCTTTGCGCAGCGCCACGTTCACGCTGCGGAACCCCTTGCCCACCGGCGTGGTGATGGGCCCCTTGATACCCACGCGGTTCCGGCGGATCGACTCGAGAATGTGCTCCGGCAGGGGCGTGCCGTACTTTTCGATCATCGCCTCACCGGCGTCGAACACCTCCCACTCGATGGCGACACCCGTCGCCTCCACCACCCGGCGCATGGCGCTCGCCACCTCGGGGCCAATGCCGTCCCCGGGAATCAGGGTCACAGTGTGTGTCATCGTTGCTCCTCTTCACTCGGTTGATGGGGGAACGAGGACGCGCAGGCGACGGGTTGGGCGGGTGTCCCGCGTCGCGGCGCGTCCCCGTATGCTACGCGTTGGCGCGCGCTCGGATGAGGTTGAGCAGGCCGCCGGCGACAATCACCTCGATCTGGCGCGGCGACAGGTCATGGCGCACCACGATGCGGATGCCGCGGGTGAGGTTCTCGACGGTGAGGGGGGCGCCCTCCTGCAGCGCGCGGCGCACGCCGGTGATGCGCAGGCGATCCCCCTGCTGGCACCGCGCATGGTCGGCGGGATCGGCGAGCACGAGCGGCAGGATGCCGACGTTCACCAGGTTCGCCTGGTGGATGCGCGCAAAGCTCTTGGCGATGACGGCCTGGACGCCGAGGTACATGGGCACGAGGGCGGCGTGCTCGCGGCTGGAGCCCTGGCCATAGTTCTCGCCGCCCATGACGATCCCGCCGCCCGCCTCCCGGGCCCGCGCCGGGAAGGTGGCGTCCACCCGCTCAAAGACGTGGGCGCTCAGGACAGGCACGTTGGAGCGGAACGGCAACAGGTCGGCGCCGCTGGGTATGATGTGGTCGGTGGTGATGTTGTCGCCCATGACGAGCAGCAACTCGCCCTCGAGATCCTCCACCAGCGGGCCCCGCGTCGGCAACGGCTTGATGTTCGGCCCCCGAACGACCGCGACGTGCGCACCATCCGCCCGTGGCGGGATGATCATGTTGTCGTTGGTGATATAGGCCTCGGGCACGGACACGGTGGGCGCAGCGCCCAGATCACGCGGGTCGGTAAGCACCCCCATGATGGCGGCGGCGGCGCACGTCTCGGGCCCCGCCAGGTACACCTGGGCGTCGGCCGTGCCACTGCGCCCGACGAAATTGCGGTTGAACGAGCGCACCGACACGGCACCGCTGGCCGGCGCCTGCCCCATGCCGATGCAGGGGCCACAGCCGGCCTCGAGGATGCGCGCTCCGGCGGCAATGAGGTCGGCCAGCGCCCCGCTGCGGGCGATCATCTCGAGCGCCTGCTTGCTCCCCGGGCTGATGGTGAGCGACACGCCGGGGTGCACCGTCTTGCCGCGCAGCATGGCGGCGACGATCTCGAGGTCGACCACCGACGAGTTGGTGCAGCTCCCGATGCACACCTGCTGCACGGGGAGGCCGGCGATCTCGCGTACCGGCACGACGGCGTCGGGGCTATGGGGTTGCGCCACCAACGGCTCCAGCGCCGCGAGGTCGATGTCAATCACCATGTCATAGGCGGCGTCCGGGTCGGCGGCCAGGGGGCGCCAATCCCCCTCGCGCCCCTGCGCGGCGAGGAAACGCCGCGTCACCTCGTCGCTCGGAAAGACCGAGCTGGTGGCACCCAACTCTGCGCCCATGTTGGTGATGGTCGCCCGTTGCGGCACCGTCAGGGAGGCCACGCCGGGCCCGCCGTACTCAATGACGCTGCCCACGCCCCCCTTGACCGTCAGGCGCCGCAGCAGCTCAAGGATGACGTCCTTGGCCGAGGCCCATGGCGCCAGGGCACCCGTCAGGCGCACCAGCACGACGCGCGGCATGGGCACGTAAAAGGGCTCGCCGGCCATGGCGACAGCCACGTCGAGTCCGCCCGCGCCGATCCCCAGCGCGCCGACCCCGCCCGCCGTGGGGGTGTGGCTATCCGCCCCGAGCAACGTCTTGCCAGGAGCGGCAAAGCGCTCCAGGTGCACCTGATGGCAGATGCCGTTCCCCGGGCGCGAGAAGTAGAGGCCATAGCGGGCGGCGACCGTCTGCAGATAGCGATGGTCGTCGGCGTTGCGAAAGTCCGCCTGGAGCATGTTGTGGTCGGCGTAGGCGACCGCTTGCTCGACGCGCACGCGAGGCAGCCCCAGCGCCTCGAACTGCAGGTAGGTCATCGTGCCCGTCGAATCCTGCGTGAGCGTCTGGTCGATGCGCAGACCGATCTCGGAGCCGGGCGTCATGTCGCCGGAAGCGAGGTGGTCGCGGACGATCTTGTGTACGAGGTTCAGGCCCATGGGTGCTCCTTTTCGAACGGTCGGTTGGCGCCTCAGTATGCAAAAGAAGGCGTCGCAGGGCAAATCCGACGGGATGGGAAGCCCCCACAGGCGCCACACAACGGCACGGCGTGCAGGGAAGCGCAGACGATGCGCAACGACGCGGCGGCTCCCTTTCGCCAAGCGACCTAATGCGCGCGGCGGGCCAGGTTCCAGAGGCGTGCGGCGGCGTGGGCCACCCGCGCCTCCATGGCGCTGAGCTCGTCGGACGGCCAGGCGCTGAGGGCGAGGCTCAACCCCCAGCCGGCCGTCACCGCCAGGAGGGCGGCAAGAGCGACCGCCAGCAGCCCCCCCTGGGCCAACGGTGCCAGCCAGCCGCGGACCTGTGCCGTCCACGAGGCCAGCGTGCCATCGATCCCTTCGGCGAGCGCCACCGACAGGAGGTGTGGCGGAATGGAGGCCACCGCCACCAGCAGCGCCAGCACGAACGCCACCGCCGGCACCCACACGTCCCAGGGGAGCGCCTGCCACTGCTCCTCGACCGCCGGCCGCTCCCGGGCCACGCGCCGCATGATGTCGGCCGTCAGGTCGGCAGGCGGCGTCACGCCAGGGTACCGCCACAGCGCCTCCTCGACGATGCGCAGGCGCTCCGCTGCGGCGCGGCAAGCGGCACACACCTGGAGGTGCTGCTCCACGGCTTGGGCCTCGAGCGACGCGTGCTCCCCCCTGCCCGCCACCCGATCGGCCACATAATCGCTCAACCTGGGCCGTACCTGATCACACTGCATCGCGTTGTTCCTTCTGCCCGGTGCGCAGCATGCCGGCGAGGGCTTGCCGGGCACGGCTCAACTGCGCCTTGATCGTGCCCAGCGGCATGGCCAACACCTCGGCCATCTCGTCGTAGGTCAACTGCTGCCGATAGAACAGGTTGATGACCAACTGGTACTTGGCGGGAAGGCGCTCCACCGCCGCCCAGAGCATCTGGTGGTGATCGTTAGCGATCGCCGCCTCCGCGGGATCCGGCTCGGGCGCCTCGAGGCGCTCGAGGATACCGTCGTCGTCCACCTCGGCCAGGCGCCGCCGGAGCCTGCGTCGCCGGTTCAGGCTGCAGTTCACGGCGATGCGGTAGAGCCAGGTGGTAAAGCGCGCCTCACCGCGAAAGCTCGGCAGGGCACGCCACACCCGCACATAGACCTCTTGGGTGACGTCTTGCGCGTCCTCGCGGTTGCCAAGGATACTGTAGGCCAGGTTGTAGACGCCGCCCTGCGTCTCGACCACCACGCGCTCAAAGGCCCCCATGTCGCCACAGCGACAGCGCTCCACGAGGGTGGCCAAGGGATCATCCACGTCGCTTGCCCCCCGGTGCGCAGCGTTCGCCGCGGCGTGCTCCGCACGTGCCATCAGTGGACGTCGGGGCCGTTGTTCCGCACGCCCTCCCGCTCGGTGACAAAGGGATTGACCTCCGCGCCCTCTCGCACTGACGGTTCGTCGTCCTGCTCCGACGGACCCGGCGCGGTCCCCGAGGTGTTAAAGTAGATGAACACCATGCCGAGGCCCACGAACAGCGGTAGCAACCCTCCGAGCAGCCAGGCGCCCATCCCCAGCGTGGACAGGCCGAGGAGCAGCGCCAGGCCGCTCATGGCGGTCATGACGCCACCCCACAGCACGCCCCGATGCCCCTGCCGCTTGGTGGCCGCATCCCGGTTCAGGTCCTCCAATGAGAACCCCAACCGGGCGAGCTCGACCCGCTCCTTGTAGGTGATGTAGCGGTTCAGCGTCACGAACCCCAGGATCACCAGGAGCAGGATGATGGGTATCAGGATGATGGCGTAGGGAGAAAGGGTCATCGTGGACCTCCTCGGGGAGGGTAGCCCTCCCCTCTATTCATGGGACTCGATCCCGGGTGTCAGGGTTGCGCGCTGGACGGGTGGTGGTCGTCCACCGGTTCCTCCAAAAAGTTCAGTGGGATGGGAGCGCCGCCGCCGAGGGGCAGGGCCAGCGTCCACACCTCGTGGGGCCGCACGGTGTGCGTCCAGGTGTGCCCCAGGGCGGCCGAGGAGATGACGAGGCGCGCCGGCCGCCCCGCCGTCTCGTAGCCGCGCACGATGAGGCGCTGGCCGTCCTCGGCCATCTTGACCACGGTGAGCACCACGTCCCCCGGCGAGATGCGCAGCAGGGACAGGCTGTGCCGGGTGCCCGACCGCGGCGTCACCCGCCGGGGGATGAGCGGGTGGTGGAAGGCCTCACTTTGGCGCACCGGCTGCACCGCTTGCCAGGCGCCTTCGTGCGGCAGCAGCCGCAGCCGGACCACCTGCCGCCCCTGGTCGATGTAGGGGTAGGTGACGCCGGGCACCATCCTCCGGGGGATGTGAAAGGCATACACGGGACTGCGCAGCACGCTCAGGCGAAAGGTGTTGTGCAGCACGTCATAGCCATACTTGCTGTCATTGATGAAACAGACCCCCAGCGCGCCGCCTGCGCCCTCCCCACTGACGTCGACCCACGCCTGGCACGGCTCCTCCTGGCCGTCCGCCCCCCGCTCGACCCAGCCGTAGGGGGCCGAGGCGGTGACCCGCGCCTGGGACAGGGCGAGGGGGAAGGCGAGCTTGAGCATCTTGAGTTGCTCGTGCCAATCGATGGTCAGGGTCACGTCCACCATGCGCTGGCGCGGGTAGAGGGTGTACTCCTGGGTGATGTGCGAGCGCCCCCAGGCGCTGTCGACGCGCAGCGTCTGCTGCACGCCATCCTCCGCCACCAAGGCGGCCGCTCCCTTGGCGCGAAACGTGCCGATGACGTCGTGAAAGGCGTCCACGTTGTGGCTCCAGGTGTCACTGGGGTCGTCGATGACCAGCGGCAGGCTGGCGGGCCCGGCGAGGTACTCGCGCCCCGTGGCGACATCCACCAAACTGGCCAGCGCGCCCGTGTCGGGGTCGACGCGCAGGCGCAGCATATCGTTGGCGATGGTATCCGCCGGCAGCACGGCGGGCTCCTCCGCGGGCGGCACCGTCTCGGGGACCTCCACATAGTACACCGCCGCGCCCAGCGCCGGCAGGGTCACCTGGGCCTCGATATGCACCACGTAGGTGTTATAGTCGAGCTCCACGCCGTCGAGGCGCGCCGGCACGCGGCGCCCCTCGGCATCGGTGACGATGGGCGGCCCGGGGTAGCGCTGGCCCCAGAAATCGTCTCGCCAGTCCGTCATGCGCAGGGAAAAGCGCACCACGTCGCTGCGCTCCCACGGCAGTGGGTTCCACACCATCAGCGGGCGCCCCTCGTCGCGGACCCTGAGGCGAGCACCGAGCACCTCCAGCGCCCCCTCGAGCACCTCCGTGGCGGTGTCCTGCGCGGCGTCATAGAGGCGCCACACGTCCTCGTAGGCGTCACGGATGGAGGTACCGGCCAACACGTCGTGGAACTGGCTAAAGAGCACCCCCTCCCAAGCGTGGCGCAGCCGCTCCGTGCCCGGATCGCCCCCCGCCACGGCGGCTGCCAGTGCCGCCAGGCGCTCGGCGCGCACGAGGGCGTCCTCGGCGCGGCGGTTCTCGCGCTTGACGCGTGAGAGCACCGAGTAGCAGCCCCGGGCGTGGTGCTGCAGCTCGTCGCGCACCACGGGCCAGGTGTCGGGCAGGGCGCGTACCGCCGCGAAATAGCCCTCGGGGGAAGAAAAGATCGGCCGCACAGCCCCACCCGCCGCCGACAGGGCGGCGATCTCGGCGACGTTGGCGCGCGTCGGTCCTCCGCCGTGGTTGCCCACGCCGTAGAAGCACAGGGTGAGGGGCAGCGCCTCGGTCGTGCCCTCGGATGCGGCCGCGGCGATGCGCGCGGCCATGTCCACGTCACCCGGGGTGCCGTAGTGCAGAGGGGGGCGACAGGCGACGACCCGGCTGCCGTCCGGCCCCTCCCACCAGAAGGGGCCGACGGGCAGCTCCTTCTCCTGCGGGCCCGGCCGGAAAAAGACATAGCTGTCGAGGCCTCCCAGCCGGAGGAGCTGCGGCAGGGTCCCGGCGTGCCCGAACGAGTCCACACAATACCCGATGCGAGCACGGCGGCCGAACACCGCCTCGAGGTAGCGCTGCCCATAGAGGGCGTGGCGCGCAAAGGATTCGCCCGCCGGGAGGTTGCAGTCCGGCTGCACCCACCACCCCGTCACCAGGTTCCAGCGCCCCGCGGCCACCGCCGCGCGGATCTCTTCGAACAGCGCCGGATCGTCCTCAGCCACCCAGCGGTAGGTGACGGTGGCTCCGCTGGTAAAGGCATAGCCCTCGAAGGCGCGCAACAGGCTGGCGGCCGTACGGTACGACGCCAGCACCTCCGCGCGCCCCTCGTCCTGCGTCCACAGCCAGATGGGATCAATGTGGGCGTTGCCAACCATATGGACGATAACCTGCCGATCGCCCTCGCTCACGCGTCCCTCCTCTTTCTGCTCGCAGCGTTCCCCTGCGCCCATTATAGCACACCCACGGGGTGAGGGTGCCGTGGGACCACAGCCCGTGCGCGCCGATGCTTGACACCGTGCGCGCGCCTCGCCTAGACTCGGCGCCACACACGACGGGCCGCACAGCGTCCCACAACACTATCTGGAGGTCGGCATGGCGGAGAGTGAGAAGGACTATTCCGTTCTCGAGCTGCAGGCGCGTTGGGACCGGATCCGAGTGGCAAACCTGTATGACGTCCTCGATGAGATGGGCTACCCTAACCAGTGCCTCGACCTGGGGATTCGCCCTCTCTTCCCCCACCGCCACCTGGCGGGCAAGGCGGTGACGCTCCGCGGCGCCCGCGACCCGCGTTCCCGGGAAGAGATCGAGGCGGCCAAGAGTGAGAGCACCGATACCATGGTGCGCCCTCGTGACCTGTACTATCCCGGCTGTGTGGTGGTCGTCGAGTCCGGCGGCGAACCCTGGACGGGCAAGTTCGGCGAGATGACGAGCTGGCACCTCAAGCAGAGCGGCGCCAAGGGGATCGTCATCGACGGCTTTATCCGCGACGCCTGGGGGCTGGAGGCGATCCCCGACTATACCGTGTGCGCGCGGGGCACCTCGCCCATCGAGTCCGCCCGACGCTGGAGCATCCAGGCGGCCAACGTGCCCATCGCCATGCCAGGCACGCTCACCAGCCAGGTGCGCGTGTCCCCGGGGGACTGGGTCATCGCCGAGGCGGATGGCATCATCGTCGTGCCCCAAGAGATCGCCATGGAGGTGCTCATCAAGGTCGAGGACGTCGAGCGCCGCGAGCAGGGCATGCGCGAGGATCTCGCCAAGGGGATGTCGTTCAGAGAGGCCTACGAAAAGTGGGGCCGCGCCTAGGCGCCCGGCACCCTGAAGCGCACAACGAGGCGA
>DUUT01000079.1 GCA_012841405.1 Chloroflexota bacterium
AGCGGCGCGCATCGCCAGCGCCTGACCACCGGGCAGCCGCTGGCCCAACGCGACCGGGGACGCGGCGAGGGTTGCGACTGGGGTGGGTTCTCGTGGGGCTGCCCTACCCATATCTCCCCCAACGGGCGCTGGATCGCCCAGTGGGCGGGCGGGTCGGGGATGCTGCTGGTGGACGTGACCGGGGGCGCTCAGGGCTGGCTCCCCGGCCCCGTCAGCTCCAACGTGGCCTGGTCCCCCGATGGGCGCACCCTCGCCTGGTCTCCTGACCCCGATGCTCCCGGCAGCCCGGCGGGTGTGGTGGAGCTCTATGCCTACGACACCGAGCGGGGGTGGGTCGAGCGCCTGTTCCAGGGCGACCGCGACAGGTGGGATAGCCTGAGCCATCTTGTCTGGTCGCCCGACGGGCGCAGGATCGCCTTTACCTGTTGTCTCGAGGTAATCCTGGTCAACGGCGAGTACAAAGGGGACGCCCTGCTCGACGTCCACGCCCTCGACGTCGCTCGCGGCGATACGCGTTACCTGGATCGGATCGAGTCGCACCTCGGCTCCGGGACGTCCCTGTGTTGGACGGTCGCCGGTGGAGTCACCATCACCCGAGAGGAGGGGATAGTGTGCAGCCCGGTGACACGACCGCGGGAGGCGTGGCGCTCGCCCGACGGCGCGCTGTATGCTTCGTGGGTGCCCGCCGACCCGGAGGATCGGGTCGGGCAGGGCGCCTCGCGCCTCACCGTCCTGCGCTGGGACACGCGGGAGGTGGTCTGGGAGCGGGCGCTGGATATCACGGTCGGCGCCCTGCGCTGGTCGCCCGATGGCGCCTATCTATTGCTGGACGACGGCGAGCCCGACACCCTCATCTGGCGCCTGTCGGCGGACGGGGCGGGGGAGCCGAAGGTGGTGATCGAGGCGGGTCTCGTGATCGACGTGGTGCCGCAGTGGGCGGACTTTGACGATCGTCATGATCAATGATCGGGCTAGTCTCCCGCAAAGCGCCGCTAACCTGCTGTCGTTTCTCCCGGGGCGGGCGCGGCGCGCTTCACGGCCCGCCTCTCCCCCCTCACCATCCCTCCCATGATCACCGAGGCGGCCACGCACAGCCCCGCCCCCACGAGGAACACGGCCCGGTAGCCCCCCGCGGCGACGATGTACCCCCCGGCAAGGCTCACAGTGCCAAAGCTCAACCCCATGACCGTGTTGACGATGCCGTAGGCCATGGAGCGCCAGCGCTCGCCCACGCGCTCCATCTGGTAGACCTGCAGTGCCGGCAGCCACATCGCCTCGAGGGCCAGGTTGCCCACACGCCCAAAGGTGGCCGTCGACCAGTGGGGGAAGAGAACCAGCGGTAGCAGGCTGAGGCCCATCCCCAGGCCCGACAGGATCAGCGTCGCCCCATCGCCGGCGCGGCGCACCAAGCGCGGTGTGACCAGGGCGGCGCCGGTGGAAACGAGCTGAGCGACGCCGGTGATGAGCCCGATGGCCGAGGCGGTGAGGCGCAGGTCGGTGTCCATAAAGGCGTTGCCGAACGCCTGCAGCGTGGCCCAGCCGCCGTGCACGAGAAAGATGTGGCCGGCCAGGAGCGCCATGGGGGCGATGGGGAACGGATCGGTGGTATCGGCGCCCGAAGACGCGGTGGCGGACGGGCGCGCAGGGCGCAGGAGGGCGATGGGCACGATCGCCACGATGGACACGGCGGCGCCCACCCACAGGCTGTAGCCATAGGGGGTGGCGGCGTCGAGGGTCTGCCCGAAAAGACCGGCAAAGAACCCGGGGAGTAGACCGCCCACGAGGGTGCCCACGAGGGTGCCGACGCCGCGCACGGCGCCATTGAGCGCATAGACGCTGCCGCGGCTCTCCGGTGCTGTGGCCGTCACCAGGCCAGGGATAATGTTCACGTTGATCATCGACCAGCCGCTGGTCAGGATGATCTGGGAGATGATCGGCCAGGCCGCGTGCAGCGCTGTCGGAAGGACCTCGGTGAGGGGCAGGGCAATCATGCCCAGGACGACGATGACGATGGCCAACAACATGATGCGACGCGTGCCATAGCGCTGCCCCAGGGCACCGCTGGGGAGGCCCATGGCCATGTAGGTGAGGGCGCTCGAGGCGCTGTACAGCCCCACGTACTCGGGCCCGTGGCCCAAACGCAACACGTAGAGCACTCGTAGCAGGTTGTGAATGCCGTAGAAACTGACGGACAGGACGCCCGAGACGGCAATGAGCAGCCAAGCGTCGCGGGCAAAACGCGCCCCGGAGGGCAATCGAACGCGCATAGTCTCCTCGAGAAGGCCGGGCGTGCCTGCCCCGCCATAGTGGGTGCGATTGCTGCGAGTAGTTCAGCGCAGCATAGCTGCGAGGGCAGGATGTGTCAACGTGGGCGGCAGGCGCAAGCGCGTGATCATGGCCTGCTGGGCAAGCATACGAGCCTCCTGTCGGCCATCGGGCGGGCGTGACCGGGGGAGGGGGAGACGGCGAGATGCACGGCGATGGCGCTACGCGTTGGTTGGCAGGGGCGCGATATCGTACGTCATTCCTCCCACACCAGGCGTGACAGAGGTCATGATACAGACCCGACAGGACTGGCGAACGCGCTGGGAGCGCCCGCTGGCCGGCGGCCTCAGCGAGGTGACGTCGCTGAGCATGCCCCTTCGCCGTGGCATATGGTACGCCATGGTCGTACATGGTCGTGGATGAGGGGCTCGGCGGCCGCGACGCTCACTGACAGTGGCACGCAAGACTCCTCCCATGCGTTCCGTCGCCCGATTGACGCTTGCACCCCCCAAGGCCCCCAATCCCGGTACGTGGACCTCCGCGTGCTCTCAAACAACACGTGGGAATTTGTGATTTTAGACGTAGGCCTATTGCCTCGGAACATCTGTTGGTACTAGAATACCGACGGACATAATCCATAGTCGTGGCCATAGCGATAGTCGTCCCTATTGTCCGGTACTGGGAAGGGTGGCTATAGCATCCATCCGAACCGAGACAACGCACCTACAACGGGACTGGAGCCCGCCAACCGCCCCAACGGGCCGAGCCGCCCATTCAGTGTATCGGGATGTGACCGATCCATGGTGACGGCGACCGGCTCAGCGGATTGGCCCCGCGAGACGGGGACGCAGCACCAGCCTCGGAAGCGTTGACACTGTCCGAGGAGCACTCACCATGGGTCGCCATCGCGTCACCGTCGCCCTCCTCTGCCTGTGCCTGCTGCTCGTTCTCTCCGGATTTGCACTCGTCACGAGTGCCCCCCCACTCGATAGCGACGCGCCCCGCACCACGTCCGACGGCGTCGAGCGCCCCACCCCGGCCGCTGGTGGGCTCGTGGGGCCGGTGGAGGTGGGCATGTCGC
>DUUT01000080.1 GCA_012841405.1 Chloroflexota bacterium
AGGCACAACTGGCGACGTCCGGGCTGCCCTTGGAGGCGCGGCATCGCATCCGCGCGCGGCTGGCCGCTGGGGAGGCATCGGCGGCGCTCTCGCCGGAGGCGCTCATCGCGCTCTACCGCGAGGCCTATGCCACCGCGTCGGCCCAAGGCGCCATCCGCGATCTCGGCGCGGTGACGGCGGTGCGCGAGCCGCTGGACCGGATCACACTGGCCTTTGAGCGGCTAATGGGCCTGCCTGAGACGGCCGAGCATCGCGCGGCGCCGCGGCTTTCCGGCGTGCGCGAGCTCTACGATCTGTTGACGGGAGACTGGGAGCGCCACGGCGTGTTCCGTGGGGATCGCGTCCAGTTGGCCAATGCCACCACCATGACCATGGCGTCGGTGGTCGCCAACGTGCTGAACAAGGCGCTGCTGCACGCCTATGAGGCGCGCCCACAGTGGTGGCGTCCCATCGCCTACGAGGAGGATTTCGCCACCATGAACCAGGTCCGGTGGATCACGCTCGGCGGGTTCAGTGACCTCGATCCGGTGGCGGAGGGCGAACCGTACGTGGAAAAGACCTGGGAGGACAGCGCCGAGAGTGCCGCGTTTATCAAGGTCGGTAACTATGTGGGGGTCACCCTGGAGATGATCGACCGCGACGACGTGGCTGCGGTGCGGGCCATTCCGCGCAAGCTGGGACTGGCGGCCAACCGCACCCTGAGCGCGTCGGTGGCGGCGCTGTTCACCACGGGGGGTGGCGTAGGGCCGCTAACGGCCGATGGATTCCCGGTGTTCGATGCTGAGAACCACCGCAACCTTCGTACCGAGCCGCTCTCGGCGGACGAATGGCAGAACGTGGTGAGCGCCATGATCAAGCAGGCCGAGCTTCACAGTGGGCGCGCCCTGGGCGTGCGGCCGCGGTACTGCCTTGTGCCCATCGAGCTGGAAAAGACAGCGCTCGAGATCTTTACCAGCGACGTCGACCCCGATGGCGGAACGTGGGTGTCGAACGTGCTCAAACGGTCGAGCCAGAACGTCATCACCGTACCCGAGTGGACCGCCCCGAAGGACTGGGCGGCGGCCGCCGATCCAGCGGATCTCGAGGGCTTGTGCATTGGCTACCGCTTTGGTCGCGCTCCCGAGATCTATGGGGCCGACAACGCCCTGATGGGGTCCATGTTCACGCACGACGAGATGCGCATCAAGGTGCGCTTTGTGTTTGCCGTCGGTGTGGGTGACTGGCGCGCGCTGCACAAGAACAACGTCATGTAGGGGAGCGGGGATGGTGGGGGTGCGGGGGGTGCCAGACCGGGATTGCTCGCCGCGAACGGAGCACCCACGGACCCCGCCCCCCTCCGGCAGAGAAAGGAGCGATCGATGGAGCGACCGGCGGCACATGGCAGGGATTCACGCGAGCCCCGCTGTTTCGTGCGCTGTCCGCGCTGTCGGACGTGGTTGGCCGAATCGCCGCGGGAGAGGCTGCGGTTGTGCCCGCACTGCGGGTTCCCGCTCGAGTGGGCGCGGCCGCGACCGCGGCCGCGGTCACCGCGCGGGCGCTCGGTGGCAGGTGGCCGATCCAATGGATGAGAGGAGGGTGATCATGAGATTCTGGGACGATCCGGCGGTGCGTGAGGTGGTACGGCAGGTGTTCATTGCCCTGTTGCTGGCGTTGCTTTCGGTGTTGGGTTATGACGCAGCGATCGCCAAGCCGCGCATCAGGCGCCTCAGGGCGCAGAGCGCGTAGCGGAGTATAGCGCGGGGGTGGCGGTGTTTGGGTTGCAGGGCTCAAGGCGGCAGAGGCTTCGCGCGCGATGTTTGTAGCCGCGCCGTCGCCAACGCGCTCCCTGCAACCCACAACCCCCACCGATCCGATGAGAGGTGCGCCATGTGGACGTTGAGCGCCTTTGTTGCCGCCGTGGCGGCTGCGTTGCGCGATCCGACCCACGCCGTGTGGTCGGAGGATGAGGTGGTCGACCACCTGCGATCGGCGCTGGGCGACTGGTCACGGGCGATGCCACGGAGGCTGGCAGCGGTGCTCCCGGCAGAGGCGGGGCGCCGCGAGTACGACCTGACGGCGTTGGACGGGCTGATCGAGGTCACCGATGTCTGGTATCCGTACGACGCGGCGGATACGGCCCGGGCCCCGATCCGGCCGGCCTGGTCGGTGCCGCGTGACGGTGTGCTGCGCATCGAGACGGGGGAGGCGTCGCGCGAAAGCGCCAACGCGTCGCTGCGCGTGTTCTACGCCGCTGCCCACACAATCGAGGGGTTGGATGGCGCCGTAGCCACCACCCTCGATGCCCAGGGGAAAGAGATGGTGGTGCTGGTGGCCTCGGCGCACGCGGCGATGCAGGCCGCACAGTCCTCCATCGGCACCGTGACGGTCACCGGCTGGACGCCCAAGCAGTACGCCGAATGGGCCATCCTGCGCCTCGAGGCCTATCGCCGTGCGCTAGAGGACGTGTATCGACGGGCTGCCGGCGGCGATGCCCGGGTGGTATGGGGGTAGCGGGCCGTTCGGTGGAGCGGCGCATCGTGGGTGTGGGGTCCGTCCGTGGGTCACCATGGGGTTATCGCGGCCGGGCGGCTGGCACGCCGCCTCGCAACGGTTACCCCACCCGAAAGGAGCAGAGCTATGCCACAACAGGTGACGATCGTCCGTGCTGTCCTGCGTGGGTATGACCAGGGCACGGGCACGGCGGATGTCGAGGCGGTGGCCGGGCCGTCGGCACTGCTGAGCGGCGTGCCGGTGGTGCGATCCGCGAGCGATGATGCCATGAGGCCCGGTGCGGAGGTGGTGCTGTTGCTCTGGCCCGACGTGGGCGGTGTGGTGCTGGGGGCCTACGGCGGCCCCGCGCCACAGGCGGCGACGCAGCGCTACCGCCGCGTGTCGCCTATCGAGGATCGCGCGCTGCACCCCGGCGCGACGGCGGCAAGGAGCGAGCCATGCGCGCGATAACCCCCACGCTTCGCGCCGCCGCCACCCGGTGGGGTGGGCGCGCCGCCATCACGGCCGAGGTGCAGGATCGGCGAACGCGCTGGGTCCTGACGCGCCATACCGTGGGCGCCTCCATGGGCACCGACATGGCCTTCTGTGGGGGCGGCCTCGGCGATGCCGGGCTGCATCGCGTGGCGGTCGATGCCTCTGGGCAGGTGCTCTACTGTCGGGTTCGCGATCTTGCGGCGCCTGCCGAGTGGACGGCATGGGCCGTCCTAGCGTCCGGTGCCTGCCCCGGCGGCGATGTGGCCTTGGCGGTCGTCGACGGGGCCGCCAGGCACCTGCGTCTGTGCTATGCCGCTCCCGATGGTGCGGGGGGCTATGCGGTGCGCTGCCTCGAATCCGCCGATGGCGGCGCCCACTGGTCCGCCGGGCCTGACGTGGTCCGAAGCCTCGCCGTGCGGCCCTGGGTGGCGGCGGACGGCGCTATGGCGCTCTACACGCACGATGGGCGCGTGGTCGCCCGCTCAGCCTCCCTCGGCGGGTCGTGGAGCGCCGAGAACGTGTGGGCGGCGGCAGGGCCGCACGATGGTCTCGCTGGGATTGGCGCGGCGCTCGACGCGGCTGCTTGCGTGCTGCATCTGGCCGTCGCCGCCGAGGGCAAGGTCCGCGGTGGTACGTTGGACACGGCCAGCGGTACGTGGACGGGGCCCACGAACATCGCCCCCGGTGGTGACGGCCTCGTCACAGGGGCGTCGATGGTGGCCGAGCCGGCCGTCGAGGTTGTCGGCGGGCGCTGCTTTGTCTCCTGGATCGATCGCTTTGATGGGTCCCCTGCGTGGGTCCAGCCGGTGGTCGCCGTCACATCGGATGGCGTGCACTATGGGGAGGAAGTGGCGCTCGCCCTGGGGGCGGAGACCCACCGGCGGGTGGCCCTGGCGCATTGCGTCGATGGCGGGGTGATCTATGCGGCGAACGAGCGCTGCGCGGCCTGCCATGTGGTCTATGGGGGAGCTACTGCAGAGGGGACGACGCGTCACGTCCTCGCCGACCTGCCCGTGGCGCGCTATCGGCGTGCCACCGCCGAGATGGGGGGCCGGGTGCGGGTGGAGGTGCCCAATCCCTCGGGCGTGTACGATGGACCGGGGCGCGGGGGTTCCCCGGCGGAACCGGTGCGACCGCTGTCAACGCTCATCGTACGGCGTGGGTACATCACCCCGTTAGGAGCGGAGGTGGTGGCGCTAGAGCCCCACTATATCGTGTCGGCGCGCACTGTGCAGGGCATGCGCACCCATCCGACGGGCGGCGACATCGGCCGTATGGTGATCGACGCGGTGGACGGGTGGGGGCTGCTGGGCTTGTGGCGCCCTCAGGAGTCGCTCACCTGGGAGGGCGCCACGATCGCCTGGCTGCTCGGCGAGCTGTGCGCCCGGGTGGGGCTGCGCTTTCGCAGCGACGATCCGGCCTACCATCGCCCGGTGCCGCGGTTCACCGTCACCGCGACGACCACCGCTTCGGAGGCCTGTCGGCGGTTGCTGCGTTTGGCGGGTGGGATGGTACGCTTTGAGGGCGACGGCGCCATGCGCGGCCTGACGCTGCTGGGCCATGCCCCCGAACCGAGCGACGTGGGGCGGAGCGGCGAGATCGCTGTGGGGGCCTTTGGTGTCGGGCTACCCGAGGGCACGTCGTTTCGCGTCTATGGTCATCCTGCCGCCGGAGCGACGACGGCGGGAGAGGTGTCCTACCTGTCCATGGACTTGGGACTGCGGATGCACGTGCACCATACGGATTATGGCCTGGCGGATGCTGGTATGGCGGCAGCGGCGCGCGACGACCTATGGTTGCGGGCTCATATGGCACAGCGTAGCGAGCGGGTGACCATACCCCTGCGGCCAGAGCTCGAGATGTGGGATCGGATCCGGCTGTACCCCTCTGGCGCGGCGATCCTGCCGGGCGATCGTGAGCGTCGACTGATCGCCATTGCCGAGGAATGGGACGCGGCCCGTGGACGCTATCTCTCGCGGCTGTCGCTGGGAGGCGTGTAGCTGTCGTCGTGGGGTCTGTTGCGCCGCGGCGCTCGCCATGGTATGCTGCACCGCACATCGCTCTGATCGGAGGACACGAGGTCTCATGGAAAAGTTTGCCCCGCTCAATCTCCTCGCAGAGGAAATCATCGAGTACACGCCCGAGTGGCAGGGCGAGCGGTTTGACGACGGCCGGCCCAAGGTGCCGGACGGAATCCTCGAGCGTATGCTCGACGTCACCATCACCCAGGCATGGGGTGTGCTGCGGAACGAGGGGTTTCACTGGCAGTATGAAGGCAATTTCCACTGCACGCACCCCGGCGAGGTGCTCGTCGGTCGGGCGCTGACGGCCATGTACATGCCACGCCGGCCCGACATGCGCAAACTGATGGAGGAAAAGGGCGCTCGCCTGGGATGCATCGGCGACCAGATCTCGTGGCCCATCGACATGCTCGTCAAGGGCGATGTCTATGTGGCGGACGTGTACGGCAAGATCGAGCAGGGGCCGGTCATCGGCGACAACCTCTCCACGGCGATCTATGCCAAGTCGGGCAATGGCGTGGTGCACGATGCCGCGGTGCGCGATCTGGACGGGATTCGCGAGATTCCCGGGTTCGTGAGCTTTGTGCGCGGGTGGCATCCGACGTATGCGTCGCCGACGATCATGCTGGTGGGCGTCAACTGCCCCCTGCGCATCGGACAGGCAACGGTGATGCCGGGCGACGTGGTGTTGGGGCGCGATGACGGCGTCATCTTTATCCCGGCGCACCTGGCGGAAAAGGTGGTCAAGACGTCCGAGCTCATTCGCCTGCGCGACACCTTTGGCAAGGCGCGGCTGACGGAGGGCAAGTACACGCCCGGCCAGATCGACACCCGCTGGTCGGACGAGATCGAGAAGGACTTTTCCATGTGGCTCGAGGATCACATCGACGAGCTGCCTGTACCTCGTGAAGCGATCCAGGAGTTGCTCGAGGAGCGTACCTGGTAGCCCGGTGGGGTTGCCGATGCTGCCCCGGCCACCGCTGCGTCCGCCGGTCCGTCGATAGCGTGGGTGCGGCGGCGACGCAGGGGCAGGCCGCAGCAACGGGTGGCACATGCGAAAGGAGAAGCTGTTGTCTCTCGATACGAGCCCTTTGTTCCGGCCCTTGCGGATAAAGGGCAAAACACTGCGCAACCGCATCGTGATGCCCCCGATGGCGGTGTGTCGTGGGTTGAACACGCCCGAGGCCGTCGAATGGTATGGCCGGCGGGCGCGGGGTGGGGCGGCGTTGGTGGTGGTCGAGGCGACGTCCATTGCGCGGTTCGGCTTTGACCTCACCGCCGCGAACCTGCGTCCCCTCGTCTCGGCGATCCACGACGGTGGCGCTCTGGCGGCCATCCAGCTCTTTCCCACGGTGCGCGCTCGGCAGGCGACGCCCGAAGACCTCAGCCTGACGGAAATCGACGTGCTGGTGCAGCGCTATCGCATGGCGGCAGGCATCTGCGCCGCAGCGGGCTTTGACGCCATCGAGCCCCACGGCGCCCACGGCTATCTGCTCAACCAGTTCTTCTCGCCGGATACGAACCGACGCACCGATGCCTACGGGGGAACGACAGATCGCCGCATGCGCCTGGCGACCGAGATCATTGAGGCCATTCGCCCCTCGTGCGGCGCCAGCATGTTCGTGATGTACCGGCACACGCCCGTGGGCAGGGGGTACGGCATCGAGGAGAGCGTCGCGCTGGCCTCGCGCCTCATCAACGCCGGCGTCGAAATGCTCGACCTCTCGCCCTCGTCGCGCAATGCGCCGGGTGATTTGGCGGTGCCCTTCTCAGCGCTCGGGGTGCCTGTGGTGGCGGTCAACGAGCTGGACGTGCCCGAGCGCGCCGTGGAAGCCATCACCCTCGGACGTGCCCACCTGGTGGCGGTGGGGCGGGGCCTCATTGCCGACCCGGATTGGCCCATCAAGGTGCAGGAGGGCCGATTCAGCGAGATCATCGCTTGCACCCGCTGCGATGGCTGCCATGACGACCTGCGCTGGAACCGGCCGGTGACGTGCCGCCAATGGCCGGCGGAGAGCGCCTGAGGGGCCGGCACTAGGTAGTGTGTGGAAAGAGAGCCACAGCGTCGTTCTGAGCGCGGCGAGAAACCTTGGCGATGGGCGTCAAGGCCCAATACCTTTCAAATAAGCCTCAGCGCCTCGCGATACGGCCCACGAGGCTGAGGCAAATGGGCATGCTCCGGCCGCTTGCGCTTGTAGTTCGACAGCTTGCGCTTCACCACCCGCGGGTTGCGGC
>DUUT01000081.1 GCA_012841405.1 Chloroflexota bacterium
ACATCTCGTATGCCGTCGTAGGCATGGCCTTGTACTCCCCGGGGGTCGTGCAGCGTACGCTGTAGGTGTACTCGTAGGTGCCTCGCGGGAGAAAGCCGGCAAAGAGGACCACCTTCTCGTCGCGCAGCTCCGAGTGGCTGGCCCACCGATTGCCCCACCACCAAGGAGTCTCCTCGGAGACCCTATCGAGCGCGGGCCCTTGCGCGTAGCGGCTCGTCGTCTCCAAGCTGGTGTCGATCGCCTCACAGCCGGCCGGCAGGGGGTCCTCGAGCACCAGGTAGTGGAGGTCGTTGGGCGCGATCATGGTCAGCTTGACGTTCACCACGTCGTTCACCTGCGCCTCCGCGATGGGCCGCTCCGGGGCGTCCGCCAAGGAGTACTCGCGCTGCACGATGATGCCACGGTTCAGCGCGGGGATCTGGTCGCCGGGGAGGTAGTAGTGCAGGAAGGCGCTATAGTAGAGCCTTCCCGGCCCCTCACTTCGCTCCATGATGATGCCATTGTCCTCGCCGCGCTGCAGGGCATGGATGGGGACGCGTACGGCCACCGACTCGTCGACACTGTTCGCGTCCACAGAGCCGCTAGCCTCGTTGATGCCATTGACCCACAGGTCAAAGTCGAACTCGGCGACGAGCTCACCCGTGGCCGTCATATAGTCGGTGAGGGCGAGGATAGACCACGCGTTCTCCTGGGGCGTTTCCCAGCGCCCGCTGGTGCGCGCCAACATCAGCCAACGCACCGCGTTGGAGACCAGGGCGTTGTCGGGCGTCAGCTGCACCAGCGCCTTGAGCACGATCGCCGTGGTTCGGGTATCGGTGTTCATCGCCCAGGCGCTGCGCTCTGCTTCCTCCCAGTGCGCGCCGGTGGCGGTCACGATCGCTTCACCCATGAGCTCGCTCACCAGTGTATCGAGGCGCGATGTCTCCTCCGGGTCGAGGGTCTGCAGCGCCATGGCCAGGTACGCCTTGGCGTAGAGCGACATGCCTTCCCGGCGATCATAGAGCGCCACGGTGCGGCCGTGGTCGCCGCGTCCGGCGGTCGCCAGGGCGTGGAGCACCGTCGCGCGGCGATCACGCTCCTGGAGTGTGTTGCTCCGGTTGGCATTCAGCCACTCGTAGAGATAGTCGATGGCCCGATCCATCGAGGCGGCGTCCACCGCATAGTCGGCGGCACGCGCCTCCGCCATGCCGAACACGACATAGGCGGTGAGGTCGGGGGAGCTCTCCTCGTTCGGCCACCAGCCCCAGCCACCGTCGAGGTTTTGCAGGGCATAGATGCGCTGCAGCCCCATGCCCACCTGTTCCGCAAGGTTCACATCAAGCAGCGGCCGGTCGATGTCCAGCTGCTGGAGTGCGCGAGAGGCAACCACGTTGGGGAGGAAACGGCTCACCGCCTGCTCGATGCTGTCATAGGGGTAGGCGCGGAGGTAGTCCAAGCCCTCACGCATACCGGCGGCGAGGGAGGGCTCCAGGGTGATGGCCAGCTCGCCGAGCACTTGGTCGGCCTCCTCTGGGACGCGTACGCGCTCGATGGTGCGATCGTCTACCACACCCGACGTTCCTACCGTCTCGGGTGTGCTGGGGTGGTACACGGGCAGGCGGAGCTGGACGGCGTCGCCGTACACGCCGGCGTCGACGCTAAAGGCGAGCACGGCATCGCGCGCGCTGTCCACCTCCGTGGGCCACTGGACCGTCTGCCGCCCATGGGCGGGGACGTCTACCGTCTGCTCGGCCTGACGAACGGCCACACCTTCGGCCTCCAGGCGCACCACCATGGTGAGGTCCTCGTCGGTGTTGTTGTGGAGCACGGCACCCAGCACGGGGCGATCGCCGATGACCATAAAGCGCGGCGTCACGGGGCGCACCATGACGTCGAGGTTGGTGACGATATCCGCTTGGGCCTTGCCCACCTCAGTGTCCGCCGTGACGGCCTGCGCGCGCATGCGCCAGGTCGTCAAGTTATCAGGGAGCTCTACGGTGACCCGCGCCCGGCCGTCGGCATCGGTGCGCACCACCGGATCCCAAAAGGCGGTATCCGGAAAGTCCTGCCGTACCATGTCGGCACCCAGGCCGGCACCGCCCCCGCCCTTGCCTTCCTGGGGGCGCTCCAAGGTCAGGCGGTCTGCCGAGGTCACCAGCGTCGTTGCGGTGCTCACGCCGAGGCCACGCTCGGCGTAGAACACCTGCACGATGTCGCGCGGGTCGGCGCCGGTGAGCGACTCTACGGCCAGGTCCACGAGTTGTAGCGACACCTCGGCCGAGACGCCTGTGCCGGTATAGTCGGTTACCTGCACATCATACGTGGCCCGCTCGCGCGGCTTGTAGGGCTCGTCACGGTCGGGTGTGATGCTGACGGTCAGCTCCTGCTGCTCCGTGGAGACGGGCAGCATCACATAGCCGATCCTGAACCCAGCCATGGGATACGTCTCGTCGGCGCCCTTGCTGATGACGATGGAGACAAAGATGTTGGGCGCATACTCGGGCTCGATGGGCAGGCGTAGGACCTCGCTGTTACCCGCGAGCTCTACGATGCGGTGCTCGAGGACGTGCCCCCGCTCGATGGTCAGCAGCGCCAACGTCTCGCCCTGGTAGGGGGAGGGGATGAGGATCTCGGCGGTATCACCGGGGTGGTAGGCCTTCTTGTCGGCGACCAGCTCGATGCGAGCGGTATCCTCCTGACCCCAGTTGATGTACTCGCGGTCGCTCACCCACAGGTAGGTGGCGCTGCGCACCGTGTTCGCGAATGCGTCGGTGCCCGTTGTCCGCACCTTGTAGGTGCCGCCCTTCTCCGGAGTAAAGGTGACCAGTGCCTGACCTCGGTTGTCGGTGGTGACGGTCTGGGTCGCCACAGCCGTCTCGCGCACGCGGTTCGTCCAGTAATAGTTGCCGTCATCGGCCTGTTCACGGACGCTGTACCATTCCTGCTCGTAGAGCACCACCTCGAGCGCCTGCCGGGTGACGGTGATCCCGTCGGTGTCCACAGTGATGGCGCGTACCGACATCTCCTCGCCTGCGGAACCCACGTACGAGACAGCGGCCAGCCCGGTGTAAAAGGTGCCCTTGTGCACGATGGCCGCGGTACGGGTACTCACCACCTGGTTGTTCAGGTCGGTAATCGAGGCCTCGATGATGTAGCGTTGGCTCTGAGTCTGCTCGCTGATGTCAGCGGGCAGGGTGATTACCGCGCGCCCCTCGGCGTCGGTTGTGGTCGTACCCTCAGTGACGAACTCGCCGGTAGGCCCGAACCCGTCATCGTTGATGTCATAGTCCGTCCAGTCGTAATAGCCCTCACCCTCCCAGCGATCAAAGAAGTAGGGCTCACGGCTGACGGTCCACTCGACCTCGGCGTCGGGCAGCGGGCCACCAAAGAAATAGTCCGCCTCGACGATGGCCGTGATCTCGTCACCGTGGAGATAGTCGTCCTCGTCCAACGTGATCTGTGCCTGGAACTCGGGCGCGCGGTACGCGGCCACCTGCAGATCGGTGGTGAAGGACTGCTCATCATAGACCGCCTGGAGCTGATAGTATCCCAGGCTGGCGCCTTCACTCAGAGCAAACTCGCCGTGGATCGTCCCCATGTCGTTCACGGTGAGGGTGTCACGCCACACCTCACGCCCCTCGGCGTCATAGACGGAGACGGGGATGGCAGCCCCCTCGGGGAGTGGGCTGTAGCGGGCGTCGTGTTCCTCCCGCAGGATCCCCTTGAAATAGACCGTCTGGCCCGGTCGATAGATCTGCCGGTCGGTGTAGAGATAGCCGCGGTATTGCTCCTCGTAGGGGTAGCCGAACAGGCCGAACTCCCATGGGCTAATCCCCTGCGACCAATCACGGGTGACGATGGCGACCGCCCCATCGCGGTCGCCGATGACGATCAGTGGCGCCCAGGCGTCCTGACGCGGCAGATCGACCAGAGCGACGCCATCCTCGCCGGTCGTCGCCTCAGCGATGGCCCTGCCCTTGCCGTTGTAGAAGGTGAGTGCGACACCCGGAACCGGCTCGCCGTCGTGGAGGTCGGTGGCCCAGACGAGCGCTTCCGTCTGGGTGTTCTTGAGCGTCAGAGTCGTGTCGGTGACCACGAGCAGCTGTCGCACCGGGCTGCTGGTTTCGGGCGATGACACCTCGAGGTAGTAGAACCCGGAGGCGAGGCGGCTACCCCGCGGGCTCGCCAAGGGGATCGCCGTCTGCGCTTCGACGTTGAGCGCCCCCTCCAGAGGTTGCGACCAACGTCGAAGCGAGAGCTCGGGATCCGGCGCAAAGTCCCCCCACTCTCGCCAGTTCTCGGGCCCCGTCAACCGCACAAAGGTATCATGGTCGAGCTCGTACAGCGCCAGATCGGCGCGCGAGACGTTCACGTGCCGCAGCGGAATCGTCGGCGTGAGGTACGTGCTGTGGGTCGTAACCATGGTGGGCAGGGCGGAGCTGATCGATGGATGCAGCGGGCCCGTGCGGAAGCGGAAGGCGACTTTTTCCTGCAGCGGGTCGCCGTAGCGCCCCAGGACGGTCGTCGGGATGGTTACCGTATAGGCCGTCGACGGCTTGAGAAAGGCCGAGACGTGGGCCACCGTGTCGTCATTACTCCAGTAGGTGTAGAGCTCGGTGGCCGGTGCGATGGTGAGGTGCTCCTCAAACGTCGTCGGGCTGATCGGGCTGGAGAAGGTGATCTTGAGCCCGTCATAGAGCTCGACGTCCGTCGCGTTGTTGCGGGGGCTGGTGGAGACCACCTCGGGCAGCGGGGCAACGGTGAACTCCCAGCGCAGCTCCTCGTCCGTGGCGGCCTCGCCGGAGAGGGCCAGCGCGCCCTCCTCGAGAACGGCCTCGTAGGTGACGTCCTCCTCCAGTGGCTGGGTGGGGGTGTACACCATTGTGGTGTCGTCGAGCCAGGAGAAGCGACCCAGGACCGACGTCTTGCTCCCCAGCGGCACGAGGGCGAATCGCTCTTGGGTCGATCGGGCGTCCATTGCCTGGTTAAAGGTGATGGTGACGCCCGCCTTGGGCGACACATTGCGCGCATCCTCCTCCGGCGAGACGCGCTCCACCGCAGGCGCGGCGGTGACAAACTCCCAGGTGTAGCTCTCCGGAAGGATGCCGCCGGTGGTGTCCCTGAGCCCGGACCGAATGGAGGCGGTGTAGCGGGTTCCGGGCAGGAGAGGCGCACTCGGTTGGAAAGTATAGATGGACGTGTTCGTCCAGGTGCCTTCGCCCTGGATGGATGGGGCAAAGACGATCGGCTCGGGCAGCTCGTCCTGCTGGGCGATGCCCGTGAGGGGCACCACGGGCCGGTTGAAAACGACGCGGATCGCCGCATCGAGGGCCACATCCTCGCTGTCAGGCAGGGGGAAGGCATTGGCGACCTCGAGATACCCGACGGTGCGGAACTCGAAGGTGATGACGTCCTCAAGCGACAGGCCGGCCGCGCTCTCGGCGTCGGTGGATACCGTCACGCGATAGGTCGCGTCGCGATCCCATCCGTCGTCCGTCGGCTGGAAACGCAACACGGTGCCAGCGGCGTCCCACGTAAAGCTGCCGGGTACCGCGGGCTCGATGGTGATGGCTTCCTCCACCGTCGAGGTCGCCATGGGCTGATCAAAGCGCAGCTCGAGCGCTGCGTCGGGCGGCTGCTCCTCCCCGCGCGCGGGGGAGCGTCCGAGCATCCTCGGCGGCTGGGGTGGCAGCGGTGTAAAGGTCGCTGTTGGCTCGGGGCTTGCCGTGCGTGTCGCCGCCGGTGTCATCTCGGGCACTCGCGTGATGAGGGGGCGACCGCTGCAGCCACCGGTGGCGACAGCGAGCGCGATGACGGCCAGGAGGACGTGGAACACGTGGAGGGATGGGCGTTGTGTTCTCATGGGGAGGTCCTTTCTCGTGAGGGTTCGCTATGGACAGAGATGCGAACCGGCGGACTGCTCACCGCGTTACCCTGCGGATCCACCCCCTGCAGCACGAACTCGTGTACTCCCGGTGCGAGTGGCCAAAGCGTTCGATAGGGTGGATGCGTCCACGCGTGCCAGGCTGTACCGTCGACGTACAGGGTCACCTCGCGCAGATGTGCGCCGGCTGAGCTCGATCCAATGATCTCGATGCGTTGTTTATCGGCCGGGATCTCGGCCGTCAGTGCAAAGCGGCTATTGGGTGGCGGCTTGGACAAGAAGAGCGGTGCCTCCGTCCCGGGGGCGGAAGCCACTCCTGCTTGCTTGGCCTGCGCCGGGAGGGCGTTCTGTCCTTCCTCGGTATGCACGGGCGCCTGGGGTGGGGGCAGCGGCAGCCCCTGCTCTTGGACCCAGGCCAGCGCATCGGCGGGCCAATAGGTGACGCGGCGCACGAGACGCTGCTCGGGCGGCGTGTCCTCGCCGGCCGGCTCGCCCGTGGCGATATCGACGGTGATGAACCCATGGAGCGTGCAGGTCTCGGTGGGGACGTTCTCCTGCAGAAACAGCTCGCGGCGCCGGTGGGTGCAGGCAGCACCCGGTAGCTGTCCCGACTCGGCGCAGACCTCGATCTCGACCAGCCCGTCAGGCCGCGAGAAGCCGGGCGGCGCGGTGGGGTGCAGGGCACGGATCACGCCGCGCCAGATGGGGGCCGCCCCGTCGACCCCCGAGATGCCCCGCATCGGCTCGTTGTCGGCGTTACCCACCCACACGCCCACCACGTAGCGTGTGGTGTAGCCGACGGTCCAGTTATCGCGCCACTCGGTGGTTGTGCCCGTCTTGACGGCGGCGGGCAGACCCGCATCCAGAGCGCTCCCCTCACCAAAGGCCGGCGCGCGCGCCTTGGGGTCGGACAGGATATCGGTGATCAGATAGGCGATGCGCTCGTCCATGACGCGCTCGCGAGGGGGTGTGAGAGCCTGGTAGAGCACCGTCCCATCAGCCGTTGTCACCTCGTCGATGAGGTAGGGCCTGACGCGCAGGCCGCCGGTAGCGAACCCTCCGTAGGCGGCGGTGAGCTCGAGCAGGCGCACTTCGCCGCTCCCCAGCGTGAGCGCCAGCCCGCTGCTGTCTGCCTGGCCAAGGCTGGTGATCCCCAGGCGCGTCGTTAGGCTTGTGAGGGCGGGGATGCCGATCTGCTCCAGAACCTTGACGGCGACGACATTATAGGAGCACGCCAACGCCTGGCGCAACAGCACGGGGCCATGGAACCGATAGTCATAGTTCACCGGCACGTACGGCTCGCCCTCGCGGGTGACGAATGCCGTCTCCACGTCGGTCATCATCGTCGCGGGCGTGAGCCCCTGGGCAAAGGCCGCTGCATAGGTGAACGGCTTGAGCGCCGAGCCGGGCTGCCGCAGCGCCATCGCCGCGTTCACGGCGCCGTCACTGCGCGCATCGTAATAGTCCGGACTGCCCACCATGGCAACTACCGCCCCATCGGCATGGTCGATGACCACCACGGCGGCGTTGCGGACGTTGTGCCCGGGATGGCTGTCGCTCTCCTCGTTGAGTCGGGCCAGATGAAAGCGGACCTGCGCCTCGGCGGCTCGCTGCACATCGAGGTCGAGCGTCGTGCGCACGCGCAACCCTCCGCGCATCACCGTCTCTTCCCCCAACAGGGCGGCGAGCTGCTCACGCACGAGCATGGAAAAGTGCGGCGCCTCGATGTCCATGTATCCGCTGGCCAGGTGCAAGGGCTCACGCGTGGCCAACTCGGCCTCGTCGCGCGTAATATAGCCGGCCTTGACCATCAGCCCGAGCACCACCTTCTGACGCGCCTTGGCCGCCTCGAGGTTGGTCAGAGGGTTGTACCCCTCGGGGGACTGGGGCAACCCGGCTAGGAGGGCGCATTCGGCCAGGTCCAGCTCGGCCACGGGCTTACCAAAGTATCCGCGGGCTGCCGCCTCCACACCATACGCCAGGTTGCCAAAGTAGGTTTCGTTGAGGTAGAGCGCAAGGATCTCTTCCTTGCTCAGGCTGCGTGTCATGTGGATCGCCAGAATCGCCTCGCGCAGCTTGCGGGTCCACGTCTGCTCGTAGCGCTCCTCGGCGCTCATCAGCAGGTTGCGCGCCAACTGCTGGGTGATCGTGCTGGCGCCGGAGCGGATCTCGCCATAGCGGAGGTTGGTCCACAGGGCACGGGCGATGGCCATGGGGTCGAAGCCAGGGTTCTGGAAAAAGGTCGCATCCTCAGTGGCCACGATCCCCTGCCACAGCGCCTCGGGCATCTCGTCGAGCGGGAGGGGCCGGTGCGGCCCGGCGTGCGGGTCAATGATCTCGTAGAGCACCCGACCATCCCGGGCGAGGATCAGGCTGGACGGCGCCATGGCCCGGGAGCGTACGGCATCCGCCGAAGGGAGTGCGGCGTAGGTGGTCCGAAGGAACGCCACCAGCCCTCCGGCGAGCGCGAGGCTTGCCAGAAGAAGACAACACACAAGAGCTCGGCGGGTACCGGGCCGGGGCATGGGGTCTCACTCTCGTCCAGAGTCGTACACGTCCACGGGATACCGTCTAGACGCGGTGATGGCGACAAGAGTTCCATCACCGCGGGGCATTCGGTGAGCCTTGGGGGAGTGGATCAGATGGTGCGACCCACCAGTGACAATGCCAGCTCCCGTAACGCCTGCTGCGCGGCTCCGCAACCGCCGGCCTCGTCCAGGTGCTGCAAGGTGCGGTCGATGTGCCGCTGCGCGAGCTCCTCGGCAAAGGCGCGCGCCTCGGCGCGCTCGAGGATTGCCAGCACTCGGGGCAGATCGCCCTCCGTCAACGACGGCTGCGCGTACAGCTGTGCGAGCTCGCTGCCGCCTTGGGCGCGCTCCCAAGCGAGGGCATGGAGCGTCGGTAGCGTCTTTTTCCGGGCCAGGATGTCGCTGGCCGCCGACTTGCCCGTCACCTCCGGGTCGCCCCAGATGCCCAGGATATCGTCGGTGATCTGAAACGCTACGCCCAGCTCACGCCCAAAGCCCGCGTACGAGGCCACCACCTCATCGTCTGCACTGGCGAGGATGGCCCCGATAGCGAGGGCGGCAGAGAGCAGAGCGGCCGTCTTTCCGCCGATCATCTGCATATAGTCGGCCAGCGATACCGTTTCCTGCTGCTCAAAGGCCAGATCGAGATACTGGCCGGTGCACAGCGCCAGACAGGCCTCATCGAGCGTGGCCATGACGCGCAGCGTGCGCTCGGGAGGATGCCCGGCCGCCGTCAGGCGGTGGCACGTCTGCCGCGCGACCGCCCACATGGCGTCGCCGGTGTTGATCGCCTGGGGGATGCCCCACAGGCTCCAAACGGTAGGGCGGTGACGGCGCGTCTCGCTGTTGTCCTCAATATCATCGTGGATGAGGGAAAAGTTGTGCACGAGCTCCACGGCGCTCGCCGCGGGCAGGGCCGAGCGCCAATCGCCGCCGGCGGCCTCACAGGCCAGCAGACACATGAGGGGACGGAGCCGCTTGCCACGTGGCGCCTCCACCGGCGCCAGTGAGGCATCGAGCCAGCCCACGTGGTACTGCATCATGCCGTACAGGGGGGCGGCTGGCCCTTCGCGTGTTGCCAGGGCGGCGCGCAGGTCTGTCTCGATGGCGTCCAGGTACAGAGTCGGAGGCAGGCTCATGACGGTCGTTCGCTCCAGGGTGCAAGGTGTGCAGAGTCGAGCTCGGCGATGGTGCGGGCGCCGGTGCAGAACATGGCGATGCGCAACTGGCGCACGATCACCCCAAGACGCCGCACGACGGCGTCGACGGAATCGGTCGCAGGGCGCAGCAGCGTGGCGGCCATTCCTACGAGGTTGGCGCCCAGGGCGAGAGAGACGGCCGCCGCGACACCGTCGAGAATGCCGCCGCTGGCGATGACGGGCAACTCGGGGCTGGCGCTCCGCACCTGCCGGATCGACTCGGCGGTGGGCAACCCCCAGTCGACGAACGCCTCGGCGGTGGCGATCTCCTCCTGCGTGGCGCCTCGGCGGCGCTCGACCTCGCTCCACGAGGTGCCGCCGGCGCCGGCCACGTCGAGTGCCGCGACGCCGGCCTCACAGAGGCGGGTGGCGACATCGGCGGAGAGGCCCCAACCCACCTCCTTGACGATCACTGGGACGTCGAGCACCCGACAGACGACCTCGATGCGCCCCAGGAGCCCGCGGAAATCCGTGTTGCCTCCGGGCTGCAGCGCTTCCTGGAGCGGGTTCAGGTGGAGCACCAACGCGTCCGCGCCGACGGCCTCTACGGCACGGCGGCAGTGGTCGACGCCATAGCCATAGTTGAGCTGCACGGCGCCGAGATTGGCAAAGAGGAGTACGTCGGGGGCGACATCGCGCACCTTATAGGTGGACATCAGTGTAGGGTCTTCGAGCGCGGCGCGCTGCGAGCCGAGCCCCATGGCGACGCCTAGCGCTTGGGCAGCCGCCGCAAGCCGCCGGTTGATGTCACCCGCGGCGGCGGTGCCGCCGGTCATGGCCGAGATAAGCAGAGGGGCCTGGAGGGCGTGGTTGAGAAAGGTCGTGGAGGTATCCACGTCATCGAGCGCCATCTCGGGCAGGGCCTGGTGCACCAGGTGATAGCGCTCGAGGCCATTGGTGACACCCGAACGAACGTCGGTATCGAGACAGATCTGCAGGTGTTCGTGCTTGCGCCGCTCGTGCACTAGCGAACTCGTTTCCTTCCGCTCAGCTTCAGGGGAGTGTATCCAGCTGGTCGAGGGGTGTCAAGGAAGGGCGGCGGGTGGGGTGGTGCCGTTGGGCGGTGAGGCGCCATCGGCGTACGGCGCGGCTGGTCCGGAGAGGATTCCTTTGCGCGGGCTTGTGCGCCGTGACGCAACTCTTGGCGGTGACGGGTGTTCTGCCTTCGCAGACGCACAGCTGCCGTGCAGCCGGGTACGTGGTCGCGGACCTCGATTGACGCCACAACCATGCAGGGCTATACTGCGGCCTAGGCTAGCGACGGCAGCGCCACACCGCACACGAGGAGGAACGGCACAGTGAGCACCTTTGATCGCGTGAAGCAGATCATCGTGGATCAGTTGGGCGTTGATGAGGGCGCGGTCACCATGGAGGCACGCTTTCGGGAGGACCTGGAGGCTGACTCGCTGGACCTTGTTGAGCTCATCATGGCCTTTGAGGAAGAGTTCGGCGGCTCTATCTCGGATGAGGACGCGCAAAAGATCAACACCGTAGCGGATGCGGTGCGCTACCTCGACAGCAACGCCTAGCCCCGTTGTGCCCGCGGGCGTTACGGTAGCGGTGGCCGCGCGCTGGTGCTTAATACTTGTGACGGTACGGTCGAATTCGGCGTCTGGGCCTGACCGAGCCCTTCGGGTGGGCGCTTGCCCCTCGGCTATGGCGCTGAAACGGGAGGCCCGATGCCGCGAGTAGCGGTGGTAACCGATAGTACGGCAAGCCTTCCGAGCACGATGTACGAGCAGTACCAGATCGACATAGTACCGTACTATGTGCACATCAAAGGCAAGGCTCTGCGCGACACGGTGGATGTGACGACCGGCGAGCTGTGCGACTATCTCACAAGCTTGCCGGACGATGCGGCGTTGCCCACAACGGCGTGTCCCGGGCCGGGTGACTATCGCCAGGCGTTTATCGCGGCCGCGCGGCGAGCGCGGGATATCGTATCGATCCACATGACGTCCATCGGTAGTGGCGCCTATCAGGCGGCGCGACTAGGCCGGGAGATGGCGCTCGAGCACCTGCGTGACGCGCGGATCACGGTGTTGGACACACAGAACGTGTCCATGTGCCAGGGGTGGTTGTCGTTACAGGCTGCCCGGGCGGCGCTCGAGGATGCCTCGCTGGCGGACGTCGTCGAGCTCGTGCAGCGACTCATGCCGCGTGCGCGGATGTTCCAGACCGGCGATACTCTGCGCTACCTCTACATGGGGGGACGCATCGGCCGGGCCAAGCATCTCCTGGCATCCCTGTTGAGCATTCGCCCCATCGTGAGTATAGAAGATGGTGTGATTGCCGCCGCTGCCGTCGCGCGGTCGCGCACGGCGAGCCTGCAGCGCATCACGACGTTGGTGGAAAAGGCGGTGGGGTTGGGGCAGCGAGCGCGTATCGCCCTGACCCATGCGGCGGCCCCGGAGGATGCTGAGGACCTCCGCGCGAGGCTTGTCCAAGTCATCGAGCCTATCGAAGTACTGATGTGTGAGCTATCGCCGGCCCTTGCTGTGCATAGCGGGCCGGGGACCGTCGGGGTGTGTTATCTGGCCGAACCCAGCTAGAGGATGAGGCTGGATCGCGATCCGAGTCGGTTTGGCAGGATGCCCGGGGGCCGCACGGCCCCCTTCTTGCTGTCTGGGAGGCGGCGTGGATAATGCGCGGGCGCCGGTGAGCGTCATCGTGCTGGCCGGAGGACGTGGCAAGCGGCTTGGGGGCGACAAGGCGACCGTCGAGATTGCAGCGGGCGAAACGCTGCTACGGCGGAGCGTGACCCTGGTGGAGCCGCTGAGCGACGACATCATCGTTGTGCGGCGTCCTGAGCAGCGACTCGAGGCACCGGGCGCGCGGGTCATCACGGATCGCGCCCCGTTTGAGGGGCCTCTGGCGGGCATTCTCGCCGGGCTCGAGGCCGCCCGCGAGGAGTGGGCGCTCGTCGTTGCCTGCGATATGCCCTTCCTCAGCATTCCCCTGTTACGCTACCTGCTCACCCTGCGCCCCGGCTATGACGTGGTGGTGCCGCAGCTGGAGGTGGGTATGGAGCCGCTTCACGCCCTGTACCACCGGCGGGCAGCGCCCGCGGTTCGCGCGGCGCTGGAGCGTGGGGAGCGCCGCCTGATCAGCTTTTACCGCGCCCTCCGCGTACGCACCGTCACGGTAGACGAGCTAGCGCCGTACGATCGGGATGGGCGGACGTTCTTCAACATCAACACCCCGGAGGACTTGGAGCAGGCGCGCGCCTGGTTGCGAGGGGCGAAGGCATCGCCGTAGGCCCCGGCGTGCGTCCCCTGGACGGTGGGCTCCTCTCCTTGGGCATGCGGGGGAGAGGGGGACTGGCTGGGTTGTCAAGAGCCATCCGGCTGGGGTTGAGGGATCAGCAGCGAACACTCGGTGGCGCGCCGCGGGCCAAGGCGCAGTGCGTGCGCCGCCGCCTGCGCGGGCTGACGGGGCACTCCGGGCTCCGGCTTTCTACTGGGACAAGCAAGAATACGTCGTCACCACTCCCCTCGCCGCACGCGGGGAGAGAGCTTGCCGCCGAGGCTTTGCATACAAGGGCGTCAGAGGGGCTCGTCGGCCAGGGCCTGGAGGGTGGCCGACGTCTCACGCCAGGAGATGCGCGACAGGCCGAGGCGCTTGCGCAGGCGCTCGGGATCCATCCCGGCGCGATAGCAGCGCGTCGCCGAGGTCCAGCGTAGCATCTCAAAGGTCAGCGGCTCGGGAAGGCCGGCGACCACCGAGAGGTTGTGCAGGACGTACTCGAGGTTGCGCGGCGTACACTCAAAGAGACGCTCCCGCGGCTGGTAGCGTTGGAGGTACAGCTGCATCGTGGGCGACCAATCCGAAGGTAGGGCCAGGCGCCGCGCCTTGAAGCGTTGGCGCGGCCGCTCATAGTGCACATAGAGTATCGGACGCTCTGGATTCCCATAGTCGATGTGGTCGAGGCCGATGCGCATGCATTCGGCCTTTTTGATCCCCGTCGACAGGAGCAGCGTCACGAGGAGGTGCGGCCGGGCGTCGGGCGCTTCCTCCGCGTCGCGCATCGAGCGGGTGACGGCCAGCAGCGCTTCGACCTGTGCATCGCTCAGGATACGAGGGAGTGGCGAGGTGGCCCCGCGATGCACCAGCGCGGCGGCTGGATCGGTCTCGAGGATGCCGCTCTCTGCCAGCCACCCAAAGAACACCTTGAGGGTGGTGATCCGGCGATCCAACGACTTGGCCGAGCAGGGGACGCCACGCCCGTGCTGCAGGTACTCGGTAAAGGCCCGCAGCTTGTGCGCTGAGCAGTCGGCCAGAGGCGTCTTGGGGCCGGCAAAGGAGATGAGCAGCCTGAGGTCACCGAGGAACGACTTGATGGTGTTCTCGGCGAACTCTTTCTGCTGCATGTATTCTGTAAAGGGCGCGATAGCGGCTTCCAGGGAGTCGCTCGCGCTCAGCGCCGGCCGCGGCGGCGGCTCGGGCGCTGGGTACTCAGCGGTGGGAAACAGCTCCAGTTGGTGTCCCGACACGGGTCGCTCCGTTCGTCCATCTGCCAACGCAGCACAGGCTAGCACCCCATCGGTCGCGTGTCAAGGGAGGGGTGGCCTCTGCCTACGGCTCCCGGCGACGGCCGCGGGCGGCGTCAGGGGCAGGATGAAGCGAAAGCGCGCACCGCGGGCACCGTTCTCGGGCATCCACAGGTGTCCACCGTGGGCTTCGATGATCCGGCGACTGACGTACAGCCACAGGCCGGTGCCCGCCGGGTCGTCCGGGGAAGCGCCGTTCATGCGAAAGGGGCCCTGAGAGATGCGCGCCTGCGCCTCACGGGGGATCGGGGTACCGTCATCGGCGAGCGTCACCGTCACCTCCTCCGCAGTGGCATCCACGCTGATGGCGATGGTGCCTCCAGGGACGGCCCGGTGGACGGCGTTCTCACCCAGGTTGAGCAGCGCGTGGCGCATGCGGTCGCCGTCGAGGAGCACACGCGGTATCTGTGCGGGCATCTGCACGGCGACCTTGGCTCCCTTGCGCGCTGCGAGGGGCGCCAACGCGGAGGCGGCCTCGTCGATGAGCGTGGCCAGGTCCACGCGCTCGGGCCCGAGCGCGAGCTCGCCCAGGTCGGCTGCGCCGAGATCTGCCAGGTCATCGACATAGCGCTCGAGGCGTGTGGCCTGCTCGTGGATGTGGGTCACCCACGTGCCCGCTGTCGGCGGCAGGGTCTCGCGGTGCGCCATCAACAGGGTGGCATAGCCCCGGATGGACTCGAGCGGTGGCCCTAGCTCGCAGGCGGCCGCCGCGATCAGGCCGGTCCGTGCCCGCACGAGGCTCCGCTCCTCTGTCTCGTCGCGCAGTACGACGATCTGCCCCCAGTTGCCCTCGTGATCGAGCACCGGCGACACCTGAACCCGCAGGATAGCGTGGACGGGTTCGTCGATTTCGACCTGACGCTCGTACGGCTGGCGCAGGTCGCCGGGCCGCTCTCCCACGAGGTGTGCCAACAGGCGCAACCCCTCGATTCGGCTGCGGGGATCGACGCGCCGCCCGATGATACGCGCCGGATCGACGCCCAGGATGTGTGCCAGGGAGGGGTTGTACCGCAGCACGCGTCCCTCCGCGTCGAGCACGACGAGGCCATCGTCCAGGTTATTGATGATCGCCTCGACGTGATGCGTCTCGCGCTGAGAGGCGGCATAGAGCTGCGACTGGTAGATGGCGGCGGAAGCCTGCGCCGCCAGGGCCGTCACCAGCAGCTCGTCGCGCCGCGTAAATGCTCCCGGGCGTTTGCTGTTCAGGCTGATGGTGCCCAGCGGCTTGCCATGCGCGTGGAGCGGCGCCACCATGAGGGCACGCAGCTCTGGGCTCGAGTGGAGCGGGAGGAATTCGCGCTCGCGGCGTACGTCGTTCACCACCACGGTGCGCCGCTCGCTGAGTGCCTGCCCCGCGATGCCGCGATTTGCCGGCATCCCCAGGATGCGCTGCCAATCGGGCCGAGATGAGTAACGGGGAAAGAGGCGGCGACCGCGCTCGTCGAGTAGGTGGATGACGCACTTGTCGGCGAGGGGCACGGACTGCAGGATGGTGCTCACGATGTGGTCGAGGAGATCCCCGAGGTCGAGCCGAGTGGCCAGCCCCTCGCTGATGGTCAGCAGGACGTGATCCTGCTCAACCATGCGGCGCGCTTCCCGCTGGAGGAGCAGGGAGACGGTGCCGATGAGCAGTGCGGCGCCCAGAGGCGCCAAAGCCACCAGAAAGTGGCCCCGTGTCACGGTGACGAGTACGCCGGCGGTCAGGAGGCAGAGGGTCGCGCCGGTGAGCAGATACCAGTGGATGCGTTCGATGCGTACCATAGAGGGCCTCGATGGGAGTGCCGGTGCCGTTGAGCGGCAGGAGGTGCCGTGTGTTGCCGTATACTCCCGCCGGGAGCATACCGCCGGGAGTATACCGCCGACGGCGAGACGCGGCAAGGGGCCGTTTGCGGCGTCAACGGGGCTATGGTACAGTTCGGCGGAAATCTGGTTGCCTACGAGGCAGAGCGAGGGATCGATGCGTCGCACCGATGTGCCCGATGTCGTCATACGAAGGTTGCCGCTCTATCTGCGGTGTCTCACCTATATGGCCGAGCGCGGTCAGAGCGTCGTCTCATCTCAGGAGTTGGGTGCCTGGGTAGGAGTGAGCTCGGCTCAGATCCGCAAGGATCTCTCGTACTTTGGCGAGTTTGGCCGTCAAGGGCTGGGGTATGAGGTGACCTACCTGCGGGATCAGCTGCGCACCATCCTGCAGGCAGACAAGCGGTGGTCGATCGTGCTGGTGGGCGCCGGGGCGCTCGGTCACGCGCTGGTGAACTATCGCGCCTTCGAATCGTGGAACTATGATCTGAGCGCGGTGCTCGATAACGATCCCGAGAAGGTGGGCCAGCCCATCGGCGACCTGCGGGTGCGACCCATGGAGGACCTGGTGGCGTCGGTTCACGAGACCGGGGCCAAGATCGCGATCCTGGCGGTGCCGGCAGAGGCCGCGCAATCGGTGGCCGAACAGCTCGTGGCAGCGGGGATCCGCGCCATTCTCAACTATGCGCCGATGAACCTCGTGCTCCCCGCCGAGATCCACGTATCGTACATCGACCCGATCGCCAGCCTCCAGAGCACCACCTTCTACCTCTAGGGGGTGTGGAGCGAGCAACGGTCTGGGTTGCCAATCGACGACCTTGCGCTCGTATGCAAGGTTCCGTGCCGGGCAAGCACTCCCCGTGCGCTATCAAGTGGCCAGCCCCTCACCCCTGCCCCTCTCCCCGCCGCACGCGGGGAGAGGCGATAGCCACGGCTACAGCCGCCGCCACCACAGGTCGCCGACGCCGTCTCTGGGCAGCGAACGTGAAGGGCCGTGACATCCGTCACGGCCCTTTGTGCTCATATGAAGGATCGCACTGTGGAACGCGCGCCGCGAGCGCTGGCGGGCGCCTCCCTAGGTGTTCTCCACTGCCCGCCGCAGGAGCTGAAGGTGTTCGAGTCCCCGGCCCGCGCCTAGCGATGTGCACAACACGGGGTTCTCGGCCACGTGGCAGGGCACGCCGGTCTCCTTGGTGAGGAAGCGGTCCATGTTGCGCAGCAGCGCACCGCCACCGGCCATCACCATGCCGCGGTCGATGATATCCGACGCCAGCTCAGGGGGGGTCTTTTCCAGGACCGCTTTGACGGTACTGGCGATCATCGCGAGAGGTTCTGCCAGGGCCTCGGTGATCTCGGAGGAGGCTACGGTGATGATGCGTGGCAGCCCGGCGACCTGGTCGCGGCCACGGACCTCCATGGTGATGTCGTCCTCGAGGGGCAGGGCGCTGCCGACGGTCACCTTGATCTGCTCAGCGGTGTGCTCACCGATGATGAGGTTGTACTTGCGCCGAACGTAAGCGGCAATGGCCTCATCAAAGTTGTTCCCGGCGATGCGCACCGAGTCGGCCACCACTACACCATACATGGAAATGACCGCCGCTTCGGCGGAGCCTCCGCCGATATCGACGATCATGTTGCCGGTGGGGGTATCGATGGGCAGATCCGCACCGAGGGCCGCCGCCAGCGGCTCGGGGATGAGGTAGGCCGTGCGTGCCCCCGCCTGGATGGCGGCATCGCGGACGGCGCGGCTCTCCACGCTGGTGACACCTACCGGCACGCTGATCATTACCTCGGGGCGCCGCTCGAAGCGGCTGCACACCTTGGAGATAAAGTACCGCAGCATCGCCTCGGTGACGACATAATCGGCGATGACGCCATCGCGCATGGGGCGTGAGACCTCGATTGTCTCGGGGGTGCGGCCCAACATGGCGTGCGCCTCACTGCCTACGGCGAGGATGCGGTTATCTACGAGAGAGATGGCCACGACAGAGGGCTCGTTCAGCACGATTCCTTTGCCGCGTACATAGACGATGACGTTGACGGTTCCGAGATCTATGCCAATCTGCTTGCCGAACATCCGCCCTCCGGATGGTGAACCAGCGTTGCGCGTGACCGCCATAATACCATAAACATGCCGAGCAGACAACTGAGGCCAAGGCAGGGGGATGTAGGGTGTGTCCGGTTCGCGACGGGGCGCTCCAACGGCCCGCTAGGAGACACGGAAGCGACAACGTGGTGGGGCTGCCTCG
>DUUT01000082.1 GCA_012841405.1 Chloroflexota bacterium
CGTGCGCCCGAGCACGCCCACCTTGGCGCCCTCTCGCGCGAGAAGCAGCGCCGCCGCTCGGCCGATGCCAGAGCCCGCCCCCGTCACTAGAGCCACCTTGTCGGCAAGTTCCATCCCTCGTCTCCTGTTCGTCGTTGCCTGCGCCACGGCAGATCCCGGCGCCCATCGATACGCGGTGAGGCTAGCGGAGGCGTCGCGGACTGTCAAGGGCTGCTGATGCCGGCCCTGGCGCCGGACCGATTTCCCTCCTGGCGCCATTCCGCCTACTATGGGGCTGGCAGATGTGCACGCGTGCCGCCGACGCCGGGCCCCTCGGATCGCCCCCCCGGGGCGCGTGGGGGGCGACCGGCGATCGCACGCGCAGACCACCGAGGAGTAGATGCGTCATGCGTATCACGGCCGTCAAAACGTTCATCGTTGATGGGGGGTTCCGCCCCTGGACCTTTGTCAAGGTCGAGACCAGCGACCCGGGCGTCGTTGGCTGGGGGGATTGCACCGACTGGGGATCGCCGGGGCCGGTGGCGGCCACCGTTGAGCGCTACGCCGAGTGGATTATCGGCCGCGACCCCATGCAGGCGGAGGCCATCTACTGGGATCTCGCCGCCTCCTCCGTGCGCCACACGGGAGGGATCGCCCACAAGGCAATGGCCGGCATTGACTCGGCGCTGTGGGACATCCGCGGCAAGGTGCTCAACGCCCCGGTGTGGCAGCTCTTGGGCGGCAAGATGCGCGATCGCCTGCGCCTCTACTGGTCGCACTGCGGCTCGACGCGCCACAACAGCGCCGAGCGCCTCGGACTCCCCCGCGTCGATACCACCGCCGACCTGCGCGCGCTCGCCGCGGAGGTGCGGGAGCGGGGCTTTACCGCCATCAAGACGAACATCTTTCCCCTACAGGATCGTCCGGACGCCGTGGCGCCCGGCTCCCCTTTTGTCCACCGGGCGGGCGACATCCACCCCGCCGTCATCCGCAACGCCGAGGCCATCATCGGCACGTTCCGCGAGGAGCTCGGGCCGGACGTGGGCATCGCGCTGGACGTGGGGTTCTCCTTCAAGCTCGGCGCGGCCATCAAGCTCGCCCAGGCGCTAGAGCCCTACAACCTCATGTGGCTCGAGGTGGAAACCTTTGACCCCCAGGCGCTGCGCATGATCCGCGACAACACGGATACGACGATCTGCACCGGCGAGTCGCTCTTTGGCACGCTCGGCTACAGGCCCTACCTCGAACTCCACGCCCAGGACATCATCATGCCGGACCTGGCCTGGAACGGCATCACCATGGGCAAAAAGATCGCCGACCTGGCGCACAGCTATGACATCCTCTTTGCGCCGCACAACTGCCACAGCCCGCTGACGACGCTGGTGACGGCCAACGTCTGCGCCACAGTGCCCAACTTTTTCATCCAGGAGTTCGATACCGACGACGCGCCCTGGCGCGACGACCTGTTGACGCACCCCTTTGTGGTGGAGGACGGCCACCTGGTGCTGCCCGACCGCCCGGGGCTGGGCTCCGACCTCATCGAGGAGGAGCTGCTCAAGCACCCGCCGGCCTCCTACCCCGGGGCGCGCTGAGGGGACACACATCTGGGCGGAGGGGCGGGCACCCGCCCCTCCGCCCGCCGTCCGCCTCGCCGGCGATGCTGAGCATTGCTGCACCGTAAAATCCGGCATTGACGTGTAGACAAGAACGTTCTACTATAGGGCATCCACACAAGCGAAGGCAGTCGAGATCGGGCATTGCCCGTTGTCTTGATGGCCGATCACCATCGTGGTGCCACCGGATGTACCCAGCCACGATCACGCTCCACTCTCACCCAACACCCTCTCGCGAACGCCACCCTGCTGCCTCTTCCGAGCACCCGTTGCCGTAGCCATGTTCTGCAACACTGGCGAGCCCCGTTGTAGCGCACGGGCTTCCCTTCTCGGCTCATTCCTGACGCGTAAGGAGAGGGAGGGATATGCGGGATATCACCATGCAGATCTCAGCCGGCCAGTGGGGAGACGCCCTGCGTCGGCAGGTCACGCGCAGCCGGCCGATCCTCCTGTTTTCAGCAGTGCTGTTCGTGGCTGTCATGGGTGTGGCCGGATTCATGAGCAAGTGGCTCGGGCAGGGCATCTGGTACTTTACGAATGACCCGGCCACGGTCACCGAGCATAGCTGGAGCCTCGGCATCGTGTCCCAGTTCGGCATCCTCCTGTGGGCGGCAGCCGTGGCGGTCTGCGCTCTCGCCGGCGCCCTGCTCTGGCCGTTCAGCGAGCAACGGCCATGGGCTCTGTTTGCCCATGCCTCCGCCGCTCTATCGATGGTGTACCTGCTGGACGATGCCCTGATCCTCCACGAGAGCGTCCTTCGCGATCACCTGGGGATTCCCGAGCTCGTGAGCTATGGCGTCTACGGTGCTCTCGGGTTGGCCTACCTGCTACGCTTTGCCTGGGCCATCCATCAAACGGACTACGTCCTCCTGCTGGCCTCCCTCGCCCTCGGGGGTTTCTCCATGGCCGTCGATCTCGTCAACCCGTACCTCTTCTTACTCGAGGATGGGGCCAAGTTCCTAGCCGTCATCCTGTGGTTCGCCTACTACTTCCAGGCTATGTCAGTGATACTGCGCGCGCGCCTGCCCGCGCAGACGTCACGCGCCCGCAGCGTGTAGAGCATTTGTGCGGGAGGCAACCCGCCGCATTCCTCACTGCCTGCGGACGACGGCGCGACCCGCAGACGGGGCCTGCAGGGCGCCCATCTCCGGCCGGTAGCCTCGTTCGCGCTTGCCCCGCACATATTGACCTGAGTATAAATAGTTGCTACAATGCGGGCACTCGCGTCGTTGGCGAGGATCACCGCCTGACGGCGCCCCACGCCGTACACTGCCTCCTGGCGGCCCCCCGCCGCCACTGTCCGTGACCCCACGTGGACGGGCCCCCACGGACGCGCCTCCCCAGCGCTATCCCCACGCCCAACTGCACGCCCTCTACAACCGACATCACACACTCGACGAGGTACAACCATGTGCAGCCATCGGGTTCTTTCGACATCTCTACGTACAGCCCTTGTCGCCGTGTTACTGGCGAGCGCCTTCGCCGCAGTCCCAGCGCCCATGCGGGCCGCTGGCACCTACTACGTCTCCCCCCAGGGCAGCGACGCCAACCCCGGCTCCCAGGACCAGCCCTGGCGCACCATCCAGCACGCCGCCGATTCCCTCGCCCCCGGCGACACCGTCATCGTCCGCCCCGGTTCCTATCCCGAGCGCGTCCGCGTCACCCGCTCCGGCACCCCCGCCGCCCCCCTCACCTTCCAGGCCGACGGCACCGTCTCCCTGCGCGGCTTTACCGTCCTCGCCGATGCCGTCACCATCCGCGGCTTTACCATCACCAGCCCCGACCCCCACTGGCAGCACGGCTGGGGCATCTTTTTCGCCGGTAGCCACGCCCGCATCGAGGACAATACCCTCGCCTTCAACCCCGCCGGCGGCATCGTCCTCTACGACTTCCCCGGCGACGGCCTCGTCCCCGCCGACGGCCTCATCCGTCACAACCGCCTCGAGCGCAACGCCATGGTCGGCATCCAGGTCTACGGCTGCAACCACCGCATCGAGCGCAACGAGGTCTCGGGCTCCATCCAGCACCACCCCGCCTGGCCCAGCCCCCCGCCCGGCGCCGACGCCGACGGCATCCGCTTCTTCGGCTCCGGCCACACCTTCCGCGCCAACACCATCCGCGATATCTCCTACGCCGCCCCCGAGAACGCCTCCCCCCACATCGACTGCTTCCAGACCTGGGGACCCGCCGAGGATATCCTCTTCGAGCAGAACACCTGCCGCGTCCTCACCGCCCAGTCCCCCAACGAGACCGGCCAGGGCTTTATGATCCAGGCCCTCGATGGCCCCGTGCGCAACCTCACCCTGCGCAACAACCTCATCGAGGCCTTCCGCATGGTCAACGCCTACGATGCCCCCGGCTTTGTCATCGTGCACAATACCTTCCGCGGCGAGCTCGCCGCCAACCGCGCCTGGTACCCCTTCGGCCTCTCCCTCAACCGCTCCCCCCACGCCGTCGTCAAGAATAACATCTTCTGTGACGCCTGTGACGCCTTTCCGTGCCTGCAGATCGACGACGCGTCCAAGCAGGGCCTCGAGGCGGGTCACAACGCCGTCTACCTCTCCGACGGCCGCCAGCCCCCCGGCAGCCCCACCCCCAGCGACCTGTGGGGCGTCGACCCCCGCCTGCAGGACCCCGCCGGCCACGACCTGCGCCTGCGCGCCAGCTCGCCCTGCATCGATAGCGCCGAGGCGCTGGGCGTGCCCGTCGACCACGCCGGAACCGCCCGCCCCCAGGGCGCAGCCCCCGATATCGGCGCCTACGAGTACTCTGACGCCGCGCCGCCCGACATCCCATTCGGCGACTGAGCGCTTTCCTCGGCGACGGACGTAGCACGGCCTGGAGCCTGGAAGCGGCGCCCGGCGGGGCACACGTCACGGCCCACCGATGGGTCACTGGGCAGGTGCGAAGGTTCATGCCCCGGTCGGTGACCCTCGCCCGTCTCGGCGACGCCGTCGACGAGGAGGCCTCCCGCGGCATCGGGGGTCAGGCTACCCCAGACCTCCGGAACCGCCTCGGGGGCAGCGCGCTGTCGCCACCAGCGCGCCACCTCATAGGGCAGCGCATGCCAGGCATCGTGGCGTACACGCATGGCGGCAAGGAACTGCCGATAGAGCTCGCCACACGTCGGGCTCGACAAATAGTCCGGGTGGGTGTTGACGAGCGCCATCCCCCGATACCGGGCGATGAGCTCCACCTTGCGCAGCCAGATCTCGGGCGTCCTCTGGTGCAGGATGCTATCCAGGACACAGTCCTGAGAGAGGGTGTACGGCAACTCGACGAACCGCCCCAGGAAGAAGGGCCAGAGACTCATCGTGCCACCGGGGACGGGCTGATAGGGATCCGTGTCAAAGAACGAGGCATCATACTCCACGTCGAGAGCCTGCAACCACTGGGGGTGCCGCATCACAAAGGGGGCACGAAAGCCCACGGCGCCGTACGCATGGAGGTAGTGGTTGATGCGCGCGGCGCGTTCGGCAAAGAGGCGGTGCGAGGTAAAGAGGCGGCCATCGTGCGTGAGGCCGTGGATGCCCACCTCAAAGCCATGGCGTCGCAACTCGTCGACGAGCGCGCCATCGATGGGATAGCGCTCGGGCACCAGGTTAAAGCAGGAGCGAAAACCATGGGCCTCGTCCATGTCGGCCACGGCTCGCACATAGTCCATGCCCCTCGCCGTCTCCACGTCATGGGTGAGCACCAGGGCAAAGCGAGCACCGCCGGGCCAGAACGGCCGGTAGCCCAGCTCCGAGCACCCGCTCCGCACCAACACACCGCGCATCACGCGCCAGAGAAAGCGGGCGTAGCGATCCTCGTGCGGCCACCCCAGGAGAAAACGGCTTTGTTGCCGACGCCCCAGGGCACGTCGCAGGAGCATGATGAGGCCATGCGGGACATAGGACTTGACGTGGTAGTACAGCCTGATGCTCGTAGGCGGCTCAAAGTGAGCGGCGCCGAACTGCCCCTCTCCGAGGGTCATCATCAGCAGGTCAGACATGGCGGTGACGTTTCCTGGCAAGCAGAGCGTCACCGCCGCCTCGGCAATCGCCGCCTGCCACACCTCTGGTGGCACGGCGGTTTCCAACTGCCAAAAAGCCTCCGGCGTATTGGCATCCCATAGGTGTTTCATCATCCAAAGTGCCTGTAGAGCAGAGCGCCACTCGCCCGACACACCCACGCCGGCGTGTGGCGAATGACCATACCCATCCCCTTGGACAGCCAGGCGCTCATCCCCCGTGACTGCTCACCACCCACGTACGAGTAGATCAACGGCTCCTCCTGCGCGCCCCACCGCCGCTTGAACGCGCACAGGCCATCTTGGCCCACCTCCGTCTTGCCCAAATCGAGGTAACGGTAGCCATTCTGGCACCCCCAGCGCAGGGCATAGGCATAGATGAGGTTGTTAGGGCGCAACTCGAGGCGCTCGGGGTCCGAGGCGGCATACTTGAAAATGAGGGTCTCCCCCCAGTGGAGGAACACCCCCGCCGCGACGCACTGCCCATCCTTCATCGCCAAGGCGATGAACCCGTACCCTGTGGCCAGCAGCGTGGCCAACCGGGCAAAGAAATCCCACGGCTGCACCGGCACCCCGTGCCGCCGCCGCGTGATGGTATGGAGGTGGTAGAAGGCGTGCATCGCCTGCAGATCCGTCCGCGCGACGACGCTCACCCCCTGCCGCTCGGCCTGGCGCGTATTGCCCTTATGCATGCGGGCCACGCGGCGCCACGTGGATGCCTCATCATCGAGGGGGATGCGATGCCACAGGCACGTAGATTCGGCCCGCGCACCGTCGTGCGCCAGGGAGGCCCGCACCTCGAGGCATGGCGCGCCGCGCCGCGTGCACTGACTGACCAACCCTTCCGTCAGCGCCTCCAGCGCCGCCCCATCGACGGCCAGGGGATAGCAGTAGTCGGAGAACGGCAGCGCCACCCAACGCCGGCCCGTGAGAACACTGTGCACCTCCATGATCGGCAAGCCGGCACGCACGCCGCCATCACCGTCGGGCACGGCGGCCACAAAGGGGCGGTAGCCATAGCTCTCCTGGAGCAGGCGCATCCAGGCGGGGTGGTGAAAGCTGCACGCCTGCGGATGCGCGAGAAGCGCCTGCCATCGCGCGTCCGTCGGATCGAGAAACCAGATCCAAAGCCCACCTCCTTCAGCGCACTGCGACACACTGCAGCGCAGCTCAACGCAGTCTCCAGCGCAGCGCCATCGCCCCGAGCGGACGCGAGGGACCTTGACTCCCATTACTAGCGCGCTCCATCACCCTGGTGCCGCGCGCTCTACCACACGCGACCTACAGCACCGCGGCTTGTCTCCGCGCCGGCCGCGACCGCCGCCACGCCGTGTCATAGGCCGCCAGGAGTCGCCGTTCTTGGTACTCCCAGGCCAGCTCGCGCACGACGCGCGCGCGCCCTGCCGCCCCCATCCGCTCGCGGCGCTCGGGATCGTCGAGCAGGGCGACGAGCTCCTCAGCGTAGCGGCGCGCATTCCCCGTCTCGACATAGACGGCAGCTTCGCCCGCGGTGTAGCGCGTCTCGGCGAGGTCATAGGCCACGATGGGCTTGGCCATGGCCATGTACTCGCCGACCTTGATGAACGTCGAGCGGTCGTTCAGCGGGCTGGATTGTTCCGGCGCCAGGCAGACGTCCGCCGTGCACAGGTACCGGCGCAGCAGCAGCTTGTCCTGCAGCATGCCCGGCATGTGTACATACTCCGCGAGACCCCACTCGTAGAGGCGCTCTTTCATCTCGGCACGCACGGCGCCATCGCCCAGCAGGGCGAACAGCACGTCGGTGCGCCCCTGGCGCAGCACCACATCGCGCACAATCTCGGCGAACTCGAGGACGTTGTCCTGCTGGCTCATCACCCCGGCATAGCAGGCCATGTAGCGAAAACCGCGTTTGAGCGCGGGCACCGGGGCCACGGGAACGAACTGGTCCACCCGGGGACCGTTGCGCACGACATAGACCCGCTCCGGCGGCACCTTGCCGCGGATTCGGGCGACCTGTTCACCGGAACGGTTCGTGGTCAGCACAATGTCCGCGCTGCGGTAGGTCAGGAACTCGGCCACCCTGGCGAGCCCGTGGAGGACGCCGCCCACCCACCCCTGAAAGCGCGTGCGAATGACCTCGGGGAAGAGGTCGTGGTGGTCAAAGATGATGGCTGCGCCCCGGAGACGATAGAGCACCGCCAGCGGAAAAAAGATGTCGGGAGGGTTGCAAAAGTGGACAACGGCGAAGGGTCCTTCCTGCCAGGCCGTACGCATCCCCTGGGCGATGCGCCGATAAGCTACCGCGTACTCGCGTAGATAGCTCTGCACACCCCGCGTGGCGATGGGCAGAGCAAAGGTACGCAATACGATGCCGTCGATGACCCGCGTCTCCCCTCCGCCGTTGGCTCCCTCCGCCGCCGGGCAGAGGACCGTCACCTCCCATCCATCGGCGCGTAGCGATGCCGCCTCAGCCCACACGCGGGTGTCGCTCGGGCCGTAGCAGTTCTCGACAACGATCAACGCACGTCGCTCAGCCGGTGTATGCATAGGCCTCGATGTTCCCTCCTATCACCATCCGCCACCATAGCCGGGGTGCGCCCCGGCGCTCCAGCGCAGCGGGTGGGGCCTCTATCAGCCTCTATCCTTCGACACGCCGCTGACGCGCGCCACCACCGTCGGCGGACGCCAACGCAGCGTACGCCAGTACGTCGAGGAGCGCCGCGAACTGCCTCTGCCACATGTCGTGCAATCGCACCGCCAAGGCCTCGATCCCCTGTTCGAGTGCCGGCAGCTCGAGCCGGGCGCGGCGCACGGCGTCGGCCAGAGCGACAGGGTCATTCGCCGCGTGGATGGCGCCGGCATCGAAATAGCTCCGTAGCACCGGCCAATCAGAGAGGATCAGCGGCCGCCGCAGCGCCAACGCCTCAAAGGCGCCGGCCAAGAGCGTGCCGTCGCGCGTCGTCAGCACCATGACGACGTCCACCGAACGCATGAGGCGCAGGTAATCGGTGTACGGAAGGTAGCCGGTGCAGTGGCAGTTCGCCGGCAGCGTCTCCGCGAGGTCGCGTCCCATGCGACTGTGGTCACCCGTCAGGTAAAAGTCGACGTCTGGTAGCAGCCGGGCTACGCCGATGACGTCAGCGATGGGCTCATCGGTGGCATAGCTGCACACCGCGAGGACGTGAAACGCGCCATCTAGCGGGATCGTCTCGCCGGGGGGGAGCGCCAACGGGCAGTCGATCAGCTCCAGGAATGAGCAGTCCCACGTGCGGACGAGCTCTGCCTGCGCCCAGTTGTGCACCAGCGTGGTTACGGCACGGCGTGAGAGAATGCGGTGGAGCCACTGCAACTGCCGCCAGGGAGGCGACAGGAATGCGCCGGTGTGCGAGTCGATGACATAGCGGGCACCGTGCAGCCGACAGTACAGGTATACGAGGAGGACGAGGGGCAGGGGCGGGTTCTGCGCGAACACCGTGTCCGGCCGCTCCGCCTGCAACACCTCCCACGTCCGCCGCGCCTGCACAACGTAGCGCACCGGCGCCGTCCACGGGCGCCTCCCCTTGCCGTGGTGGATAAAGTGCATGCTGGCCCCCAGCTGCTGTGCCAGGCTCGCACTCCGGCTCTGGTAGCGCGCCCAGGAGATATAGGTGCTCTTCACGGCATACTCCTCACATCTTGGGGACGGGCTGTGCCAGCAAGGCATCGTAGGTGGCCATCAACCGCTCGCCGAGGATGGGCCAGGCGTAGCGGCGCTCCACGAGGCGGCGCGCGCGCGCGGCCAACGCGCAACGCAGGTCGCCGTCCTGCAGAAGCGCGACGACCTTTGCCGCCAGGGTGCGCGGCTCGTCGGCCACCAGGAGGTGCTCGCCATCCCTCACCTCCAGGCCCTCGCAGCCCACCGTCGTCGACACCACCGGCCGCCCCAGCGCCATCGATTCGAGGATCTTGAGGCGGGTGCCCCCACCGGCCCGGAGGGGCACCACGCTCACCGCGCACTGGGCGTAGTAGGGCTCGACGGCGGGCACCTCGCCGGTGACGATCACATCGCGGCCGTTGTTCAGTGCACGGACGCTCTCCGGTGGGGATTTGCCCACGACGATGAGCCGTGCCTCGGGCACGCGCCGCTGCACCTCGGGCAGCACGTGCTGCACAAAGTAGTGCACGGCATCGAGGTTCGGCGCATAGTGCATCGTGCCGATGAACAGCAGGTCGGCACTGCCCGCCGCATCGGGCAACGGGCGCAGGCGCTCCGTGTCCACCCCGTTGTCCACCACCGTGATGGGCAGCGTGGGATCGGCCTGCCGCAGGACGCGCGCATCCTCCGGGGATACCACCACGCACTGGTCGAACTGGCGCGCGTAGCGCGGCTCCCAGCGTCGGGCCGTCCACCACTCCCAGAGATAGCGCGCCTTGCGCTGCGGGCTGATGCGCAGGCGCAGCATACGCCCATACTGTACGGATCCCAGATCAGGGAACTCGAGGATGGTCCGACACCGATACGCCGGCGGCAGCGCCTGGAGATAGTGCGCCATGTACGAGTGCTCGATCTGCACGAGGCGCACGTCCCAGCGTGCGGCGAGCTCGGCGACCTTGGCGCGCATCGCCGGATACCCCAGCAGGTGCGTGTGGAGCGGCTTGCCACGCACCAGGCAACGGGCGACGCCCAGCGCGTGCTGCCGCGTCGAGTACGGGGTGGCAACGACGGCGTCCACCGAGACGCAGTAGGGTCGCAGGGCGTCCAGGTGAGCGAGCTCGGCTTCGCTCTCGGCCAGGGTGAGGAGGGAGACGGCGTAGCGGCGCGATATCGCCTTGATGAGGTAATGGTTGCGCACGCGCATGCCGCTGGACAGCGGGTACGGAAACCCATAGGTCACGTACAGGATGCCCGGCTTGGTCATCGCTTCCCTGCCCTCCGTACCGCTCATGGGTCACCCGCCTCCGCCAGGTACACGGCAATGCGCACAAAGCGCGGCCCCGGCGCCAGGCGCAACCCGACCTGGGCATCATCGAGAAGGACGTCCTCAAAGCGCTGCAGCAGTGCCCGCGGTCCCCGCATGATGACCCAGGCCCTCTCGTGGCCGGCGGCGCAGGCATGCAGGGCGGCGGCGATCTCTGGCCCTTCGAGGTCGACATCGATAGCACAGCGCGGCAGCGCCCCGTCGTAGTACCACTCCAGCGCGCGGAGGTGCCATCCCTGGTCCTCCGGTGCCAGCACGATGACGTCTCCGGGCCGGCCCTCCCCCGCGAGGTGCGCCGCCACCTCCCGCCACTGCTCCTTCACGTCCACCGCATAGTAGTGGACCAACCCGGGCACGATGAGCGTCAGCAACGCCGCCAGCGTGACCGCCAGCGGCACGATCCCCCGAAGGCGCGCCAGCAGGAGCGCCAGGAGGAGGTACCACGCCGGTGACGCCGCGATGGTGTAGCGCTCGACGTACATCGGGCCGATGATCTGCGAGAGCACAAAAGGCGTGACGATGGGGGCGAGCGCCCAGAGTACCAGGAGGGCCAGTGTGTCGCCGCGGCGTCGCAGCGCGGCCGGCGCGGCACGCAGCGCACCGAGGCGCTCGAGCCACGGGCGTACCCCGATGCGGCGCACGTGGACGATGGTTCCACCCACCAGCAGCAGCCCCGCGCCCGCCGCCATGAGCGCCATGGCCGCCCAAGTGCGCTCGTGGCGCAGCGGCAGCACGTACCAGTACACCGTGCGCGCCATCAACG
>DUUT01000083.1 GCA_012841405.1 Chloroflexota bacterium
ACCCCAAGGGCACGGGACGGCGCTCTCGGCCCCCCCGCGAGGCCGCCGCTCGCCCCTTGCCCACCCCAGCCGGCCTGCCATCACTGGACCTGCTGACGCCCGAGGCGCCGGGCACCAGTGACGAGGCCGATGCGCGGCTCAAGGCGCAGATCATCGAGGACACGCTGGAAGCCTTTGGCATCCCCGCCCGCGTCGCCGAGTGGCACCGCGGACCGGTGGTCACCCAGTTCGGCGTCGAGCCCGGCTATATCGAGCGGACGGATCGCGAGGGCAACCTGCGCCGGTACAAGGTGCGCGTGAGCAAGATCCTCTCGCTCACCAACGACCTCGCCCTGGCCCTGGCGGCGACGCAGATACGCATCGAGGCGCCGGTGCCGGGACGAGCCCTCGTGGGGATCGAGGTACCCAACGAGCACAAGGCGGTGGTGGGGCTGCGCGGCGTGCTCGAGTCGGAGACCTTTGGCAAGATGCGCGCACCGCTGCGCATCGCCCTCGGTCGGGGGGTGTCGGGCGAAGCCGTCGTCGCCGACCTGGCGTCCATGCCCCACCTGCTCCTCGCCGGCGCCACCGGTTCGGGCAAGAGCGTGTGCCTCAACGCCATCATCGCCTCGCTCCTGTTCTTCAATACCCCCGAGCAGCTCCGTCTGCTGCTCATCGACCCCAAGCGCGTCGAGATGACCAAGTACAACGGCATCCCCCACCTCCTCTCCCCGGTGGTGGTGGATATCGAAAAGGTCATCGTGGCCCTCCGCTGGGTGACGCGCGAGATGGACCGCCGCTATGCGCTCTTTGCCGAGGTGGGCGCCCGCAACATCGAAGCCTACAACCGCATCGCCGGGTCCAAGGCGCTCGAGCCCATGCCCATGGTGGTGGTGGTCATCGACGAGTTGGCCGACCTCATGCTCGTGGCGCCCGATGACGTGGAGCGCACCATCTGCCGGTTGGCGCAGATGGCCCGCGCCACCGGCATCCACCTCGTCATCGCCACGCAGCGTCCCTCGGTGGACGTGGTCACCGGGCTCATCAAGGCGAACTTTCCCGCCCGCGTGAGTTTCGCCGTGACGTCGCAGGTCGATTCGCGCGTCATCCTCGACACGCCGGGCGCGGAAAAGCTCCTCGGGCGTGGCGATATGCTCTACATGGCGCCCGATTCGCCCCAGCTGCAGCGCATTCAGGGGTGCTTCGTCTCGGACAAGGAGCTCGAGGCGCTCGCGGCCTACTGGCGCCGCCAGGCGCTGGAGAGCATGATGCAGGCGGATCTGCCGGCGCCCTGGGAGGGGATGTCGCTGGAGGAGGAGGACGATCCGGAGGACGACCTCCTCGAACAGGCGACCGAGCTGGTGCGCAAGCATGGCCAGGCATCCGCCTCCTTCCTCCAGCGCCAGATGCGCATCGGCTACCCGCGCGCCGCGCGCCTCATCGATCAGCTCGAGGAGCGCAACATCGTCGGCCCGGCCGAGTCTGGTGGGCGCTCACGCATCGTGCTCGTCGGTCCGGACGACGATGCGCCGGCGGAGGACGCCACGGACGACGTGGAAGCCGAGGACTATGAGGACTATGTGGAGGAAGAGGCCGAGGAGGCATGATCCGCATCGGCACCAGCGGCTTTAGCTACAAGGATTGGGAGGGGCCCTTCTACCCCCCGGGGCTCCCCGCCCGCGACCGGCTCACGTACTATGCCCGCGAGTTCGACACCGTCGAGGTGGATGCCTCCTACTATGCCATTCCCAAGGCGAGCACCCTCGCCGCCATGGCGTCCAGGACACCCGCGGGGTTCCGCTTCTGCCTCAAGGCCTTCCGGGGCATGACGCACGAGCGCGTCGACAATGCCGCCCTCTTTGGTCAGTTCATCGCCGCGCTCACCCCCTGGATCGAGCAGGACCGGCTCGGCTGCGTGCTCGCCCAGTTCCCCGCCTCGTTCCGCAACACCCCCGGCAACCGCGACTACCTCCGCCTGCTGCGGGAACGGATGGGCACCATTCCCACGGTGGTCGAGTTCCGCCACCGCGATTGGATCACCCGCGCCACGGGGGATCTGCTGCGCTCCCTGGGGTTGGGGTTCTGCTGTGTCGATCAGCCGCGCCTGGCGGGTCTCGTGCCGCCGGTGGCGGCCGCCACCTCCACCATCGGTTACGTGCGCTTCCATGGGCGCAACGCCGCCAAGTGGTGGCGCCACGACCACGCCTGGGAGCGCTACGACTATGCCTACCCACCGGAAGAGCTAGCGCCCTGGATCCCCAGGATTCGCCGGCTCGCCGCGGCGACAGAGACGACGTTCGTCTATGCCAACAACCACTGGGCAGGCCAGGCCATCGACACGGCCCGCCAGCTGCGCCGCCTCCTCGGGCTCGATGCGCCGCCGCCCCCGCCGTCCAGCGCGGGGTGACGGCCCCTCCGCGGCGCAGCACGGCATACTCCGTATCCTCTATGCTCCCCGCCCCCCGCGCCGCCCGCCCCCGGTGCGCTGGGGGTGGGGAGTCTGTTCGCCAAAAAGTGGGGCCAGTGGTATAATCTCCGCAGGGCGTGTCCGTCGCCGTATACGGAGGGGAAAATGTCTGGACATAGCAAGTGGGCCACCATCCGGCGTTCCAAGGGCGTCAACGATGCCAAGCGTGGCCAGCTTTTTACGAAACTCGGGCATGAGATTGTGATCGCCACACGGGAGGGGGGACCCGATCCAGAAGCGAATTTCCGCCTACGCCTCGTGCTGGACAAAGCCCGGCAGGCCAACATGCCCAAGGACAATATTGAGCGCGCCATCAAGCGCGGCTCTGGCGAACTCAAGGGCAGCGACGAGCTGCAAGAGGTGATGTACGAGGGCTATGGCCCGAACGGCGTCGCCATCATGGTGCTGGGGCTCAGCGACAACCGCAATCGCACTGTCTCGGAGGTGCGCCACGTCTTTACGCGGCACGGCGGCAACCTGGGCGCCGATGGCTCCGTGGCCTGGATGTTCTCCCGCAAGGGCTACATCGGCATCGATCCCGGGGACAGTGACCCGGAAGAGATCGCGCTGGTGGCCATCGATGCGGGGGCCGAGGACGTCGAGATCAGCGACGGCATCGTCGAGGTCTACACGCAGGTGCAGGATTTCAAGGCCGTCGAGGAAGCCCTGATCAATGCCTCCCTCAAAGTATCCAACGCGCAGCTCTCGTGGATCCCCCAGAGCACCGTGTCGTTGGATGAGAAGCAGACCCTACAGACCATGAAGCTCATCGAGGCGCTCGAGGACCTGGATGACGTCCAGCAGGTCTTTTCCAACCTCGACATCTCGGATGAACTGATGGCCAAGTACGAGGCGCAGGCCGCCTAACCGCCGATGCTCGTCTTGGGAATCGACCCTGGCTTGGCAACAACGGGATACGGCCTCGTGGCAGGGGATGGCCAGGCGCTCGAGGCCGTGGCCTATGGCGTCCTGCGAACGCCGGCCAAGGTCCCCATCGCCGAACGGCTCGTCATCCTCCATGAGAAACTGACCGCGCTCCTCGACCGCTACCCCCCCGATGTGGTGGCGATGGAGGAGCTGTTTTTCGCCACCAACGCCCGCACGGCGATGACCGTGGGCGAGGCGCGCGGCGTCCTCCTGCTGACGGTAGCGGAGGCGGGCCTCACCATCTGCGAGTACACCCCGCTGCAGATCAAGCAGGCCATCACCGGCTATGGCCAGGCCGAGAAACACCAGGTGCAAGAGATGGTGCGGCTCCTGTTGAACCTGCCCGAGATTCCCCGGCCCGACGACGCCGCCGATGGCCTGGCGGTGTCGATCTGTCACCACCACTCGTCGCGGCTCAACCACCTCGTGGAACAAGCGCAGAGGGAACGCCCATGATCGCCAGTCTGCGGGGGCAGCTCCAGGCCGTGCGTAGCGACGCGCTCATCGTCGATATCGGTGGGGTGGGGTACCTCGTACACGTGCCCCGGTCCTTCCTCGAGCAGATCGAGCACATCGGCCAGACCATCGAGCTGCACACGCACCTCGCCGTGCGCGAAAACGACCTCGCCCTGTATGGCTTTGGCTCCCCCGAGGAGCTCGAGCTGTTCGTCGTGCTCATCGGCGTCAGCGGCATCGGCCCGCGCACGGCGTTGGCCGCCCTGTCCGTGTTCTCGCCAGAGACCTTGCGCGGCATCGTGGCGCAGGGCGACACCGCGGCGCTCATGCGTATCCCCGGCGTGGGCCGCAAGACGGCGCAGCGCCTGGTGCTCGATCTGCGCGATCGGTTGGGCGAGGTCACCACGGCGTGGTCGCCGGGCCTCTCCTCGGCGGACGCCGACGTGATCAACGCCCTCACGGCGCTCGGCTACAGTGTCGCCGAAGCCCAGACGGCCGTCGGCAACCTCCCCCCCGAGACCACCGACCTCGACGAGCGCATCCTCGAGGCACTGCGTTACCTGGGCAGCCATTAGGTAGTGTCTCCAAAAGGCACCCGACGTCGTAACGGTGTCGCCCCGAGCGTAAGCGAGCGAGGGGCCTTGACGCCCATCGCCAAGGTTTCTCGCCACGCTCAGCACGGCGCTGTGGCGCTTTTTCCACACACTACCTAGGGCCGCCCGCGGCAGGCGCTAGTCGTCCTCCACCGGCTTGTCGTCGACGCACGCGCCCGTGCGGAGCTGCGCCATGAAGGCACGCAGCACGTCATAGGTCGGGTCCCCCTCGAGGAGCGAGAACTCGCTGCAGTACCACTGGCGATCGCCGTCTTCCTTCTCCACCAGCCCCGGGTCGTGCTGCCACAACAGGTAGCCATCGAGCCCATGCTCGAAGGACCACTCCAAGTCCTCGCGGATCTTTTCGGCGCGCTCCGCCAGGATGCTGCCGTCGATCGGCTGGCAGCGATCCTTCTTGTAGGCCTTTTCCCACCCTTCCCCCACGTAGATCGGTTTATTCAGTTTGGCAGCGAGGCGCATCTCGGTCCGCGACGTCTTGCCCACGTAGCGATGCAGACTGATGACGTCCACCGTGGGCAGCTCGTGCATGTCCTCATAGTTCGAGCGGTGGTAGCGCGTCCCCTCGGCACTCATCGCGCCGATGGACACGAGGTGGTGCGGGTCCAGGGCCTTGATCTCGGCCGAGACGGCGGCCGCCCAGTTGTAGATGTGCTGCTGGCACTGCTTGGGATCATCCCCCTCGGCGCAACCGGGCTCGTTCATCAGCTCCCACATGAGGATCTCGGGGCGATCGCGAAAGCGCGGGACGACGGCCCGAATGTGGGGCAGATCCTCGTCCTTGTAGTGTACGTCGAACCACGTCTGCGTCTTGTAAAAGTAAAAGTCCTGCAGGGCGACGATGAAGCGGATGCCGTACTGCCCCCCAAGATCGAGGATCCGCTCGAACCGCGCGGGGTCCTTACCGGGCTGGTAGAAGAGGCGAATGACGTTCACCCCCCCGGTTTCGGCCAGGTAGCGGATGATCGGCTCGATGGCGCGCTCTGGAAAGTACTCCGACATGAGGTACGAGGCGTTCACGCCCAGAAAGTAGTAGGGCTCGCCGTCCAACACCAGCGAGGCGCCACGCGCCTGGACAAACCCCGCGGGAACGACCGCCGAGATCGCCGGAATCCCCGCCGCGCTGGGGCCGTCCGGCGCGGGGCGCGCGACCATGGGGAACAGCGTCGTGTCCCGCGGTTCGGGGTAGGGCGAGGGTACTGCCGGAGGCGGATAGACCCCCGCGCTGCCCGAGGGCACCGGGCTGGCTGGCGGCGGCGCCACGGCCGTCGGCTCCG
>DUUT01000084.1 GCA_012841405.1 Chloroflexota bacterium
CAGTCGGGAGCGGTGGCCTCGTGCAGCGAGCGTGAACGAGCTCCTTCTGTGGGCAGATCTCCGCCGCCTGATTTGGAGCACTCCCTAGACGTACGGGACCGCCCCCGTGCCGTCCTCCGCCGTCGGTGCCTGCGTGGGCGTCGATGCACTCTCGCCCCCCGCCTCGATCTCGACGGCCGGCGTGTCGCTTGGAGCAACGGCCGGCGTCGCCGTGGCCTCGGACGGCGGGGGTTCCATCGTCGCCGTGGCCGTCTCGGTCTCGATGGGCGTCGGCGTGTCCGTCGGCGATGGCGCCTCGGTGGCCGTGGCACTCGGCGCCAAGGTGGGCGTCGGGGCGTCTGTCGCCATCGGGGTGACCGTCGCCGTCGGCGCGAGTGTCACCGTCGACGGCGGCGTGTCCGTCGGCATGTCCGTCGGCGATGGCACCTCGGTGGCCGTGGCACTCGGCGCCAAGGTGGGCGTCGCGGCGCCCATCGCCGTCGGGGTGACCGTCGCCGTCCCCGTGGGGGGCGCCGTGGCGGTCGCCGTAGCGGTGGCCGTCGCCGTAGATGTCGGCGTCGGTTCTGCCGCCGCGTAGCCCTGCGCACCGCGCGCGACGTACGGCAGCCACAACCGCGGGACGACGTCCCCCGGCGTCGCGATCCGGCCGAGCCGCACGAGCGGGAAGAGCGTCACGTTACCCGAAAAGACCGTCAGCGTGTACGGGCCGATCACCGACGTGTTTCCGGCGGCATCCGTCGCCTCCACGTGGAGCGTATAGTGCCCGCCGGACGTGAGATGAGGCGCCCAGGACCACGCTCCGCCCTCAACCGCCACGCTATCCCAGGTCACGCCGCCGCCCGGCGCGGTGATACGCACCCGCATCCGCTCGACGAGACTTCGGTCGGAGACGGTGCCCGAGAGCACGGGGGCACCCGGCTGATAGGCAACGAGCAGCCCGGTCGCGGCCTGCAGGGCAGCGTCGTCGGGATTGAGGTAGAGGATGCGCACGTGCTGCGTGCCGGTGACGACCGGCGCCGCGGTGTCGACCCGGTAGGAACGTGTCATCGCGTCAGAGCGATTGCCGGCGCCGTCGTACGCGTACACCGTCAGCGTCTCGGTAAGGCCGTCCACCGCCGCCAGCGTGCGCGCCGTAGACCAGACGCCTGACGCGGCGTCGCCGGGCGTCACCGCTAGGGGCAGGCGATTGGCGATCCCACCGCGCCGGATGTGCAGCTCGACGCGACGCGCCAGCACGTCATCCTCCACGCCACCGGCATACGTGAGGGCGTTGGGGTTCACGACGCCACCCGCTAGCGCCGCCTCGAGGTTCGCGTCGAGGATCACCGTCGGGGGGATGCGATCGACCCTCAGCGTCATCGCCGGTGACCAGGCACCCACATTGCCCAACGTATCGGTACCGCGGGCGCGCAGTTCCACCGCGTCGGCCCCGACAAGGGTGCCGGCGTTCCAGGCGCAGGCCCACTCGCCGCTGCGCGCGTCAGCCTGCGGGCAGACGATGGTGGTGGTGGCGCCGCCAGGCACGACCTTGGTTTCGAGCGTCACGCTCGCCACCCCCGAAGGATCCTCCGCCGTTCCGGTGACCATGTTCTCGCCGAGGCGCGCCCAGCCATCCGACGGGCGCAACGACACCTCCGGGCCGGTCGTGTCCACCGGGTGGTGCATCCAGATCCAGTCATAGGCACCGTGGATGTCGTCCGAGAGGATGAGGATGAGCTCGGCCGCATCCGGGTCGAGCGCGGCATTGACGGGCACACGGACGACGATCTCTACCGTCGCGTCGGGGCCGACGTCGCCGACATCGTACGTCGCGCCGCTCGCGCTCCCCACGGCCCCGTACGCCTGCACCTCAAGCTTGAGGCCGTGGACGACGTCATGCGGGCCGAGCGCCAAGCGGTAGTAGTACACGAGGGATTGGCCGTCTCCCACGGGCTCGGCGATGGACCCCGTCGGTAGCATCACATCCGGCTCCCCGTTGAGATCGGCGTCGAGCCGCCCACCGGGGCCGAGCAGGCCGTCCGCCAAATAGTCGACGACGGTCGCGCTCGGGCCGGGGGTCCACTCCTCGGCGGGATACCCGGTGCCATCGACCACGCTACGGACGGTGACCTGCACCCCGCCGGGGCCGCCAGGCGTAGGTCTGGGCCAGGGTGATGACGCGTCCGCCGTCGGCGTGTGTCGGCCCGGTGAGCGGGTTCCGGCTGGGCATGACGGCCCACGGGCGCAACACGCCCTCCTCGCTGGCGAACGCCACGAGTCGGAGCGACGTCCCCGTGGGGCTCGTGATCCCAAGATCGCTGAAGGGGATGCGCAGATCCGCCAGCGCGGGGCGCGCCGCGTTCGTAAGGAGCAGCCGCGCCTCGTCGAGTCTGGATACGGCCTTCCACGTGGCGCCATCCCAGGCGAGGAGCTGCGCAGCGTCCATCCCCGCCACCCAGAGGGCATAGTCCGCCGCCATGGCCACCCCGTCGTCGACGGGCAGGTGGATCACGTCGTCCGCCTCTGCTCCGTACGGGTCGTAGGCCGTGGCCGCGCCACCCGGCTTGGTATCGAGGTACACGAACAGGTCGCCCTCGCCGTCCCAACTGGCGCCCGACCAGCGGAGGCGCAGGGCCTCGTCGTCCCAGGTCACGTAGAGGCGCTGGGGATCGCGGGTCGATGCGACGGCGCTCGAGCCCACCAGGGTGCAGCCACTCGCCGTCCACCCGTCGTAGCTCAGCGCCTCCCATGCCATCCCGATGGAGGTCACGAGATCGGGGGTGGTGACACCGTCCACATGGATCGGCCCGAGGACGCGCCATCCCCAGTTCCCCAGGGCGTCGCTCGCGCCCACGTGCGCCCAGTACACGCCCACATCGCTCAAGACCTCCTCGTGATGGTGCGCCGCGTCCGCGGCGTGGGTCACGCCCGGCGCGTTGGGGGCCGTCGGGGAGGTGAGCCAATCCACGTGGTAGCCTGCGATCCCCGAGCTGTCCGTCGCCTCGCCCCAGTCGATCGCCATCGGCACGGAGGCGTCGGACACCGTGTCGCCTTCGGCGAGGAGCGTCGCGCCGCCTCCCGTGAGAGCGGAGAGCGTCGCGTCCACCACCAGGGGCGGCGTCACATCGACCGTGACGTCGGCCGTGATCTCGGCGCGGCGGCCGGCGCCGTCGATGGCGCGCACCCACACCTGCGTGATCTGCCCATCAAAGGTGTCGTTCGGCGTCTGGAACCAGCGATACGTCCAGGTGTTGGACTCGATGGTGGCATCGCGCCAGGGCGTGTCGTCACCGATACGCACCTGCACCGCGTCCACCGCGCCGGTGAACGTGCCGGCCAGGTCCACGCTGCCGGGCTCGACCTGGCGCGTGCTGGTGTACACCGTGCGCGCCAGTCTCACCGTTGGCGGGTCCGGCTCCACGTGCACGACGACCCGGTCCGGGCTCGCCTGGGCGACGCCGTTGGCGTCGATGGCCAACGAGGTGAACTCGAACGTGCCACTCGTCGGCGGCGTCCACTGCAGCGTCCAGATCGTGGAGGTCAGGGGGCTGGAGGCCCATGATCCACTCCCCGTGTCCAGCGGCACGCCGTTCACCGAGACCGTGAGATCGGCGAGGGAGGCGTCCGCCGTGGCGCCGACCCGCACGATGATGGGCTCCAGCGACGTCAGCACGGCGCCATGGGCCGGCTCGAGGATGGCCGAGGACACGGCCTCCGGCGCATAGCCCACCGGCACATCGCGCCCGAGCCGCGCTGACGCGGGCTGCACCGCCACCCGCGCGTAGGACGCCAACGTCTGCGTGACGCCCGCCCAGTCGGTGGCGCGGGCGACGATCTCGCGCACCCCGAGGTGCTCCTCCGTAGGGGTCCAGCTCGTCTCCCAGTAGGCGCGCGTCGTCTCGTCGCGCTCCCACTCGCGAGTGTACACGACTTCGCCGTCGACGGTAACGACCACCCGTCGCAGCCCGCGCACGCCATAGGCCACGCCCGAGATCGTCGCCGTGCGCCCGACGTAGAGCGTGTCGCCCGTCTGCGGGGTGATGTGGGACGTGCCCGTGCCGCCCGTCGAGGGATACATGTAGACGGGTAGGTACACCTGGTGGACACGCTGCCGGTACGCCAGGGGGAACCAGGTCGTCAGCCCGCCGCTTTGCGCCGCCTCCGCCCGGCCCGCAGCGCGCGACATCCCCACGGAGCTGCCGCCGGAAGACGCCGTATACTGCAGGGCAACGTGCGTGATGTGGACGAACAAGGAGTCATCGAAGACCATGAGATCGGCAAAGCCGCCAGCACCATAGTCCGCGCCCACCTGGATGATGGGGTGGTCATAGTCGGCCAGGAAGACGCCCACGTAGGCCGTCCGCGTGGTGAGGTCGAGCGCAAGGCCTTCGGGCCACCATTGCTCCGCCGAGGCCATGTCGACGACGCACTCGCCCGTGGCGGGCAGGCCCGCCGCACAGTCTGTGTCGACGCGCAGTAGCCGCCTCGGCCATTCCCCGCTCGACGATAGGCGGACGCGAGTCGTGACGTAGAGATCCCCCGTGACCGGGTCCACCGCCAGATCGTGCGGCTCGCCGAGGAGCGTCATCGAATCCCACGGGTCCGGGGATTCGATGACCGTCGCGACATCCGTGCCGTCGAGGTTCGCCCGCCGCACGGCGGACGACGGACCAAACGAGTTCATCTCGGCCCAGTACACCTTGCCCGCCGAGAGATCGAGTGCGATGGCCTCCGCGGGTAGATCGGGGATGATCGTCTCGCGCCCCATCCCGTCGGTTCGCGCCCGCTCGATACCGGAATCGGTGAGCCAGTAGATGTAACCCCCTTGGCGGTCGAGCGCCAAGTCCTTGACCTGCACGTCATTGAGCCCGATCACCGTCGCCACGCCGGTGCCGTCGAGGTTGGCCCGCCGTATCGCGGTGGCTCCCTCCTCGCTGCTGGCCTGCGCCCAGTACATCGTATCCCCATCGATCAGCAAGGCGGTGGGGTATCCACCTTCCTCCGTGAGCACGTCCTCGATGCACGAGCCGTCAATGCAGCCCGCCACCGGAGCGCGCTGGATCGTCTCGGAGAGAATCCAGTAGAGGCGTTCCGCCACGGCCGGTTCCATCGTCGGCGACGGCGTGGGCGACGGGCCAACCGTCGGTGTGCGGCTCGGTGTCGGCGTGCGCGTCGCGGTGGGCGTTGCGCTCGGCGTCGGCGTCGCCGGCTCCGCGGAGCGGATGATTTCAAGCTCCACGCCGTACATCACGCTGCGGCTGCCCGCGTTGCTCCCACTCGTGATGATGAGCAGCCACTCCCCTTCGCTGGGGGCATCCCGGAAGGCCGCCAGCGCATTCTGCGGGCCGAACGCCCCCACGTAGGGCGACGTGGTGCTATCGATGGACTGTGCCGCCTCGTCGTCGAACTCGCCCCAGCGCAGCTGCCAGGCGATGCTCCCGCTGCCGTACGCCGCGCTGGAGGTCGTATCGTGCAGCACCACCTCGCGGCCGTCGGGGCTGCGGAGGGCGATGCTCATCGAGGTCTTGGGATCGTCTGCCCCGGGATCGAGGCGCAGCCGCACGTCGACATCGCGGGCATAGCCGGTATCCGGCGCGTTGATGGGGTAGGCGATCACCCGGAAGCTGACGGGCGAGCCGCCCGACATGATCCAGTCGTACTGCCCATAGCCCACCGGTGTGGGCGTCGCCGTAGGCGTGTGCGTCGGCGTCGGCGTGGACGTCCGCGTCGGGGTCCGCGTGGATATCTGCGAGGGTGTGCGCGTCAGCGTCGGCGTCGCCGAATGCGTGGGGACGGGCGTCGGCGGCGCCGTCCAGGGGCGCCACCCGATGGCGATATAGCCCGTGAGGGCGGGGATGCCCTTGGGTAGCGTCACCGTGCCGAGCTCCCCCGTCGCCAGGTCGAGATATCGCAGGGTGCCGGCGTGCTGAAAGTTGTGCCAGTACAGGCGGTCGGCGTCATCGTCGATGACGAGGTCGTCCTCCACATAGCCATAGTATACCGTGTCGATCTCACCCGTCTCCGGGTCACCGCGATAGATGTAGTGGCCCCCGGTCCAGTACAGCTCGCCACGCCGCCGGTCGAAGGCGATGGCCGTAGCCTCGATGCCCAGCTGGAGGATGAGCTCCCCCTCGGGCCGCCCCGCCGGTGCGTACTCGATAGCATTCTGCCAGTCGTTGATCCAGTAGACCCCGCCCTGCCCATCGGGCGCTACGGCGGCGATGGCCGGTCGAAAGCTGTAACCGCTATAGTGGCTGATAGCAGGCTCGCCCCCGTCGAGGCGCATCTCCCAAATGCGATCGGAGTAGCGCTGCACCCAGTACATGGTGCGCGTGGCAGGGTCGATCACCAGGTCCCTGATCTGCGCGCCGCCGCTGACGCAGGGCCCCTGGCTCCACTTACCACCCGCGAGCGGCATACTAAAGATGCAGTTGCCCGAGGCTCGGTAGAGCGTGCCTGTGACGGCGTCCACCGCAAGGGGCGCCACCCAGCCGCTCACTGGCGCAACATCCTCCCACACCCCCTCGTTTTCGTAGGCGAAGGAGAGGTAGGCCCGTTGCGCGTCCAGGTCGTACCCACCGAGGACATAACCGCGGCGCCACTCCTTCGCCATGAGGGTGGTGTAGGTGCTTAGGACGTTATCCGTGGGGGAGGGATCCTCCCGCAACCCGGCGACGATCGCCGTCCCGGCGTACACGCCGGGGGCACCGCCGCGCCAGGTCACCACCACCTCGGCTCGGGAGCCGGCCTCAAGCCTGCCGACGTCATAGACGACCTGGCCGCCGGCGTCGCTACGTACCCTCCCCATCGACCCCGTGACGGAGAGCACCGTCGCCGTCGTC
>DUUT01000085.1 GCA_012841405.1 Chloroflexota bacterium
ACGCCTCCCCCGAGGGTGTCGCGGCGCTCCGGCCCCTCCTGGTGGCCGGCGCAGAGCTCTACCTCGCCTGGACTGAACCCACGCCGGAAGCGATGACGGTGTGGCGCTACACCCACGCCGCGAGCGAGCCCGCCCAGCCCTGGGGCGACGTGCCCTCCGCGGCCGCCCTCGCCGTGGATGCCGCCGGCGGCCTGCAGGCCCTCTGGGCCGCGGAGGATGGCCTCGTCCTCATCGCTGGCGCCGATGGGGCCGATGATGCCGATAGTCTGGCCCCCCACACCTCGCGCCTCACGCTGGAGGGCGCCGCCGCGCCCACAGGGGTCGCCCTTGCCCTCGACGCCGCGGGCAGCGCCCACGTCGCCTGGGCACAACAGCGCGGGATGGACGAGGATGGCGGTATCTACTATGCCGCGCTGGACAGCGACGCAACGCCGACGCGCGTTGCCACCGCCGGGGAGCGGCCACGGCTCGCCGTGGGGCCCCGTGGGACGGCGTACGTGTGCTGGCATCGCTCAGAGGGCATCCATTGCGCCGACAGCCGCGACTGGGCGCAGGCGTTTGCCGTCGCACCGCCCTTGGCGGACGCCCGCATCGCCCTCGCCGTGGGACCCAACGATGAGGCCCATGTGGCCTGGTCCGTCGATGGGGCGCTGTGGTACGCCAACTCGGGGGACTGGGCGGCGGCGCGACGCCTCGCCGACCTCGACGCCATCGCAGTGAGCATGGCCATCGACGGGGCGGGCCGCCCGCACCTGGCGGTAACCGTCGAGGGCCAGGGGGAAACCACGGACCTCTACGTGCTGACGGCATTCTCTCCCGCGCCACAGCTGGCCGTCACCGCGCCCACCAGCGGCGGCTGGCTCGCCGATGGCGACCTGGTGGTGGCCGAGGCGAACCTTCCGGCGTCCGACTGGCAGCGCGTGGCCTTTTACCTGCGCCCCACAGCGTGCGGACCGGTGCATGACGACGTGCTGATCCCCATCGGCACGGATTATGACGGGCGCGACGGCTGGAGCGTGCCCTTTGACGCTGCGCGCGCCGGCGTCGATGCCGCGCCCCACGAGATCGTCGTCCTCGGGGTGGACGTCCATGGGGGCGTGACCTCCGCCGTCGCCGGGCCGGTGACCGTCCTGCCGTCGGGCAGTGCGACCGTCTGGGTGACGAGCGTGGGGCCCGAGGTCGTTCAGGGGCTCGGGCAGGTGCGCGTCATGGCGCCGGGGCTCCAGGCGGACGCGATGCGCCTGGAGGTAGCCCTCACGGCGACGGCCTGCCCTCCACCCGGCGATCCCTCCGCGCGTGCCTGCACCATCCCCTCCCGCACCTACCTCGTGGCCTCCCGCGACGTGGCAACGTCCCCGGTACGACTCGATCGCGAGTGGGTCACCGTCACCTATGACAGCCGTGACCTGCCCGACGGCGTCTATCGCCTGGACGCGGTACTCCTTGATGCCGACGGCCACGCCTACCGGGGCGTCGCCGCCGAGGCGCTGGTCGTCGCCAACGGTGGGGGCCCCACGGTGCGCCTCATCGAGCCCGAACCCGGGACGACCGTCCGCGGGACCTTTCGCGTCACCGCCGCGGTGGAGGCGGGCGCCGCTCCCGTGGAGCGCGTCGACTTTTACGCGGAGCGGCAGCGCACGCTGCTGCAGCATTCCCAGGGGCCCGTGCGTCACCGGGTGGAGGCGCCCGACATCGTCTGGTTGGGTAGCGATACGGACGGGGCGGATGGATGGGGCATCCGCGTCACGGCGGCCCCCCTCCTCGACGGTGACGCCTGGGTGCTGCGCGCCGAGGCGCACGACGCGCGCGGCCGCTCCACGGTGGCCCGCACGGAGCGCAGCATCGACATTGTGGGGCGCGAGCGCCCGGCGGTCCGCTTCTTGTCGCCGCATCCCGGCACAGCGCTCGCCGGTGTCGTGCCGGTGAGCGTGCAGGTCACCGTGGGCAGCCGCCACGTCACCGGCATCGACCTCTATGCGGAGGCGCTCGGCGGGCAACTCCTCCCCGTAGCCACCCTGGAGGCGCACACCGACCGGTGGGAGCACGCCTGGGACACCACGGGCCTGCCGGATGGAGACTATGATCTCGTCGCCGTGGTGCGCCATGGCGAGGGCCGGGCGACGCCGGTGCGCAGCGGCGCCATCCGCGTGCGCAACGCCGGGGCCGACGCCCATTTCCTGGCACCCACGGATGGCGGCCTGCTCCACGGCGCCGCGCGGCTGCGGCTCCGGGCGCCGGCGGATACCACCGCGGTGACGGTCTACTATCGCGATGCCGAGGGGCAGCTGCGCCTCGTGGGTCCCGCCACCCGCGACGCGCCCGAGGCGGCAGAGTGGTCCCTCGTGTGGGACACGGCCGGGGTGCTGGACGGCACCTACGATCTCGTGGCGGTGATCCGCGACGCCGCGGGGCACCTCCACTATGCCGAACACCCCGTGGAGGTGCGCGACGCCAGCCCCGCCCATGTCGTCTGGCCCACCGCTGAGGACACCGTGAGCGGCCGCCAGCGCATCGCCTGGCAGGTGACGGCGCCGGCCCGCGTGGTGCTCGAGTGGAGCCCGGACGGCGGCATGCACTGGGTCGCTCTCGCCACCGACGGCGAGGCGCAGGGCGAGTTCACCTGGGACACGACGGCCGTTCCCGACACCGTGCGCGCCAGGCTCCGCCTCACCGTCGATGACGGCAGGCGCCGCCACGTCCTGGTGAGCGCCCCCTTTACCATCGATAACCGGAACGAGAGCCCCAGCGTGACGCTCCTGGCGCCCACCGCCGGCGCGGCGCACGCCACGCCCCTCTTTATCGGCTGGCACGCGTGGGATCCCGATGGCGATCCCCTGGCCGTCACCCTGGAGTATCGCCATGACCTGGGGGCCTGGCAGCCCTTGGCACGCGATCTCGCGGACACTGAGACCTACCTGTGGGATACCTCGGGGTTGGCGCCCGCCGCGGACTATGCCCTGCGGGTGACGGTCCGCGACCCGGATGGGGCGCAGGCCTCCGCCGAGGTCACCGGCCTGCGGCTCCTGGCGAACCGCCCCCCGGAGGTGCGCCTCGTCACGCCCAACGAGCACACCGTGCTGCGCAGCGATGCCGTCATCCTCTGGCAGGCCGAGGACCCCGACGACGACGCGCTGCTCGTCGACCTCTACTACAGCGACGATGCCGGCCAGACGTGGCTGCCCCTCGCCGAGGGGATCGACAACACGGGGTACTACATGTGGCAGGTATCGTTCCTCCCCATGGGCTCGCGGTACCGCGTGCGGGTCGTCGTGCGCGATGGGTACCACGTGGTGAGCGACGACAGCGATGGCATGCTCACGGTGGTAGGCGCCCTGCCGCCGACGCTGCTCCTCCTCCGCCCGGCCGCCCAAGCGCGCGTCGCCGGCGTCGTGCCCATCACCTGGGAGTCACGCGTCTCGGCGCCGGTGGAACGCACCGCTACGGTGGCCATCCGGGGAGCGCGCGAGACCGAATGGCACCCCCTCGTGGAGGACGTGCCCGACGACGGGTTCCTCCTCTGGGATACCTCCACCCTCGCGGACGGCGCCTACGCGCTGCGCGTCACCATCAGCGATGGGACCGATGAGGCGGTCGCCATGACGGAGGTCACGGTGGCCAACCGGCGCAACGAACGCCCCGAGGTAGAGCTCGTCGCGCCGGCGGGCGGCGCGACGTGGCGCGGCGTGCGCGAGATCGTCTGGCGCGCCTGGGACAGTGATGGCGATGCGCTCACGGCGACCATCGCCATCAGCACCGACGGCGGCGCGACGTGGCAGGTCGTGGCCGCGGTAGACGCCGCCGTCGGGCGCTACCTCTGGGACACCACCGCACTGCAGGGCGCCCACGCGGTGCTCGCCCGGGTCGTGGTCAGCGACGGCATGGTGACAGCGCAGGCCGTCACGCCGGCCCCCTTTGGGGTGGCCAATGGCGTGAGTGGGCCCACGGCGCGCTTTGTGTCGCCCGATGCCGAGGGCACCCTGTGGCGCAACGAGATCATCGCCTGGGAAGCCGGGACGACGAGCGGCACGCCGCCCCGCGTCTCGCTGGCCGTGCGCCGGGAGGACCCCGCTGCCCCGGCGAGCGCCACTGCCTGGCAGCCCATCGCCGAGGCGGCCTACGATGCGGGTGAGGCGGTCCTGCCCGCCGAGTGGCTCAAGCCAGGGCGCCTGTACCGCTTACGCCTCACCGTCGACGACGGCGCCCTGCGCGTCGGGATCCTGTCGCCGCGCTTTGGGGTGGTTATGGCGGGGAGCGAGCCGCCCACCGTCACCCTGGAGCCCCTGACCGGCGAGGTCTGGTCGGGCGAGCGCGAGATTCGCTGGCAGACGACCACCGCGGACGAGCGCGACCTGGGGGCGACGCTCGAGCTGTCGCGCGACGGCGGCGTCACCTGGTTCGACCTCGCACGGGGTCGGGCGAACACCGGCGCTTACCGCTGGGATACCACCACCGTCGCCAACGGCGTCTACCGGCTGCGCCTCACCGTGGGCGACGACCGCGCCGAGTCGGTGGTCGTCTCGGGGCCCTTCGAGATCGACAACCCCGGCGCGAACGCCCCCGTCCTGTCACTCGTGGCGCCGCGCGCCGGAGAGGTGTGGGCGGGCACGCGCGAGATACGCTGGCGGGCCAGCGATAGCGACGCCGACGCGCTGACGATGACGTTGGCGTACAGCCTGGACGGCGGTGGCACCTGGCGTCGCTTTGCCTACAACGTTTCGGCCGCCGAGGGCTACCTGTGGGATACCACCACCGTGCCCAACGCCGCCACCGTGTGGCTGCGTGCCACGGTGAGCGATGGCACCTTTACGGCTGAGGACTATGCCGGGCCCTTTGGCGTATGGAACGCCTCCAGCCCCGCCGTGGTGCTCCTCGAGCCCCATGGAGGGGAGCACTGGACGGGCGAGCAGCGCATCGCCTGGCACACCGCGCACGGGGGAGGGCGCACCGCCAAGGCGATGCTCCAGTACTCGCTGGACTGCGGCCGCACCTGGCAGACCATCGCCCACGACCTGGCCCCCTGCGGGTCCTACCGGTGGACCACCACCACCGTGCCGGACGGCTCGGACGTGCTGCTGCGCGCCTACGTGTCGGACGGGCAGCAGAGTGGGGTGGCTATGACGCCCCTGCCGGTCCGCGTGCGGCGGAAGGCGCCGCCCGTCGAGCTGCCATCCTACCGCCCCTAGCAGGGGCGCCGCGGGGCACACCCCACGCCAGCGCCCCGAACGCAAGGAGGCGCCGGCACCGTACGCAAAAGGGCACGCCCCGCGTAGGGCGTGCCCTCTCGTATCACCTTCGGGCCGCGGCTACTCCGCCAGGCGCTTGGGCACGGCGTGCTTGGCCAGGCGCGCGTACGGCGCGAGCGGCTCGCCGATGAGGGGCCGGGCGTACTCCAGGAACGCCTCCGTCACCCCGTTGCCCGCCGCGTTGATGTACTCCCGCGGCAGGAGGTGCTCGGCATTGGCGACCTCCGCCAGGGGGGCCAGGCCGGTGGTCACGGCATACGTGGGGCCCGGCTGGCGCTCGAGGGTGATCATGCGGTCGCTGACGCCGGCGAGTGCCTCGCGCACGGCCGCCTGCCCCACGAGGTAGGCCTCGGCGCGGTCGACGGGCGAGGCCAAGGCGGCGCAGGAGCGCTGCAGGTAGCCCGGCTTGTCGTGGCGCACGCGCACGCCGAGCTCTGCCTTGACGATGGCTTCCAACGTCTCGACGACGCCGCCCTTGCGCGCGTGGCCAAAGGCGTCCAGCTCGACCTGCCCAAAGCCGGAGCCGATCTCCTCGCCCTGCTCGTTGCGCATGCCCTCGCTCACCGCCACGACGCAGTGGCCGATCGTCTCGTACCAGTAGCGCACGTCGTTGACCACCTGCTCCAGCGACACGCCGCACTCGGGCACGTAGAGGAGCTGGGGCGGATCGTTCGGCTCCACCCTGGCCAGGGCGGCCGCCGCCGTCAGCCACCCGGCGTTGCGGCCCATCACCTCGATGAACTTGACGGGGCTGCTCTCACCCATCGCCTCCGTGTCGTAGCCCGTGTCGCGCACGGCGGTGGCGACGAAACGCGCCGCGCTGCCGTAGCCGGGGCAGTGGTCGGTGTAGGCGAGGTCGTTGTCCACCGTCTTGGGCACGCCCAGGGCGTACAGCTCGTACCCCTTGGCCTGCGCCGCCAGGTGCACCTTGTGCGCCGTGTCCATCGAGTCGTTACCGCCAATGTAGAGGAAGTAGCGCACGTCGTAGGCCATGAGCACGTCCAGCAGCCGGTCATAGTCCGCGCTGTGCAGCTTGTAGCGCACCGTGCCCAACGCCGAGGCGGGGGTATAGCGCAGGCGCTCCAGCGTCTCCGCCGACTCTTGGCGCAGGTCGATGAACTCCTCGTGCAGCACGCCGGAGACGCCGTGCACCATGCCATAGATCGCCCCGATCGCGTCGTGTTGCATGGCCTCGTGGATCACGCCGACCAGGCTGCTGTTGATGACGGCGGTGGGTCCACCCGATTGGCCGACGACAAGGTTCCCCTTATTCCCCATGTCGATCCCTTTCTGCCTGTGTGCTACGATCACGCTCTCGGACACCCACATCGGCGGGGATGCCCACGGGGATGTTGCCCCAAAACACGCCACTCTAGACTATAAACGGGCGCCGTCCATTTGTCCAATCGCGTCGCACACGCTCCCCCGCTTGCCTGCCGCGCCCCCCATGCGCCGTGACCGGTGGACGGGCCGAGAGGCAGACGGGGCCTCCGCGGCCTACAAGCGTTGCACCGTCACCCGCGGGTAGAGGGCCTGGACATCCTCCGGGTGGATCTCGCCGGTGCCGGGGGTGAGCAGCGCGGCCGTGGCCACGGCCCCCGCCCAGCGCAGGGCCTCCGCCCAGCAGGCGCCATCGAGCCGTGCCTGGATCACGCCGCCGTTAAAGGCATCGCCCGCCCCCGCGGTGTTGACGACGCGCACCGGCACCGGCGGCACGTGGTAGAGGCCCTCATCCGTCGCCGCCACCGCGCCGTGCTCCCCGAGGGTGATCAGCACAGCGGCGATGCCCCGGCGCGCAAGCTCCTCAGCGCCCCGGGCGGCCTGCGCGACGGTCGCGATCGGCCGCCCGAGGAGGCGCGACGCCTCGGCGCTGTTCGGCGTGATGATCGTCGGGCGCGCGGCCACGTTGGGCTCCAGGAACTGGTCGCTCACGTCGAGCAGCGTGGGGATCCCCAGGTCACGGGCGCGAGCGATGAGGGGCGCGTACCAGTCCACGGGCATCCCCGCCGGCAGGCTCCCGCCACACAGGAGGACCGCGGCCTCGGGGAGCAGGGCCTCCACGTGGCCGCGCAGCCGCGCCGGGTCCTCCGGCGCCGGCACCAGCCCGGAGGCGGTCACCGTCCCCTGGGAGCCGTCCGCCACGCGCGCCACGACATAGTTCGTGCGCGTCTCGCCCCCCACCCAGAGGAAATCCGTCTCGACGCCCGCCGCGCGAAGCATCGCCTCCATACGCCGCCCCGTCTCGCCCGCCGCGAACCCCGTGGCCACGCTCGGGGTGCCGAGCTGCCCCAGCACCCACGAGGTCACCGCCCCCTTGCCGCCCATGCCCGTGGCGACGCCTTGGGCGCGGACCGTCTCGCCGAAGGCAAACCCCTCGACGAACAGCACCGTGTCCAGCGCGGTGTTCGGTGTGACGGTGAGGATCGCCCCCCGACGGCTCGCGTCGCGACGGCTCGCGTCGCGACCGGTCACGTCGCCTCCTCCGGAGGGAGCAGGCGCGACAGGAGCGCGCAGCGGGCGTTGCTCTCCAGGCGCTCCAAGGAGTCGTAGGCGTTGTCCAGGTCGTGCCCCAGCACGGCGATGCCGTGACGCGGCAGGAGGATGCCCAGGGCGTACTGCTGGAGCTGTGCACGGCGGCGCGCGGCCACCGCCACCACGCCGTCGGCCAGATCCTGCGAGTGGGCCGGCGCCTCGGGGATGCACTCCACGTCACCGAACTTGATGGTGTACTCCAGCACCGGCTTCATGGTACGCCCGGCGGCGGCATAGACCATGAGCCAGCGCGGGTGGGCGTGGATGACACTGCCCACCTCGGGAAAGTGCGTGTAGGCGGCGAGGTGCATGCGCACCTCGCGCGAGAGCTCGCGCGGCCCCTCCACCACCTCGAGCGCCGCATCGAGCACCGAGATCTGCTCCGGCACGATGCGGTAGCGGTACTTGGAGCCCATGTAGCGCGGCGACACATAGATGCGCCCCTCGTGGCGCAGGCTGATGTTGCCGCCCGCCGAATCGCTGAGAAAGCGGCTGTAGATCAGCGTGGCGATGTCGATGATGTGGCTCTTGGGATCATACATGGCAGGTATCCTTCCCTGTGGGGTGGTGTGGCGGATATGCCCGCCACACGCCATCACCAGCCCGCCTCGCACAGGAGGTGGGCGAGGCGCGGCGAGGCGGCGCGCACGCGCTCCTGGATGCGTGCCAGCCCTTCCGTCGTGTGCGCCTCACAGCGCAGCGTGATGACCGGCTCGGTCACCGAGCGCCGCACCAGCGCCCAGCCGTCGGCGAACGCGACGCGCACGCCGTCGAGCCGGTCGATGGGGGCGTCGCGCAGCCCCTGCGCGAGCTCGTCCAGGAGGGCATCGGCCTCCGCCGGGGGGCAGGGCAGGCGGATGTCGGGCGTGATGGGGTAGGCCGGCACCGTGGCCAACGCCTCCGCCGCCGAGAGGCCCAGCGCATCGAGGACGCGCAGGTAGTAGAGCGTCGCGTAGAGGGCGTCGTCACCGCCGATGGCGCCGAAAAAGTAGTGCCCGCTCACCTCACCGCCCAGCACGGCCCCCTCGTCGAGGAGCCGCGCCTTGATAAAGGCGTGGCCCGATTTCTCCATGAGCGGTCGTCCCCCGGCCGCCACCGTCTCCTCGGCCACCACCGAGGAGGCCTTGAGGTCGTAGACGATGGCGCCGCCGGGGCGCTCCGCGAGGGCGTGCCGCGCAAAGAGCACCAGCACGCGGTCGGCGGGCTGCACCGCGCCCCGCGCATCGACGAACACGACGCGGTCGCCATCACCGTCGTAGGCGACGCCCAGGTCGGCCCCCACGGCGCGCACCCGCGCGCGCAGCGCCTCGAGGTGCGCCGGAACGGCAGGGTTCGGGTCGCGGTGCGGAAAGGTGCCATCCGGCGTGCAGAACAGGGGTGTCACCTCCTGGCCGGCGCGCCGCAGCACCGCCGGCGCCACCTCCCACAGCGAGCCGTTGCCGGCATCCACCACCACGTGGCGCCGCGACAGCCCGGGGAAGGCATTCACGAGCGCGTCCGCGTAGGCCGCCAGGATCGTCGCCAGGCGCACCGACCCTTCCCCCGAGACGAACGTCCCCGCCTCCATGGCGCGCGCCAGGCCCTCCAAGAGCGCTGGGGTGACGGGTCGATCGCCGATCATGAGCTTGAACCCGTTATAGCGCGCGGGGTTGTGCGAGGCGGTCACCATCACGGTGCCGTGGGCGCCGAGGGCGCGCTTGGCGTAATAGAGGGCCGGGGTGGGCACCGTACCGATGTCGATGACGCGGCATCCTCCCCGGATGAGCCCCGCGATGAGGGCCCCCTTGAGCGCCGGCGTGCTCGGGCGCAGGTCCCCGCCGACGACCACCTCCCGTCCCGCCAGATGGGTGCTCAACGCCCGGCCGAGGCGCAGCCCGGTGGCGTCATCGAGCTCCTGGCCGTAAACGCCGCGGATGTCGCACTCTTTAAAGATGCTCACGGCAGGTAGCCCCTCGCGCGGCAGGCGGCGACGAACCGCGCATAGCGCGCCTCATAGGCGCCCTGCAGCGCGGGGCGCGGCGTGACGACGCGCGCCGTGCGCACCATGGCGCTTGCCGCCTCGGTGACGGTGGCATAGCCCACGCTACGGGCCGCCAGGATCGCCGCGCCCATGGCGCCCGCCGGCACCTCCGGCACGATGAGGCACTTGCCCAGCACGTCGGCGCGAATCTGCAGGCCGGCGGCGCTGTGGGTGCCGCCACCGGCCACAAAGATGGCCTCCCCCACCGGCGCACCGAGCTCGGCGACGACGGCGTAGCACAGCCGCTCCACGTAGGCCAACCCCTCGAGGTGCGCGGTGTACGCCAGGGCAGGATCATCGCTGGCGGGTTGATCGCTGCACGCCAGACAAAAGCCGGTCGCCTCGGGGGCGAGAAAGGGAAAGCGCTCACCGCGGCGTACTAGGGGATAGACGATGCGGTCGGTGGGGCTGAGGGGTAGGGCGGCGGCGTTCAGCGCGGCCAAGTCCGCCGCGGCAAAGCGCTGCGCCAGGCAGTCGGCGCCGGTGCTGCTGGCGGCGCCGGGAAGCCAGGCACCGTCGGGGTGGCGGTGGCAGTAGAGGCGCCCCAAGGGATCGCGCACCAGCGTCCGGCTGACCCCCTTGAGCACCAGCGTGGTGCCCAGGGTGCTGTTCCAATCCCCCACCTCCACGGCGCCGCTGGCGAGCTGCGAGGCGGTGCCGTCGGTGGAACCGGCTACCACTGGCGTGCCGGGAGCCAGCCCCGTCGCGGCGGCCGCCTCGGCGGTCACGCTGCCCACGGGGCTGCCGGGGGCCTGCACGCGGGGCAGCTTGGCGCCATCTACCCCCAGGTCGCGGGCGATAAAGGCGGGCCACGCCAGCGCGGCGACGTCGTAGCCCCATTTCAGCGCGTTCGTCCAATCGGTGACGCCCCAGACGCCGGAGAGCCAGCCGAGGACGAGGTCCGTGGGGCTGAGGAACCAGCGCGCCCGATCGAGGCGCTCCGGCGCCTGCCGCGCCAGCCAGACGAGCTTGCACAGAGCGTAGGAGGCGTTGTAGCCGATGCCGAGGGCGGCGGCCGTCGCAGCGCCAGCGGCCTGCACCTCGGCGGCGACGGCGCCGGCGCGCGTGTCGGAGTACATCATCGCCGCGCCCACCGGCTCGCCCGTCGCATCGACGAGGCACAGCGTCCCCGACGTGCCGGTGGCCGCGAGGGCGGCGATCTC
>DUUT01000086.1 GCA_012841405.1 Chloroflexota bacterium
ACGAAACCCTCCTGCCCATCGACCTACCCGAGCACGACATCACCGACTTGGATGCGATCACCGCCGCCCTCAGGGCCTTTGCCCCTGACCTCATCATCCACGCCGCCGCCATGACGAATGTGGATGCCTGTGAGACAGATCCAGACCTGGCCTATCGGGTGAACACCCTCGGCACCCGCAATGTGGCCGTCGCTGCCCTCCAGACGGGCGCTCCCATGGTCTATGTCAGTACGGACTATGTCTTTGCCGGTGACCGCACCGAGCCCTACTGGGAGTTCGACGAGGTCCGCCCGCTGAGCGTCTATGGGCACAGCAAGTGGGCTGGCGAACAGATTGTGCGCCAGCTGCTATCGCCCCACTATATCGTGCGCACGGCCTGGCTCTACGGGGACGGGCCGCGCAATTTCGTCGAGACGGTGTTGCGGCTGGCCCGCGAGCGCGGCGCCCTCACCATGGTGACCGACGAGGTTGGATCGCCCACCTACGCACCCGACCTTGCCGGGGCCATCGCCCGGCTCGTCTGCCATCCGGCGTACGGCACGTACCACTTGGTGAACGAAGGCACCTGCTCCCGCTACGAGTGGGCGGTCGAGATACTGCGCCAGGCAGGCCTTGGCGATGTGCCCGTGGAACCATCACAGAACTATCAGCGCGCGGCGCGGGTGCCCAAGCACGTATCGCTGCGCAACCTGAGCGGCGCAGAGCTTGGCATTGCCTTGCGGCCGTGGCCCGAGGCGCTGGCCGCGTACATGGCCGCAAGGCGCCCGGCCGATCACTAGCTATCGCCCGCTCTGGCACCGCCCTTGGGGCCGCGTCGCATTGACCATCGCCAAGGGGTGTGTTCAGGCCGTCCAACGAGGGCAAGAGAGTGCCGTGCCACCGGAATCCACGACTCCCCGCGTATCCGTTATCATACCCAATTGGAACGGCGTGCGGCTGCTCCGCCCCTGCCTTGACGCGCTACGCCGGCAGACGTATACCAACCACGAAGTGATCGTGGTCGACAACGCTTCGACCGACGGATCCCTCGCCGTGCTACGCGACGAGTATCCCGAGGTGCGGGTGGTGGCGCTGCCCTCCAACCGCGGCTTTGCCGGCGGCTGTAACGCGGGCATTGCGGCCGCCCGGGGTCAGTTCATCGTCACCACGAACAACGATACCGAGGCCGAGCCCGGCTGGCTAGCGGCCCTGGTAGCGGCACTCGACCGACATCCAGAGGCAGGATCGGCGGCGGCGCGCATTATGCTCTATGATCGGCGCGACACCCTCCACTCGGCGGGTGATCTCTTTCGTCGCGATGGCATTCCGGATTCGCGTGGCGTCTGGCAACCGTATGCCCCACCGTACGACCGCGAGTGCTACGTCTTTGGCGGCTGCGGCGGCGCCACAATGTATCGCCGGGCGATGCTGGAACAGGTCGGGCTCTTCGAGGAGACGTTCTTTATGTACTGTGAGGACGTCGACCTCAACTGGCGCGCGCAGCTCGCTGGCTGGAAGTGCATCTATGTGCCCGACGCCATCATCTACCATCACCTGAGCGCCACCGGCGGGGGGCCGCTCAGCAGCTACTATGTGGGGCGCAACACCCTCTGGGTGCTCGTGCGGAACTATCCCTCCGACCTGTGGCGACGCCATTGGCGCGCCATCGTCGGCAGCCAGTGGCGCATCGCGCGCGACGCCTTGCGGGCGTGGCGCGGCGCCGCCGCCCGTGCACGCCTGCGAGGCC
>DUUT01000087.1 GCA_012841405.1 Chloroflexota bacterium
CAGACGGCCGCAGCGACGGCCGCGCGACGGCCGCCTCCCGTGGGCGCAAGCGCTCCAGCGCCAAGGCGGAGGCGAGCGAGCCTACGGCCGCAACAGGGGCGTCGAGCGCCAAGCGTCGGAGCGCCACGGCATCCAAGGGGAACGGAGCCGACGGCGCGACGCCGTCGGCAGCCTCGACGCGTAAGCGGAGGTCCAGCCGTACACGTACAGCCGAGGCAGCGAACACTGACGCTGCGGCAGGGGACGCGGCGGTCCAGCCCAAGGCCGCCGCAGCGCCGACGCGCAAGCGGGCGGCGCGCGCCAAGCCGGCAGCGGATGACGGTGCGGCCGAGGCCAAGACCAAGGCTACGCCGCGCACGCGATCGGCGCGCGCCAAAGCGGAAGCGGATGGCGGCGAGAGCGTAGCGTCCCAGAAACGGGCGCGGACCACGGCTGATGCCAAGCCCAAGGGGCGCGCCAAGGCGTCACGGGCGGCACAGCCGCCGGCAGACGCCGCCGAACAGGCGCCGCCTGCAGACGCGCCCTCCAAGACGACACGACGCACCCGGCGTGCGACCCCTACTCGGCCGCCCAGCCGGCGAGGGGCACGCTCCGAGGGGTGAGCAGTACAACCGATCCTGACGTCGACCCTGATGCGCTTGTGTTCGAGCGGCGCGCATAAGAGCAAAGGTGATGCCCAACGATGCTCAAGGCCTGGAAGCGTTTCGGAGTCATCCTCCGCCTGGTGAGTGTAGCCATCATCCTGGGGCTGTTGGTGTTCATCGGTTACCAGTTGTACACGTTCTATGAAGACAAGGTCGGGTTTACGCCGGATCGCGCCGTCGAGGCCTACTTTAACCATCTCGCTCAGGGGGAGTTCGATCAGGTCTATGCGCTGACGGACAAGGAGCGCCTGACGGACATCTATGGGCGGCCGGTCACCGTGGACGAGTTCATCCGGCAGCTCGAGGCGCTCACCGGCGCCCGACGCATGCCGTTCCAGACCATCACCGTGACGCGCCTGTTCGAGCGGCAGGGGGTACGCTACTATGCGGTGGAGCTGCACTCCGTCGTCGGTGGGCGCGCGGGCACGAGCCGCGTGTTGCTGGAGGTGCGCCGCCAGCGCGGGTCCTGGGTGGTGACCTATCCCTTTGCCATCGTGCTCTAGGTAGTGTTTGGAAAAGGGCCACAGCGTGGTTCTGAGCGTGGCGAGAAACGTTGTCGATGGGCGTTAAGGCCCCTCGCTCACGCTCGCGGCGACATCGTTTCTACGTCGGGTGCGTTTTCGAAACACGGCCTCGTCGTACCTGTGCGCCCCTGGTCGCGCGCCGCAACGTGGGAGGGCCATGAACGTTCACTCGCTACTGACGCAACGACCGGGCCCCATGCTGGTGTTCGTCCCCGAGGCGGACGCCGAGCACCTCGCCCAATGCCTGGTGGCGCTGGCCAACTCGGCCGGCGGCACCATCATCCTCGGTGCCGACGAGCGCGGCAGGGTGTACGATGACGCCGGCGACGAGCACGAGCCCGTGATCGGCCGCGCGCTGCAGATGCTCCAACCGCCGTTGCGCCTCGACGATCTGCCCGAGGTGTTCTCCGAGGAGACGGCCCACGGGCGCATCACCACCGTCGTGGTGCGCCCCGCTTCCTACCAACTCAGCGTCGGAGGGCGCGACGTGTACGTGCGCGTGGGCGCCACGAATCTGCTCCTCAGCCCGGAGCAGGCGGCCGGGGCGATGGAGGTGCGTGAACCGCGTGCCTTTGAGGACGAGGTCGTGCCGGGGGCTACCCTGGCGGACCTGGACGATGATGTCATTGACGAGTACCAGCGCAATCGCCTGCGCCGTGGCCCACGCGGCGAGGCGCTCACCCACACGGAGCTGCTGCGCGAGGCGGGTGCCGTCGATGTCGTGGGGCGCGTGACCCGCGTCGGCCTGCTCCTGTTCGGTCGCCAGCCCCACCAGTTCCTTCCCCAGGTGGGCGTGGTGATCGTGCGCTTTCGGGGCACCAGCATGCACGAGACGGTGACCGCCAACGAGCGCTACGCGCGACGCGTCGAGGTGGTCGGCCCGGCGGCGCGCCTCGTGGAGCGCACCTGGGAGGTTCTGTTCGAAGAGATCTCGCGCGACCCGGTGGTGCAGGGCCTACAGCGCCGCGAGACGTACGCCTACCCCCCCGAGGCCGTTCGCGAGGCGGTGGTGAACGCCATCTGCCATCGCGACTATCGCATTGTGGGGCAACGCATCGAGATCCGCCTGTTTGATGACCACATGGAGATCATGTCCCCCGGCGGCCTGCCGGGCCACATCACCCTAGACAACATCCTCGACGAGCACTATTCGCGCAATCCGCGCCTCGTGCGGGGGCTGTACTACTGGGGCTACATCGAAGAGCTCGGGCAGGGGGTGGATATCATCTATGAGGCGATGCGCCGCGAGCACCACCCACCCCCCGAGTTCCGCGACACGGGGCGAACCTTCACCGTATCCCTCTCCAACACCGTGGATGACATCGAGTTGCAGTACGGGGAGCAGTTCAACCCGCGCCAGGTGCGGGTGCTGCGCTTCCTGGCCAGCCACGAAAAGATCACCAATCGCGATTACCAGCAGCTCTGCCCCGACGTCACCCCGGAGACGCTGCGCCTCGACCTGCGTGACCTCGTGGAGAAGGGCATCCTGCTCAAGATCGGGGCGAACCGCGGGACCTACTACGTGCGCAAGTAGGAGGGAGAGTCTTTCCGCCGCCGGCCCCATGATGGCTCCGCAGGGCGGCCCTCGATGGAGGTGCCGGGGGGTTCGCTGGGGACGGGGCGCGGAGGCAGCGAGGCCCCGGCCGGTGTGGCCGGGGCCGTTATCCCAAAATTTATCCCAAGTATCCCAAATGGATTAGGGCTCGGGCGCTGTGGCGCGCGCTTCTTCGGCGACGAGGTCCACTAGCCAGCGCGGCAGGCGCCCACGGACGCGGGTGCCCTGCGGCGTATAGGTCTCGGCCTCGACGATGCCTTGGCGATGCCACAGGTTGAGGAGCTCACCCGATTGGTAGGGGACCACCACGTCGAGCTCGACCATCTGCTCCAGCAGCACCTCTTCGATGGCGCTCTGCAGCTCGTCGATGCCCACACCCTGCTCGGCCGAGATGGCCACCACATGGGCATAGGTCTCTTCGAGCTCGCGGATCGGGTTCCGCCGCATGGCAAAGGGCCCGTCTGGGGCGGGTGAGAGCACCGCCTCCGGGTCGTCGAGGAGGTCGACCTTGTTGAGCGCCACGATGATCGGCTTGTCCTCGGCCCCGATCTCGTGGAGCACCTCGTTCACGGCGGCCACCTGTTCGAGCACGTTCTGGTCGGTGACGTCCACCACGTGCAGCAGGATGTCGGCCTCGTGTACCTCCTCGAGGGTGGCGTGGAACGCCGCCACGAGCTGCGTGGGCAGCTTCTGGATGAAACCCACCGTGTCGGTAAAGAGCACTTCCTTGCCGCTGGGCAGGGCCATGCGCCGCGTGGTGGGATCCAGGGTGGCAAAGAGCATATCCTCCACGAGGACATTGGCGTTGGTGAGCCGGTTGAGGAGGGTGCTCTTGCCGGCGTTGGTGTAGCCGACGATGGCGATGACCGGCAACCCGGCGCGGCGCCGCCGACGCCGCTGCAGGCCGCGATACTTGCGTACCTCCTCCAGCTCGGCCCGCACCTGGGCCATGCGCCGGCCGATCTCGCGGCGGTCCGACTCGAGCTGCGTCTCCCCCGGGCCCCGCAGGCCCACGCCGCCCACACCCTGGCGCGAGAGGTGCGTCCACTGGCGCGTCAGCCGGGGGAGGCGATAGGCGTACTGCGCCAGCTCCACTTGGACGGCGCCCTCGCGCGTATGCGCATGGAGGGCAAAGATATCGAGGATCAGCGCCGTGCGGTCGAGGATGCGCAGCTCGAGCGCCTTCTCGAGGTTGCGCAATTGCGCCGGCGAGAGCTCGTCATCAAAGATGACGAGCTCGAACCCCAGCTCGGGCTGGAGGGCGCGAATTCCCTCGACCTTGCCCGAGCCGATAAAGGTGCCGGGGTGCACCGCGTCGAGCCGCTGGATCTCGCGGCCAACAACCACGATCCCGGCCGTGTTGGCCAATCGCTCCAGCTCGTCCAGCGAGTCTTCAATGGTAAAGAGCTCGCCGTGGCCGCGCACGCGTACGCCCACCAACAGGGCGCGCTCGGGGCCACGTCCCGGTCCATCCGGAATGTTGGGAATACCCACTGTGTCTGCTATACGTTTGATAGCCTCTCTCCTGCTTCTGCCAGCCGCTCCTCTGGGGTGCACAGCGAGATGCGCAGGTACCCCCTGCCGCACTCGCCATAGGCGGTGCCCGGCGTGAGCCAGACGCCTGCCTTCTCAAACATCTCGGTCGCCCAGGCCTCGCAGTCTACCCCCGAGGGCAGCTTGGCCCACACGTACAGCGCGCCCTTGGGCGGTCGCGCCGTCAATCCGATGCGCGGCAGCCACTCCATGACGATGTCGCGCCGCCGCTGATAGATCAAGTTGCGCTCGCTGAGCCAGCGCTGATCCCCATTCAGGGCGGCGGTGGCGGCCTCCTGAATCGGCACAAAGATGCCCGAATCGACGTTCGTCTTGATGATCGACAGCGCCTGGATCGCGCGCGCGTTCCCCACGGCCATGCCGATGCGCCAGCCGGCCATGTTGTACGTCTTGGACAGCGAGTTGAACTCGACGGCCACGTCCTTGGCGCCGGGCACCTCGAGCACGCTGGGCGCCACATAGCCGTCAAAGGTCACCTCACAATACGGATTGTCATAACATAGCACAAGGTCGTGCTCACGGCAATAGTCCACCGCTTCCTGCAGGAAGGCCAAGGGGGCGCCGGCCCCCGTCGGATTGTTGGGGTAGTTCAGCCACAGGACGGTGGCCCTGGCGACCACGTCGGCGGGAATGGCGCTGAAATCGATGCGAAAGTCGTTCTCTTCGAGCAAGGGCACGGCGTAGGCGTCCCCGCCGGCCATCAGCGCACCCATGCGATAGGTGGGGTAGCCAGGGTCGGGCACCAGCGCCACATCCCCGGGGTCGATGAAGGCGAGGGACATGTTCGCCAGGCCCTCCTTTGATCCCAGGAGGGGCAGCACCTCGGTGTCAGGGGCCACGGTGACGCCAAAGCGCCGCTGGTAATAGTCGGCGATCGCCTGCCGGAGGGCGGGCGTGCCAAAGTACCCGGCGTACCCGTGGGTATCCTGGCGCGATGCGGCGCGATGCAGGACGTCGATGATGAACGGGGGGGGCGCCAGGTCGGGGCTGCCGATTCCCAGGCTGATGACGTCTACCCCCTTGGCGCGCATGGCGGCGAGACGCTTTTCGAGGGAGGCAAAGACATAGGGCGGCAGATTGGTGACGCGATCAGCGATCTTCATGGTAGTCTCCTCGCAGCGAGCTCTTCGCTTACGGTGTGCTGGCGGCCTGATCGCCCGCTACATCCCCGGGCAATGGTTCTTGCTCGAGGAGGGTCTCCAGGACGTCGCCAATACGCTGGAGGCTATCGACGCTGATCTTGTCCAGCGTGTCGTGTTGCGTATGCCAGTAGGGGTAGTCAAAGTCAATGACCACGGCGGCGGGGATCCCCCACTGGAAGAACGGGGTGTGGTCGTACTCAAGTTGGTGGCGATACTCGGCGTTGAAATGGGCGTCATAGCCCTTGTCCCCGGCGATACGCCACACCTTTTCCAGGAGCCACAACGACGACGACCACTCGTAGTAGAATTGCTGGTCGGCATCCCCCACCATATCGATGATGAGCACGTACTCTGGCCGCACGGCGAGGGTGTTGGCCATCTCCCGTGCCCCGACGCACCACGGCCAGGCGCTGAGCCCCCCTTGATCCGAGGCGTCAAAGAAGGCGAGCCAGATCTCGACCTCGTCCGTTGCCGAGCGATCGAGGACGCGGGCGAGCTCGAGCAGGACGGCTACGCCACTGCCGCCGTCGTTGGCGCCCGGCACCCCGCCCGAGCGGTCCGTGGGATCGCGATCGGCCACGGAGCGGGTGTCATAGTGGGCGCCCAGGATCACCACCGGCCCCGATCCCCGCTTGCCGATGATGTTGCGGATCCTCTCGCCACGGTAGCCAAACTCTTGCTGCTCGACGGCCCAGCCGTGCTCCTCCAGCTTGTGGGCGATATAGTCTCCGGCCTTGCGGTTCGCCTCGGAGCCGACCGGGCGGGGGCCGAGGGCGCACAGCGCTTCGACATGTCCCAGCGCACGCTGCCCGCTGAAGCGGCTGACGGCGCTGACCTGGTGGCAGCCCGCCGCCACCAGCACGACGGCGATCAGCAGCATCGCCCGCGCCGCATGGCGTGTCCCGCTCCTCGCATGCGGAAAGAGCCCCCGTCGCCTGAGGCGAGGGCCGGACAGAGGGGTCTCCCCGCTACGTTGGATCCTCAACGGCGTCATCAAGCAGCGCCTCGGCGGCAATGAACGCCCGCAGGTCGTCCAGCGAGCGTTGGGCGTAGGCGGCGTTGCGTTCGCGCTTTCGGCGATACAAAGCCTCCAACGACGGCAGCAGGCCCATGTTGGGCTTCATCGGCTGGAACGCCGCCTCCTGGGGCGTCGCGATGTAGCGGGCCAGGGCGCCGAGCATCGTCGTCGTCGGCAAGGCGACCTCCGCCCGCCCCTGCAGCGCTCGGGCAGCGTTCAGCCCCGCGAGGAAGCCACTGGCCGTCGAGCCGACGTACCCCTCGGTGCCCACGATCTGTCCGGCAAAGTAGATCCCTGGGCGGGTGCGCCAGCGCATCGTTGGCTCGAGGAGCGCCGGTGCGTTGATGAACGTGTTGCGGTGCATCTGCCCATAGCGCACCCACTCGGCGTTCTCCAGCCCGGGGATCAGGCCAAAGACGCGCTTTTGCTCGGGCCAGCGCAGGTTCGTCTGAAAGCCCACCAGGTTGTAGAGCGTGCCCGCGAGGTTGTCCTGCCGGAGCTGGACGACGGCGTAGGGCCTCCGCCCGGTACGGGGGTCGCGCAACCCCACCGGCTTGAGGGGCCCGAACGCCAGGGCGTTGTGGCCGCGCCGGGCCAGGACCTCGATGGGCAGACAGGCCTCGAAGAAGCGTGCGCCGTGCTCGGAGGCATCGGCGCGCTCGAAATCGCGCAGGGGGATCGTCTCGGCGCTCAGCAACGCCTCGATGAAGCGGTCGTACTCCTCCTGCGTCATCGGGCAGTTGATATAGTCCGCCTCGCCGCGGTCGTAGCGAGAGGCGCGGAACGTCTTGGATTGGTCGATCGACTCCAGCGCCACGATGGGCGCCATGGCGTCGTAAAAGTACAGGCGTTCCGCACCCGCCAACGCCACGATCTCTTGCGCCAGCGCGTCGGACGTCAGTGGGCCGGTGGCGACGATGACCACGCCCTGCTCTGGTAGGCGGGTGACCTCTTCGCGCACCAGCGTGATGCGTGGATGGCGCGTCAGGGCGTCGGTGACGGTGCGCGCGAATGCCTCGCGGCCCACCGCGAGCGCCCCGCCGGCGGGCACGGCGGTGGCGTCGGCGGCGCGCATAATGAGAGAGCCGAGCCGCCGCAGCTCTTCCTTGAGCAGGCCCGGCGCCCGGTCGGGCAGGTTCGAGCCCAGCGAGTTGCTGCACACCAGCTCGGCCAGAAGGTCCGTCTTGTGCGCCGGGGTGTTGGCCCGCGGCCGCATCTCGTAGAGCGTCACGTCGAGGCCCCGGATGGCCGCCTGCCAGGCGGCCTCGGAGCCGGCCAATCCCCCGCCGATGATCGTCAGTGGCGGATGGTGCATCGCTTGCGCTTGTTCCAAGATACCATCACGACAGAGTACGCGGTACGCTCAGACCTCAGTTCCTTCTCGGGAATATTAGCATGGAACCCCACCGCACGCAAGAGTCCATCCTGTTGCGGGTGTGTCCAGTATCGCGCTGCTCCGCCGGGTGAATGCGCTGCACGGCATCGCGATGCCGCGCAGCGGGACGCCGCGCAGCGTGATGCCGCGCAGCGCACTGCGGCGCGCCTTGCGGCGCGCCTTGCGCTTCGCCCGCCTCGTGGACTATACTGGCGGCCGAACCTCGGTCCGCCTACCATCCGCAAAAGGAGGGCCCCGATGCCCAAGATCGCCGTCATCGGTGCGGGCAGCCACGTCTTTGCGCGACGCCTCGTGACGGACGTCCTCACCTGGCCGTCACTGTGCGACAGCACCATCACCCTCATGGACATCAACGCCGCCGCCCTGGAGCCGATGGCCGCCCTGGCGCGCCGCATGGTCGCCCAGGCCGGGGTGGGTGCCACGATCGAGGCGACCACCGATCTCGAGACGGCCCTCCAGGGGGCCGACTATGTGTCGGTGTCCATTCGCGTGGGCGATAGCGACAATTTCGTCGCCATCCCCCTCAAGTACGGCATCGATCAGGCCGTGGGCGACACGGCCGGCCCCGGCGGCGTGTTCTACTTTTTGCGCAACGCACCCGCCGTCATCGAGATCGCCCGGACGATGCAGCGGGTGTGCCCCAACGCCCTGCTGCTCAACTATACCAACCCCATGGTGATGCTCTCGTGGGCGGTGAAAGAGCTCGCACCGGTGCGCTACGTCGGGCTGTGCCACTCGGTGCAGGGCACCGCCATGCACCTGGCAGAGTACATCGGCGCCCCCTTTGAGGAGGTGTCCTACTGGGTAGCGGGCATCAACCATATGGCCTGGTTCCTGGAGTATCGCTGGAAGGGGCAGGATGCCTACCCCCTCATCTGGAAGGCGATGGAGAACCCCGACGTCTATAGGCGGGACATCGTCAAGTGGGAGGTGCTGAAGCACTTTGGCGCCTTCGTCTCCGAGTCGTCCATCCACATGTCCGAGTACGTCCCGTACTTTCGGCGTACGCCGGAGCTCATCGACCAGCATACCAGCGAGGCGATGTGGGGCGTGGGGACCAAAGGGGAGACGCGCGCCCAGCGGCGTGCCCGCCAGGCGGAGCGCCGTCAGGCGCAGGATGCCGAGATCGAGCGCCTCGCCTATGGCGACGAGCCGATCACGATTAGCCGGAGCCACGAGTACTTCTCCCGGATCCTGAACGCCATCGAGACGAACACGCCCTATGTGTTCAACGGCAACGTGCCCAATACGGGGTTGATCACCAACCTGGTGCCCAACGGTATCGTCGAGGTGCCCATCGTGGCCGACGGCTGCGGCCTGCACCCCTGTCACGTGGGCGCCCTGCCCTCGGCGCTGGCGGCGCTGAACCGCGGGAGCCTCAACCTGCAGGAGCTGGCGGTCCAAGGGTTCATCGAGCGCGATCGCGAGGCGATCTATCGCGCCATCCAGCTCGATCCGCTCACCGCCTCCAAGCTCTCACTCGCCGAGATCCGCTGCATGGTGGATGAGATGTTTGCGGCGGATGCGGAGTATATCGGTTTCTAGCTGTTGGCGGGTGACGGTCAGCAGGAGGCCGTAGGCTCGCGGCTGGCTGCCCACGGTGTGGCGGCTGTGCCGACCGCCGACAGACAGCCACTGACAGCTTAGAAGCACCACATCACCTTAGGAGCGGACCCATGCGTATTACCAAGCTCGAAACATTCCTCGTCAAGCCCCGCTGGCTGTTCCTCAAGATGCACACCGATGAGGGCCTCGTCGGCCTCGGCGAGCCGATCCTCGAGGGGCGCGCCCTCACCGTGGCCAAGGCGGTGGAAGAGCTGGAGCCGTACCTCATCGGCAAGGACCCCACGCACGTCATGCGGCACTGGCAGGCGATGTACAAGCACGCCTTCTACCGCGGCGGCCCCATCCTGACGAGCGCCCTGTCGGGTGTCGAGCACGCCTTGTGGGACCTTGCGGGCAAGGCGGTGGGATTGCCCGTGTACCAGATGCTGGGTGGTCCCCTGCGCGACAAGATTCGCATCTATGCCCATACCCATGGCGCCACCGACGAGGAGGTGGCCGAGGTTGCCCGGCAGCGTGTCGCCCAGGGCTTTACAGCGCTCAAGACGGGCGTCGTCGGTGGCCGGCCGGCGCGCATCGTGGAGAGCATGGCCTTCGTGGAGCGCGTGGTGCAGCGCTTTGCCGCCATCCGCGAGGCCGCAGGCAAGGATGTGGACATCGCCATCGATTTCCACGGCGCCGTCAGCCCCCAAACCTCCATGCTGCTCATCAAGGCGTTGGAGCCCTACCAGCCGATGTTCATCGAGGAGCCGGTGCAGTGCCAGAACGTCGACGTGCTGGCCGACCTGGCGCGCAAGACGCACCTGCCCATCGCTACCGGCGAGCGCCTCTTCACCAAGTGGGACTTTCGCGAGGTGCTGGAAAAGGGCGCGGCCTCGATTCTGCAACCCGATATCGCCCACGCCGGCGGCATCTTTGAGGGGCGCCTCATCGCGGGGATGGCCGAATCCTACTATGCCGCCATCGCTCCCCACTGCCCCTTGGGTCCCATCGCCCTGGCGGCGTGCATCCAGCTCGATGCCGCCATCCCGAACTTTCTCTGCCAGGAGCAGGTCAACCTGGGCGAGGGTTACCTGAAGGAGCCGCTCAAGGTCGTCGATGGCTTTATCCCGCTGCCCACGGCCCCCGGCCTGGGGATCGAGCTCGACGAGGACGCCCTGGCGGACAAGATCGGCCACGACTGGCGCAACCCGGAGGCGTACCATCCCGACGATGGCACCCCCATCGATTGGTAGCCGTTTCACGCGAGTGGGCGGGCTCACGGGCCCGCCCATTCTGCCATAGCGACGGCATGGCGCCAGGTGTGGGTGTATGCCGCGGCGGCACAGAGGTCGACCCGTACGGCTCCTACGGCCATCAACGACGATCGGAACGGAGGGACACGCCATCGTGGATATTGCGATGATCCAACAGGCGGGCCGCCGGGTACGGGAGAATGTGGCCCGCGTCATCGTGGGCAAGGACGACGTCATCGAGCTGCTGCTCGTAGCGCTCCTCTGCGAGGGGCACGTGCTCATCGAGGATGTGCCCGGTATCGGCAAGACGACGCTGGCCAAGGCCCTGGCGCGCAGCCTGGGGTGCACCTTTCGCCGTATCCAGTTCACGCCTGACCTGCTGCCTACCGATATCACCGGCGTCAGTGTGTTCAACCAATCGACGCTGCAGTTCGAGTTCCGCCCTGGGCCCGTGTTCAGTCAGGTGGTGTTGGCCGACGAGATCAACCGCGCGGGCCCCCGCACCCAAAGTGCCCTCCTCGAGGCGATGCAGGAGCGCCAGGTGACCGGCGACGGCGTGACGCGCCCCCTGGAGCGCCCCTTCCTCGTCCTGGCCACCCAGAACCCCATCGAGCTCGAGGGCACCTTCCCCCTCCCCGAGGCCCAGCTCGACCGCTTTCTGCTACGGTTGAGCCTCGGCTACCCCCAACCAGATGAGGAACGCGCCATCCTGCGCCGCTACCGCGCCGACGACCCGATGGAGGATCTCGCCCCCGTCCTGTCGGCGGAGGATATCGTCGGCCTCGCCGCTCGCGCGCGCGAGGTGTTTGTGCACGCGGCGGTGGAGGGCTATATCGTCGATCTGGTGAACGCCACGCGTACCAGCGAAGCGCTGGCGTTGGGCGCCAGCCCCCGCGCGACGCTGGCCCTGTACCATGCGGCGCAGGCCCTGGCGGCGCTACGCGGGCGGGATTATGTGCTGCCGGATGACGTCCTCGATCTCACCGAGGCGGTGCTGGCCCACCGGCTCATCCCGGGGGCACGCATGCGCCTCCATGGGGAGGGCGTGGTGGGGGTACTGCGCGCGTTGGTGGCCGACGTGCCCGTGCCGGTGGAGGAGAACTGGGCGGGGAGAGGTGCAGGATGAAAGGCGGGCTCTGGTGGACGTTCCTGGGCGTCCTCCTGATCCTCGCGACGCTGAACGGGCGCGGTACCCTCGTCCTCCTGACGCTGGTGCTGGCCCTCGCCTCCGGCGCCTCCGAGCTGTGGGCGCGCCACTGTCTGACAAACGTCACGTACCGGCGCCGCCTCGGGCGCACGTGCCTGGCCTATGGTGAGGAGACCACCCTCACCCTCGAGTTCGCCAACGCCAAACCCCTCCCCTTGCCCTGGCTGCTCGTGCGCGATCGCTACCCCGTGCCGGTCACCCTGGTGGATGCCCCGGTGCCGGCGGCCGCGTCGCGACCCTACCTGGACTCGGTCGTTTCCCTGCGCTGGTACGAGCGCGTCACGCGTAGCCATCGCATCCGCGGCGATCAGCGGGGCTTCTTTTGCTTTGGCCCCGCCGAGATTGCCTCAGGCGACGTGTTTGGGTTTCGCCGCCACCAGCGCGTCGATGACCAGACCGATACCCTGATCGTCTACCCGCGCATCGTGCCCGTGGAGGCCCTCGGCCTGCCCGCTGGGCGGCCTCTGGGGGAGTGGCTCGCTCGGCGACGCGTCCATGCGGATCCCCTGCGCTTTGTTACGGTGCGCGACTATGCGCCAGGCGATAGCCCGCGGCACCTCCACTGGCCCGCCTCGGCGCACACCGGGCGCCTGCAGACCAAGCAGTTCGATCCCAGCGATACGCTATCGCTGATGCTGGTGGTGGACGTGCAGACGCTGCAGCGCGCCTTTGAGTACATCCCCGAGTACCTGGAGTATGGGATCACCGCTGCCGCCTCCATCGCCATGGAAGCACTGGCGCAGCGCTACATGGTGGGCCTGTGCGCCAATGCGCTGGGCGCCGGGGGACAGGGGTGGGTGATGGTGCGCCCAGGGCGCCATCCCGAGCAGGCACACCAACTGCTGACTGCTATGGCCATGCTCAGTCCCTTCCCCGGCGTCTCCCTCGCCGAGACGCTGCACCGCCTCCAGCCGCAACTCGCCTACGGCGCCACCGTGATCGCCATCACCTCGCGTCCGGGGGAGGCGATCTATGAACGGCTACTCACCCTGGACGCGGCGGGGCACAGCGCCGTGCTACTCACGGTGGGAGATGAGGCGCCCGTCGTACCCGAGACGCTGCGCCACCACCACTTGGGAGGGTGTGATGCTGCGTTGGATCCCGCGTCGCCACGGCGGCAAGCGCTTTCGCTGGCTTGACTCGGGGCTGCTGCCCCTGGCTTCGGCCGTCATGCGCGCCGCGTGGCTGACGCCGCTCATCCATCTCGTCTTTGCGCTGCCCCTCGTGGTCGCCTGGTCGGGGCGCTATCCGGGGGGGCTGGTCCTCGGCCTCCTGCTGGCGGCGTCGGCCCTCGCGGACGCCCTGGGGACGCGCCCCGGAGGGCGCGTCGTAGCGGCGGCGGTCGGCCTCCTGGTGGTGGCCGCGGTGACGGCCCACCTCTTTGCGTGGGATGCAGCGGCTCCGGGCGCCTGGCTCCGTGGGCAGTACGAGGCGCTGGTGGATCTGCGCGTCGCCGTGCCGGCGAACCTCGTGGCCATCGTCGTCACCGCTGCGCTGTGGTACGGTGGGCTGACCATCGACTGGGCGGATTCGTCCGCCCTGTGGCGCAATTTCGTGCTGGGCATCGTGGTGCTGGGGGGGATGCTGCTCCTGGACAGCGGGGCGATGGCCATGGCCGACCTGCGCGCGGCCACGCTAGCCTTTCTCGTGAGCGGCATGCTATCCCTGGCGCTCCTCTCGGCCGCCGAGATGCTGAACCTACAGCGCGCCCGCGGGCGTGCTGCGCCCTATCTGAACCGTTACTGGCTCGTCTCGGCGGGGAGCGTGGTGCTGGCCATCCTCGTGTTCGGCTGGCTGTTAACCCAGATCGTGTCGCCCCAGGCGGCGGCGGACGCGCTGCGTGCCGTGGGGGGCGTCATCGGCGTCGTCCTCGACCTCCTGAGTACGCTCATCGCCTGGGTGGCCTTTGCCCTCCTGTGGCTCCTGTGGCCCCTCATTATGGAGCTGCGCGAGTTGCTGGTGGCCGCAGAGCTCCCGATCCCCGCTGCGGGGCAGCAGCAGGAATCCCCCTTTGGCGAGGTGCCCATCGCGCCGCGCGCCCTCGCACCGGGCGTTCAGGACGCCCTGCGCGTCGTTGCGCTGGTGGCCCTCGTGGCGGGCATCGCCCTCGCCTTTTACCTGGCTGAGCGCCGCCGGCGACGGCGCCCCCCCGAGCAGGTGGAGCAGCGCGAGTCGATCCTGTCCATGAGCTTGCTGCGGGCACAGTGGGAGGACTGGCGACGGCGTCGGCAGCGGAAGCCCCTGGCGCCCTTCCTCAGCCTGGAAGGGGTGGAAGCGCCGCGACGCGTCGTGCGCGCGCTCTATCAGCGGATGCTAGCTCGCGTCGGCGCGTTGGGCCTGGGGCGTACCCCCGGCCAGACCGCCCTCCGCCACGTGCGGATGCTGGAGCGCAACCTCCCTGCGGTGCGCGCCGACCTGCGCACCCTCGGTGACGCCTACCAGGTGGCCCGCTATGCCTCCACGCCGCCGAGTGTGGAGGAGGTCGAGGCCGCGCGCCGCGCTTGGGAGCGCCTCGACGTCGCGCTGGGCGCCCAGTCGACCAAGCCCGCTCGGCGCTGAGCCGCTGGCTCGTGAGTGGCGCCGCCGCGATGGGGGCTGGTACGGCGCCTGCGGAGGCGCTATCGTCGCAGAGGGGTGGCGGCGCGGCGCGCCCAAAAGATGGCGCGGTCGGCGTCGTCGGTGTACGGTGCCCCCGCGCGGTCACCCCACAGCGCCTCGATGATGAACCCGTGGCCTTCCAGCCAGCCGCGCATCTCGGCGGTGCTGGGGGGATGCTTCTGCTCCACCCACGCGTGCCGCGTCACCGCGCCATCGGGGCGCGTGATGGTGGCCGTGCGCCGCAGGCGCACCAGCCGCCTGCTGGCGTCGTATCCGATGGTCTCCGTCGTGCCGCAGACGAGTGTGCCGTCGGCGCAGCGGCCCGTGGGGAAGCGGTGGTGCTGTACCCCCGGCTCCCGCCACGAGGCGGCCAACTCGCCCTCCATGTGGTTGTTGTCGAGGTAGAGGTACCCGTCGACGCGAAGGGCGCCGGCGGCGGCGCGGATGCACGCCGCCTGCTCCTCTGGTGTGGCCAGCTCGTAGAGGCAGTTGCCGCCCAGGATGACCACATCGCACCCGGACGGCCAGGGCGCGCTGAGGACGTCCACCTGGCGCAACGTGACGCGCCGCCGCACCTCTTCCGGCAGCGCCTCCACCTTGGCGTGCGCGGAGGCCAGCATCGGTGCCGACCTGTCCAGCCCCACGAGGGTGTGGCCGTCCTGCGCCAGGGGGATGAGGATGCGGCCGTTGCCGCAGAAGGGCTCCAGGATGCGCAGGGGCATGCGTCCCTCGGGCGCCGGGCGGGGGCGGGGAACAGCCGCCAGAAGACGCCGCAGCAGGGCGACGTCCTCCGTCTGCGCCTCCGTCTGGTCATAGATCTCGGCGATGCAGCAATCGAGGTCGTAGGCCTTGATGCGGCGGAACTCCATGGCACCTCCGCGAGACGATGTGCACGACGCTGGCAGCATAGCACCGAACCTCGAGGCCCGCCAGCGGGAGGGCGCGGCGGAGGCCCGTTGGGGGGCACGCCGGGGCGTACTGCCGAGGTACCGGCGCGGAGCTGTTGACCTTTTCGTTGCCGTGCGCTAGATTGTCACCAATTTCACCCGTGGCGCGTGACCGCGCAGAAGAGAGGAACGAGCCATGAAGATCACCGACCTCAAGTGTGCCATCATCGGCAGCAACCCCGTGGTGCGCATCACCACCGACGAGGGGATCCACGGGCTGGGGCAAGCAGAGAACACGAAACCCTACCTCAAGCCGCACATCCTGTTCTACAAGGACCTGATCGTGGGGCAGGATCCGCGCGACGTGGAGCGCGTCATGCTGCGCATCCGCCGTCTGGGGGCGTTCAAGCCCTGGGGTAGCGCGGTGAGC
>DUUT01000088.1 GCA_012841405.1 Chloroflexota bacterium
CCGCGGCAGGCTCGCCTGCCGCGTGTACGTGGCGAATGCCGGCGTGCGCAGCTTGAGTCGAACCGTCTCGGCCACCAAGCCCTGTTCCCGCAGCCGCGTGGCCACGTTCTCTGACATGGCCAGCACGGTGCGCTCGAGCACGCGCCGATCGCCCTCGTCATGCCCAAAGGTGCGCTCCTGGCTGATGGAACGCCGCTCGCGCTCTGTCTCCACGGGGCTGTCGTCGATGCCACGCGCCGCACGATAGAGGTGACGCCCGGTATCGCCCAAGATGCGCACCAGGTCCTCCTGCGACCACTCGGCCAGATCACCGATGGTCTCGATCCCCAGCGATCGCAGGCGCTCCGCCGTCACCTGCCCCACCCCCCAGACGCGCTCGATGGGCAGCGGCGCCAAAAAGGCCGCCTCCTCACCCGCGGGAACCTCCACCAATCCGCGGGGCTTGCCCAAGTCACAGGCGATCTTGGCCACCATCTTGTTGCTGGCGATGCCGAGGGAGCACGGCAGCTGCTGCTCTCTCAGGATGCGCCGCTGGATGAGCCGAGCCGTCTCTAACGGCGCCCCCCACAGCCGCTCGCACCCGGTGACGTCGAGAAAGGCCTCGTCGATGGACAGGGGTTCCACGATCGGCGTGATCTCGCCCAGGATGGCCATCACCGCCCGCGAGCGCCGGCTGTACTCATGGTGCCGTGGCGTGATCACGATGGCGTCGGGGCACAGCCGCAACGCCTGCGCCATGGGCATGGCCGAGCGCACGCCGTATGCCCGCGCGGGGTACGACGCAGACGAGACGACGCCGCGCCGCGCCGGATCGCCGCCGACGATGATCGCCTTGCCCCGGAGCGAAGGATCGAGGATTTCCTCCACCGAGGCAAAGAAGGCGTCGAGGTCGACGTGGATGATGGAGCGCTCGCTTCGACCTGCGGGTTGGTTCGCAAGACGCTTGGCGTTCACCGAAGGCTCCCTTGCGATGGGTGCACGGCGTGCACGGGGCGCCGCGCCTCACCTCATTCTAGCAGAGTTGGATGGCGTCATCGCGCGTGTTACAATCAGGCCTCGAGCCGACCCACTGCACTGTTCCCACCGGGCTCGCACCACCGCCAGGGGGATGTTGCCATGCTGCTGACCAGGGATCGCTTGGAAGAGATGGAGACGGCGCAGCTCGCACCGTACGCGCAGGCGAGCAGGGCGTCACGCGGCCGTGCCCATCCCGAGGATGAACACCCCTACCGCACCGCGTTCCAGCGCGACCGCGACCGTATCCTGCACACCACTGCCTTTCGCCGCCTCGAATACAAGACGCAAGTGTTCGTAAACTATGAGGGCGACCACTACCGGACGCGGCTGACGCACACGCTCGAGGTCGCCCAGATCGCCCGCACCATCGCCCGCACCCTGATGCTCAACCAGGATCTGGTGGAGGCCATCGCCATGGCCCACGACCTAGGCCACACCCCGTTCGGGCACACCGGCGAGGTGGTGCTGCACGCCTTGATGGCCGAGCGTGGCGGGTTCAACCACAACACCCATGGCCTGCGCATCGTGGAAAAGCTAGAGGAGCGCTACCCGGGATTCCTCGGCCTCAACCTGACGTGGGAGGTGCGTGAGGGGATCGTCAAACACGCCACCGAGTACGACACCCCCGAAGCAAGCGACTATGAGCCGCACTTGCGGGCCACCCTAGAGGCGCAGGTCATCAACGTGGCGGACGAGATCGCCTACAACACCCACGACCTCGACGATGGCCTCCGATCGGGCCTGCTGAATGAGCGGCAACTCCGGGGCATCGCCCTCTGGGATACGGCCCTCGAGGCGCTGGGCATCGCTGGCGACGTCCTCGTCCCCGTGGACCGCAACCGCGTGGTGCGCTACCTGGTGAACGCCGAAGTGTCCGATGTGCTCAGTGCCACCGCAGCGCGACTGCAGGAAGCGCAGCCCGCCTCGGTGGACGACGTCCGCCGCGTGCCCCATGACCTGGTCGGCTTTTCAGAGGCCATGGAGGCCATGAACCGCGAGCTGAAGGACCTGCTCTTCCAGTGCCTCTACCGCCACTGGCGGGTGATGCGCGTCTCGGAAAAGAGCAAGCGCGTGCTGACCAGCCTGTTCGAGGCCTATCTCCAGAGCCCCGTGCAGCTCCCGGAAGAGGTCCAGGCGCGCATCGGCGGGGAGGATGACCTAGAGCGCGTCATCTGCGATTACATGGCGGGGATGACAGACCGCTTTGCCCTGGAGGAGTACCGCAAGATGTTTGATCCCGTCGTCCGACCGTAGGCTCACAGAACGCGAGGGGACGCGTCGCCAGGCAACGCGTCCCCTCGCGTTCAGCGTCTCCCGGTCATGGCAGGGCATCGCTGGGCTCGGCCAGCAACTCGAGGTCGAGACGCACAAAGTGCCCTTCGGGGCCGTCGCTGCCCTCAGCGAACTCGCAGTCGCGCAGCGTGACGGTGACGCGCAGCGATTGCGTCTCCAGCATCACCTCGAGCCCCGGCTGCGCGATCACGAGCTCGCCCTTGGTCGCCAGGCGTGCGCTGCGAGCCTCATCGCGAAAGGCCTGCTCACTCACCAGCACCTTGGTCTCGGTGCGGATATCGCCCTTGTCAAAGAGCCACACCTCAAAGGCATCGGCGCGTTGGATGCCGTCCTCCACGTGGAGCACGTCCGTCATGCCGACGCCGCACTCGCCGAGAAACTCGCCGTCGGGGGACTCGATGGTGAACGACGCATCAAAGTCATCATCGCCCAGGATGTACTCGGCCTCGAACAGCCCCAGCGCATCGGGCGGAAGGTCGATCGCTTCCGCCTCGGCATAGGCGCCGCGCTCAACGCGTTGCGGCACGGCGACCGCCACCGACTGCTCCTCGACGATGACCGGCGCCTCTTCTACGGAGTCGGCATCGAGCGCGTCCTCCTCGTCTTCCCAGTCGTCCAGCGCGTCGTCGTCCTCTGCATCGTCATCCACCCCGAGGTAGGCGTCGCCGTTCCCAGGACGCAGCGGCGCCACAGCCGTCGCGCGGATCACGGAGGCATCCTCCTCCGTATCGTCCGCGGGCACGGCGACAACCTCAGAGACGATCTCGTCTTCCCACGCGTCCTCCGCATCGTCGTCATCCGCGAACTTGTCGTCCGTCTCCTCGTACAGGTCGTACGCGTCGTCGTAGGCATCGTCCGGTAGCAGGTCATCGTCGAGGAGGGTATCGTCCTCCTCTCCCTGCAGGTCGAGGGTGCTCGGGCGCATGGTGGGCATGGTGCGCGTCGCCGACGGGACAGCGCGATCGAGCCATCGGGCGGGGGTGGACACGCGCGCGCCCGTAGGGGCGGAGGCACTGCGCATGCGGTACACATACCCCGCCACACCGATACCGACGAGCACAACGGCCGCCAGCACCCACAGGAGCACCGAGGGGCCATCCGCGCCGGCTCGCGGGTCGAACTCGCTGGCCGTTGCCAGGGGCAGACCCGTGGCCTGCGCCATACGGCGCAAGCGCAGCGCCGTCGCCTGATCGCCCTGCGCCTCACGCTCAGCTGCCGTCTTTTCCACGAGGTTGGCGACTTGGTGCCACGTCGTGTCGCCATCGGTGAGCTCTGCGAGGCGCCGGCTGGCCGCCTCAATGTCGCCGGTCACGGCCAGCGAGTCGCCCGTGAGGATGACATAGTCAGCCTGATGCTCCAGCCGCAGGTCCGAAGGGTCCGTATCGTACCACTGCACCGGCCACACCCACCAGCCGAGCAACAGCCCCACCAGGATCCCCACGACTAGGCCGCTCACGATCAGCGGTACTGCGAGGCGTTGCACCGTCGTCCGTAGCCCGTCGCCCATAGTGTTCCCTCGATATTATCGGTGTGGTTGCTGTCAACATGGTGTCCGAGGCCGAGCCCCAGCCACCACCCGGGCACTACCATGTCGGCCGCGGCAAGCCGACACAATACCTGCTACTGCGGCGATTCTAGCATGAAAGAAGACGAGCCGCAACAGCGAAACCAAAGAGAACGCGGAATGCAGCCCAGGCGGTCAGATCGTGGGGCGCTTGGGCGATGTGGTGAGCACTCGTCGCCCATCCTCCGTCACGAGCACCATGTCCTCCGTGCGCACGCCGCACCAGCCGGGTATATAGATGCCCGGCTCGACGGTGATGATGGTCCCCGGCGTAAGGATGTCCGTGGAGGTCATTGACGCACGGGGCTTTTCGTGGATGGCCAGGCCGACGCCATGTCCCAACCCATGACCGAACTTGCCCTCAAACCCCGCGTCATAGATGATCTTGCGCGCTACCGCATCGGCGTCGACACCCGGCATCCCACCGTAAATGGCCTCCTCTGCGGCTTCCTGGGCCTCCAGTACCGTGTTCCAGATCCGGAGGTATTCGTCGCTGGCCTCACCGACGCAGAACGAGCGCGTGAGGTCAGAGCAATAGCCGTTGTACACGCAGCCCATGTCGATCACCAGCGGATCCCCCGGCGCGATCACGCGGTCCGTCGTCACGGCGTGTGCCATGGCGCCGTGCTCCCCCGAGGCGATGATGCTGGTGAAGGAAAGCGCTTCGGCGCCGTGGGTGCGCATATAGACCTCGGCCTCCCAGGCCGCCTGCCGCTCGGTAACCCCCGGCTTGATCCACTCCATGAGATGGACCATCGCTTCGTCGGCGATGCGCACCGCCTCCTCGATGGCGGCGAGCTCTTCGGCATCCTTCTCCTGGCGCAGCCCCTCCACCAGATCGGTCGTGAGCGCCCACGTGGCGTCCGGTGCGGCCACCATCCACTGCTCGAACGTCTCGACGGTTACCGCGTGCGCCTCGAATCCCACTTTCCGTGCCCGCATATCACCCAACACCGACGCCAGCACCGGTGGGATGGCGCCCGTCACCTTGGCGAGGGCAAAGGCCGGCGCCTCCCGCTCGACCTGTTCGTAGTAGCGAAAGTCCGTGGCTAGGACGGCGCTCTCAGCGCTGACGATCACCACGCCGTCACCACCCGTAAAGCCGCTCAAGTAGCGCATGTTCTGGGGCTGCGACGTGACGAACGCGTCGAGCTCCATCGCTGCCATGATGGCGCGCAACCGCGCCAGCCGCCGTGCCGTGGATGTCGTGTCCATGGAATCTCCCTCTACCCAAATGTTGAGGTGTCGCTCCGCGTGTCGACACCCACGATGATCAATCCGCCACCGCGTGGGTTGGCGGCGCGGCGAGGAGCGCCTCCAGGGTGACGGTACACATGCGAGCGCCAAACCGCTCCCCAAAGTGCCGCACCACCTGCGTACGGACGCCGGCCATGGGGGGGGCAGTACCGAGCTCCTGAGAAATGCTGGTAACGCCGCCGTCGGTGATGCCACAGGGGATGATGGTGGCCCAGTGGTCCATGTTGGGGGCCACGTTTAGGGCGAACCCGTGGTAGGTAACCCCCTTGCTCACCCGCACCCCTAGCGCAGCGATCTTGTTATCGCCGACCCACACGCCGATGACGCCGGTGCGCCTCTGAGTAGCGATCCCCCACTCGGCGAGCGCAGCGGCCAGCACGTCCTCGAGGTGATGCATATAGTCGCTGGCGCCGAGGCCCAGGCTGGGCAGGTGCACGATGGGGTAGCCCACGAGTTGCCCGGGGCCATGGTAGGTCACGTCGCCGCCACGCTCGACGCGGTGCACGGCGATGCCCGCCCGCGCGAGGGCCTCGGGGGAGGCCAGGATGTGGCCTGGATCGGCACGACGTCCCAGGGTGATGACGGGGTCATGCTCCAAGAGCAGCAACGTGTCGCCGATGCGACCCTCCTGGCGGAGGGCCACCAACCGACGCTGCAGCTCCAGCGCCGGGCCATACGGCTCGACCCCCAAATGGACGACAGCCATTGATCGCGTCACGATCTAGGCTCCCGTCGCTCCACTGTCGCCGAGCACACTGCCCACGAATCCTCGATGGCCACGGGCGAATGCGGCCGTATCCGTCGCCTTGCGGCCCGCGAGCTGTACCGTATCCAACACCAGCGCTCCCTCGCCGGTCTGCACGCCCACCGCACGGCCGATTGCCACCACTGTACCGGGCGACGCCTCACCGCCGCTATCGGCCGCTGGATGCGCGCGCACCACCTTGAGCACCTGATCGTTGAGCGTCGTATAGGCGCCGGGCCACGGGGTGTACGCGCGGATGAAACAATCGATCTCGCGGGCAGACCGGGCCCAATCGATCCGGGCGTCCTCCCGAGAGATCATTGGCGCGATGGTTGCCCGACTGTCATCCTGAGGCCGCGGCGCGATCTCTCCCGCTAGCCAAGCGGGCAGCGCATCGATGACCATGCGTGCGCCGAGATGCGCCAGGCGTTCGCTGAGGGTCTCAGTGGTATCATCGGCAGCGATGGGCATCGCCTCTTGCGCGATGATGTCGCCCGTATCCATGCCGGCGTCCGTCAGCATCAGGGTGACGCCTGTCTCGGTCTCACAGTGGAGGATGGCGGCGGCAATCGGTGCCGCGCCGCGCCATCGGGGAAGGAGCGAGGCATGGACGCCGATACAGCCGTGGGGCGGGATGTCGAGCACCTCCTGGCGCAGAATCTGGCCATAGGCGGCCAGCACAAAGACGTCCGCGCCGGCCTCGCGCAGCGCCGCCACCGCCTCACGATCGCGGCGCAGGCTGGCGGGCTGCAGGATGCGCAGCCCATGCCG
>DUUT01000089.1 GCA_012841405.1 Chloroflexota bacterium
GGCCAGCGACGAGCCGCTCCCGAGCGCGTTCGCCCATCCGAGAACCGCACACCCTCGAGGTGCGCACCGGGTTGACAACGTTGTCTCTCGCGGATATGCTACCAGGAAACCTCTCGCCTGTGATCCCCTCGCGAGTCGCCCGGCCCCCTTGGGACCAATAGGAGATGCTACGGTCATGTCGCACTGGAAACGCAACCTCATCGTGCTGTGTGGGGTGCAGCTCGTCACCATGATAGGGTTCTCCGGATACCATCCCTTCGTGCCCTACTTTATGATGGATCTCGGGGTGCCCACCTACGAGGCAGCCATCTCCTGGCAAGCGGCGTTTAACACCGGATCGGCGCTGGCGATGATGGTCGCCTCGCCCATCTGGGGGACGCTGGCCGACCGCCATGGCCGCCGTATGATGGTGATTCGGGCGACGGCTGCCGGTTGCCTCTTTACCTTCCTCATGGGAATGGCGCAATCTCCCACGCATTTGGTGGTGCTGCGGCTAATCCAGGGCGGCTTTTCCGGCACGGTAGCGGCGGCGGTTACCCTGGTGGCGACGGAGACGCCGGAGGAGCACCTCGGGCGCAGCCTCGGCATCATGCAGACGGCCCAGTTCGTTGGCCAGTCCATCGGCCCGCTGGTGGGCGGCATCGCGGCCGACAACCTCGGCTACCGCAACGTTTTCTTTGTGTCTGCCAGCCTGATGCTCTTCTCGGTGATCACCGTCATCTTGTTTGTGCGCGAGCGTGCCCCGCGGCAGATACGGCCTGCGGGCGGCGCGGAGCGCGCTACGGGAGGGTCTCTGAGGGCGATTGCCAACCGCAACACGCTGATACTCGTCCTGACGTTGGCCGGCAACAGCTTTGCGATAGCCGTGCTGAGCCCGGTGCTGTCGCTCTATATCAAGTCGTTGGTCGGCGATGTGCCCAACCTGGGCACCATCGCGGGGACGGTGGCCTCCGTTGCGGCGTTCAGCTCGAGCCTATCGGCCGTCGCTCTCGGGCGCCTGGCGGACAAGATCGGCCAGAAGGCCGTGCTGTTCGCCTGTGTCACCGGGGTCGCACTGATCCACGTGCCCCAGTCCTTCGTCACCACCCCGCAGCAGCTCATGGTGTTGCGGGCCATTCAGGGCATCTTTATGGGCGGGGTGATGCCCACTGCCAACGCGCTGCTGGCGCAGGCCACGGTGCCGTCGCATCGCGGCGCGGTGTATGGGTTCTCGCACAGCGCCCAGGCTGGTGGGCGCGCGGTGGGCCCCATGGTGGGCGCGGCGGTATCGAACACCTGGGGCATGTCGAGCACGTTCCTGGCGACGGCCAGCATCTTTGCGGTCATGTCGGCATTGGTGGCGGCGTTCGTTCGCGTGGGGGCGCCAGCGGTGCAAGAGGAAGCGGCGGTCGTCGCCGCCGAGGGCACGCGAGCGCCGGCCGGCAATCCCAAGACAACATAACCAGAGGGCGGTGGCGATATGCGGCTTGTGCAGATGATGGATGCCGCGCGCGGGCGGCGCGTCGGCGTGGTTGAGGGTAGCACGGTCTGTGACGTGACGGCGGTGCAGCCAACGTGGCGCTGCGTGCTCGATATATTCCGTGCGGCCCGACGGGCGGGCACGACCCTCGATGCGCTCGTGTCCGATGCGATGGGGGGTGCGCGGGGAGCGGAGGTGGATTATGGCGCGCTCTTGCAGCGCCGTCCGGGCGAGGGGGCGGTGTGGCTCCTCCCTCCGGTAGACCATCCCGATCCGGCCCATTGCCTCATCACGGGGACGGGCCTCACGCACCTCGGTAGCATGGCGCAGCGCGACACCATGCACAAGGAGGCCGCCGCTGCGGCGGCTCCCAAGACGGACTCGCAACGGATGTTCGAGATGGGGCTTGCCGGGGGGCGCCCGGAGCCCGGCGTGCGCGGCGTGTCGCCGGAGTGGTTCTACAAGGGGACGGGCCACATCCTGCGGGGGCCTAACGATTATCTCGAGGTGCCTGCCTACAGCGACGACTGTGGCGAGGAACCCGAGATCGTGGGGTGCTATGTCATCGACGACGATGGAGTGCCCTACCGGCTGGGGTTCGCTATCGGCAACGAGTGGGCCGACCACGCCTTTGAGCGCGTGAACTATCTCTATCTGGCGCACTCCAAGCTGCGCGACTGCGCGCTCGGGCCCGAGCTGGTTACCGACGAGCCATTCCACGACGTGCGCGGCGTCTGCCGGATCACCCGCGGCGACGAGGTGCTGTACGACTCGGGCGAGCTCTTGACGGGCGAGGCGCACATGAACCACAGCCTGGCCAATCTGGAGGATCACCACTTCAAGTACGCCCAGTTCCGCGTCCCGGGAGATGTGCACCTCCACTTTTTCGGCACGATGAAGCTCTCCTTCGGTCACCGTGCCCCGTTGCAGGACGGCGATCGCGTCGAGATCGCCTTTGATCGGATGGGCCCGCCGCTGGTGAACTATGTGCGGCGTGTACCGCGCGAGTGCGCGCCGGTGGCGGTGCAGCGGGCGTAGGTAGCTAGGCGCGCTCTTGGGCGCACAAGGAAACACGGCGCTCCGGTCCAGTGGGCCAGGGCGCCGTGTTCGTTATCCGTCGGTCGCTCGCTGCTCGGCACGCTCAGTGTGCGCTCACCGCGCCGCTACGGCTTCCACCCGCGGAGCGCCGGGAACTCTTTGATCTTGTGCTCGGGCCAACCGAGCATGTGGCACTTTTCCCAGATGTAGTAGCAGTAGGTGTCAAATGACACCTGACCCGGGCAGCGGTGGTCGATATGAGGGATGAACCCGCCCTCAGCGACGGCCGGCTCGAGGCGCTTGAGCTCCGCCAGGATCGCCTCACGCCCTTCGTGGAGAACGAGCTTGTCAAAGCCGCCGCGGATGAGCAAATCGCGGCCGTACTCTTTCTTGAGCGCCACGGGGTCATTCCCGGGGTTCACCTCGAGAGGGAACATGCAGTTGAGCCCCACGTCGAGCCACAGGGGGATCAGCTTGAGGATGTTGCCGTCGCAGTCGGTCCAGATGACATCGATGCCGTGCTGCCGGAGGAGGCGCATCACCGGGCGCATGTGGGGCATGATGCGCTCGGCAAAGAATCGCGGGTTGAGGATCGGCCCGCTGTTGAAGCAGATGTCCTCCCAACCGGCGGCGGCGTCAAAGCGACCCCGTTCGAGGACGGGCGGGAGGAGCGCCAGCAGCATGGTTGCGAGGTGCGCCACCATCTCCTCTAGGAGGTCGGGGTCATCGACGGACATGAACGCGAGCTGCTCAAACCCCACCCAGTCACGCACCCAGCCGATGAAGGAGCCAAAGTACACCGACACGGGGTTCGTCGTGGTGCGGCTCATCCCCTCCTTGGCGGCCAGCTCTTCCTCGGGGATGATGCGGGCGGGATGGTCGATATCGAGGAACTCGTCGCGAAAAGCCTCCCAGCTCTGGCGGTCGCGGATGGGAAACGCGACGAAATGGGGAATGGTGCGCGTGCCGCTCGTCTGCTCGCGGCGAATGACGCCCAAGCCATCGCGATAGGTGATCCGGTCCTCCGTCTGCTCAATGATCTCGTGCGGCCGCAGGGGGAAGGCGCCGACGCGGGCGTCGAACGTTTCGAACTGCTCGACGCCAAAGTACTCCTCCACGAGACGGTCGGGGATCAGGCCGTCGGGCCGCTGGAACTCGGCCGGCAGATGCCCCGCGCGCAACCAGTCCTGCTTGAGCTCGTCCCAATAACCGAACTCGAGGTGCGACACATAGTCGACCTCCTGGTAGTGCATCACCCGGTGAAAACGCTCGCGCGCCGAGAGATCGGCGCCGAAGCGTCCCTCGCCTCGACGGTAGTCGGCCATGGTAACCTCCGGTGGTGGTGGTGCCCCATGATACGCCGGGGCTCGGCAGGATGCAACGGCGCCCGCGGTCTCCGTCTCTCGTACGCTGCTTCCATCCTGCTGCTCTCCTCCTCCGCGGCTGCGGCGGATCTGCTGGGCCTGATGGCCAGACCTTGACATAGCCGCAGAGCCTCGTATAGTTGCTGGTTGGCGCTTGATCGCCATGACGGCCGCCAAAGGGTGTATACAGCAGAATACTGCAGTATGCGCTATTGGGCGGCGCGTACCGAGGCGCGGCCGCGATGTCTCGGCCGCATGAGGAGGTTGCATCATGATTGCCGTGCAAGGCCTAACCAAAGAGTACGGCACGGTGCGGGCGCTGGATGGCCTGTCGTTCTCGGTGAACGAGGGCGAGATTCTCGGTTTCCTGGGCCCGAACGGCGCCGGAAAGACGACCACCATGCGTATTCTCACCGGCTATATGCCGCCGACCGCCGGGAGCGTGTCGGTTGCGGGATACGATGTCGTGGAGCAGTCGTTAGAGGCGCGCCGGCGGATTGGCTACCTGCCCGAGACGGCGCCGCTGTACGGAGAGATGACCGTCTACGACTATCTCGACTTTTGCGCCTCTATCCGGCGCGTGGGCAATCGGCGGCGCGCCGTCGATCGCGTTCTGGAGGCGTGCGACATCGGCGACGTGTCGCAGCGGCACATCTCCAAGCTGTCCAAGGGCTATCGGCAGCGTGTCGGCCTCGCCCAGGCGCTGGTGCATGACCCCGACGTGCTCGTCCTCGACGAGCCAACGATCGGTCTCGATCCGCGGCAGATTCTCTCCGTGCGCGAGTTGATCAAGGGGCTGGGGGGTGAGCGCACCATCATCCTCAGCACGCACATCCTCCCCGAGGTGAGCCAGGTGTGCCAGCGGGTGTTGATCATCAACCGTGGTCGCATCGTGGCCGAGGACACACCCGAGCGCCTCACCTCGAGCCTGCAGGGCGGCACCCGCGTGCAGCTGCAGTTGGCGCAGGCGGCGCCCGAGGCCGCCGAGATGCTGGCCGGCGTTGCGGGGGTGCGCCTGGTGACGCCCATCGGGTCCGATGGATACGAGGTGGTGTGTGACGGCCCCAACGATCCCCGCCCCGAACTGGCGGCGATGGCGGTGCATCGGGGCTGGGGATTGCTCGAGATGCGCTCTGCCTCCATGAGCTTGGAGGAGGTGTTCATTCAGCTTACCACCGATGAGGCCGCCGAGACCTCGCAGGGCGAGGGTGAGGCGCTGGCCGAGGAGGTGGCCTGATGCGTAACGTGTACCATGTGGCTCGGCGTGAGCTCGGCGCCTACCTGGCCTCGCCCATCGCCTATGTGGTTGCGGCGATCTACCTGGCGGTGTTCGGGGGCATGGCGGGGTTTATCCTGTACTACTCGCGTGAGGCGACGATGCGCTACGTGCTCGTCCATGGGGTGATCCTGCTGTTCCTCGTGCTGGTGACGCAGGTCCTCACCATGCGGCTCCTCGCCGATGAGCAGCGCCAGGGTACCATCGAGCTGTTGCTCACCTCGCCGGTTCGCGATTGGGAGGTGGTGGTCGGCAAGTACCTGGCCAGCCTGGTGGTATTTGTCCTCATGCTCGTCCTCAGTGGCTACTTTGGCATCGTGCTCATCAGCATCGGCGACCCCGACATTCCCGTCATGCTCTCAGGGTACCTGGGTCTCTTGCTGCTGGGCAGCGCGCTGCTGGCCATCGGCGTGTTCGCCTCCTCAGTCACGCAGAACCAGGTGGTAGCGGCGGTGTTGGGCATGGGCATCACCCTGCTTCTGTGGCTCAGCGGTGCGCTGGTGGATTTCGTCGGTGGCTGGCTGCAGGACGTGGTGGCGTATGTGCCGGTTTTCGACCACTACTTTGACTTTGTGCGTGGGCTCGTCGACACGCGACACATTATCTACTATATCAGCGTCGTGGTGCTCTTCTTGTTTCTTAGTACGCGCGTACTTGAGGCCAGGAGGTGGAAGTAACCATGCGCCAAAGACTCCTACCACTGGCCGACTGGGGCGCCCTGGTGGGCGCCATCGTGGTGCTCGTATCCCTGGGGGCGATGCTGGTGTTGGGCACGGCGACCCTGTGGATCGAGATCGCTGCAGGGCTCGGCGCGGCGCTCGTGCTGCTGCCCGTGCTGCTGAACCCCACACGCACCAAGGCAGCGCTGCTGGGCAGGCGCGCCCGCTATGGCGGCAATGCGCTGGTCGCCACCGTGGCCTTGGTTGGCATCCTCGCGCTGCTCAACTACCTGGGGGCCCGTCATCCCCTGCGGTTCGATGTCACCGCCGAGCAGCAGTTCTCGCTCTCGGAGCAAACGCTGCAGATCCTCGAATCGCTCGAGGAGCCGGTGCACGTCACCCTCTTTTTCACCCCTGGACACTATAACCGCATGCAAGTGAACGATCTCATCCAGGAGTACGCGCTGCGCTCCCCGAAGCTGACCTACGAGTTCATCGATCCGGACCTCGAGCCGCGGCGCGCCATGGAGTACCAGGTCAGCCGCGACGGCGTGATCATCTTTGAGCGTGGCGAGCGGCGCGAGTTCTGCTTTGGCACGCAGGAACAGGATCTGACCAGCGCCCTGCTCCGGGCGAGCAGCGATCGCATCAAGGGCGTCTACTTTCTTACCGGTCACCAGGAACGCAGCATCGAAGAATCGGGCGAGCGAAGCCTCTACCAGGTTGCCGAGGTCCTGAGGAACGAGAACTATTCCGTGAACACGTTCAACCTGGCGGTGACGGACACGGTGCCGAGTGACATGGATGTCCTCGTGATTGCCGACCCGCGCAAGCCCCTGTCGGACGAGGAGGTCGACCGGCTGCGCGCATTTATCGATGAGGGGGTCGGTGTGTTGGCCATGATCGAGCCGGGCGTCGATGGTGTCCTCGGCGGGCTGCTGGAGGAGTACGGCGTGACCCTCACCGACGACCTGGTCATCGATCCCATGCGCTCCTTCTTTGGCGATATGGCCGCGCCGTTGGTGGATAGCTATGCCTATCACCAGATCACCAAGGATCTTGCGGGCTTTACCTCCTTCTTCCCCACGGCGCGATCGATTGCGCTGATGGACCCGGTCCCTGAGGGGTGGACGGCGCAGCTGCTCGCCTCGTCCAGCCCATCGGGCTGGGCCGAGACGCGCTATCTGGAGGAGCAGGTTGCCCTCGATGATGCCGACACCGGCGGGCCGGTGGGCCTGGCGGCGGTGATCGAACCTACCACGACGGACAGTGGCAAGGGCCGCCTCGTGGTGGTCGGCGATGCCGACTTTTGCTCCGATAGCGTGCTGACCCGAGTACGTGGCAACATTGGCAACCTGGACCTGTTCATGAACGCGGTAGGCTGGTTGGCCGAGGAGGATGCCCTCATATCGATTCGGCCCAAACAGCCCGAGCTGCGTCAGGTGGTGCTCACACCGCCACAGGCACGGGCGATCATCTATTCCAACGTGCTGTTTGTACCACTCATCGTGCTGGCGGCGGGGGGCATGGTGTGGTGGAGGCGACGCTAAGATGAGGTTTCGGGGAACGCTGGTTCTCTTGGCCATCCTGATTGCCCTGGCCGCCTACGTGCTCCTGGTGGAGCGCAACGCGCCGTCGGCGGCTGTGGACGGTGCCACGCCGGCGCCCACGACGTTGCCGCCACTGCTTCGCTTTGCCCCTGCCGATGCGCGCTTGGTGCGCATCGAGAGCCTGTTCGATGGGCGCTACACCGAGTTTGTCTATCGGGACGATGGCCTATGGCACATCAGCGCCCCGGTGGAAGGGGAAGCGGATCAGGGCAAGGTGGTGCTCCTGCTGGAGGATCTGGCCGATCTGACGCCGCGTCGCGCGCTGACGGAGACGGTGGCGTCCCTCTCGGACTATGGCTTGGATCCGCCCGCCATGCGGGTGGTGGTAGAGCTGGAGGATGGCAGCTCACCGGCGGTGCTACTCGGCACGCGGAACGTGGGCGGCTCCGGGTTCTATGCGCAGGCCGAGGGAGAGCCGACGGTGTACGTGATCTCGCTCGCGCTGGGGACGAACGTGGAGCGCTATCTCGACGAGCCGCCGGTGCGGCCAACGCCGACGCCTACGGTGGAGCAAATACCTACGCCAGATAGCGAAGCGACGCCGACGCCTCAGGGCTGAGCCGATGTGCCCTACGATGGCTTGCCAGGCGGGAGCACACCGGCGATAATGCCCCGGCGCCGTTGCGCACGGTACCGAGGATCCACCCATGCGAGGGGGCACCATGACACCAGGATCGTTGCCGTTAGAGATCATCACGCCTGAGGCGTTTGCGCCGTTTGGCACTGTTATCGACTGGGGGCCAGAGTTGGAGGCCAGTGGGCGCCCCTTCCACATCCTGATGCGCTCGGAAGCGCCCACCGGGTGGCGCTTGGCCGTCCTCCAGGTGACGTCGCGAGTCGTCGAGCGCGTGGAGCAGCACCCCGATACGGAAGAGCTGTTCGCGCCCGTGCGCGGGGCGTCGGTCATTCTGGTCGCCGCGCCAGGGGAACAGCCGCAGGGGATGCGTGCCTTTCTCCTCGACCGCCCCGTGAGTGTGGGGCGTGGCGTGTGGCACGGGAACCTGGCCCTGGCGAAGGAGGCCACGATCCTGATCGCGGAGAACCTCGAGGTGGCGGCTGAGCGCGTCGATCTGGACGCACCTATCACCGCGGCGCTGGGCTAGGGCGTGTCTCACAAATGCGCCCGGTGTCGAAACGATGTCGCCCTGAGCGTCACCGAGGGGTCTTGACGCCCAGCGACACGGTGTCTCGCCACGCTCAGAACGACGCTGTGGCCCTTTTTCCACACACTACCTAGCACGTACCCACCGTTGCGCTGCAGCGGTGGCGCCAGCACCAGAGGTACCGAAAACACCCCCGGAGGTTGTGTCCCTCCGGGGGTGCTCTGTGCTGCGGCGGCCGCTCGCCGTGGTGCGCGCTCAGGCGTCCACCATCGCTGGCTGGATATCGTCGAGGTTCCAGGTGGCGAACTGGCGCCGATAGAGCTGGGCATAGTGGCCGTTCATGGCGAGCAGCTCGTCATGCGTGCCGCTCTCGACGATGCGGCCTTGATCGATGACGTGGATGCAGTCGGCGCGCTGGATGGTGCTCAGGCGGTGGGCGATGATGATGGCGGTGCGCCCCTCGAGGAGCGCGTCCATGGCCTCCTGGATCATGCGCTCCGTCTGCGTGTCCACGCTGGAGGTGGCCTCGTCGAGGATCAGGATCCGCGGCTTGGCGATCAAGGCGCGTGCGAACGAGATGAGCTGGCGCTGCCCCACCGACAGGCGCGTTCCCCGTTCATTCACCTGGTGCTCGTACCGATCCTCAAAGCGCTCCACAAACTGGTCGACGCGCACGGCCTTGGCCACGCGTTCGATATCCTCATCGGTGGCGTCGAGTCGTCCGTAGCGGATGTTCTCGGCGATCGACCCGGAGAAGAGGAACGAATCCTGCAGCACCAGGGCAAGGTGCGACCGCAGACTGGCCAGACGGAGATGGCGCACGTCATAGCCATCGATCAGCACGCGCCCCTCCTGGGGATCGTAGAACCGCATCAGCAGGTTGATGATGCTCGTCTTGCCGGCGCCGGTGGGGCCGACGAGGGCCACCGTCTGGCCCGACTCGGCGGTAAAGCTGATGTCGTTGAGCACATAGCGGTCGCCGTCATCGTAGCGAAAGCTCACGTTCTCAAAGCGCACCTGGCCGCGCACGTCGTCCAGGACGATGGCGTCAGGGGCTTCGACGATCTCGGGCAACGTATCCAAGTACTCAAAGATGCGTTCGGCCGAGGCCATAGCGCTGAGCACGCGGCTGTAGACGCGGCTGATGGCGCTGATCGGCTCCCAGAAGCGCATCAAATAGTCGGTAAAGGCCATGACGTAGCCGATGGTCAGTTCCCCGTTGAGCACCATCCAGGCACCGAGCCAGAGCACCAGGGCGGAGCCCACCATGCCAAAGATGTCCACCAGCGGCCAGATGATGATCTCAACCTTGATAGCATCCATGAAGCGATCGTAGAAGGCATCGTTGAGCTCGTCGAACTGCTGGATGTTCTCCGGCTCGCGGCAGAACGCCTGGGTGACGCGAATGCCGGTGATGTTCTCGTTCAGGTTTGCACTGATGTTCGAGTTGGCCCGGCGCACGTTGCGCCAGGCGGTCTCCATGCGCGGGCGCAGCCGCGCGACGATCCACACCATCCCCGGGACCACCGCAAAGGCCATGAGGGCGAGGCGCACGTTGAGGGCAAACATGACGGCGACGATGCCCACGAGGCTCACGACCTGCGAGACGACGGTGGCCACGCCGGTGTTGATGAGATCATTGATGGCCTCGACGTCGTTCGTCACGCGAGAGATGATCCGGCCCACCGGCCGCCCGTCGTAAAAGCGCAGCGACAGCCACTGGATATGGGTGAACAGCTGCTGGCGCAGGTCGAACAACATGCCTTGCCCCGTGCGGTTCAGCATGTGGATGCGTACATAGTCCCCTGCGGCCCCGACGAGCTGAAAGACGAGCCACAGGATGGCCATCCGGTTGATGACACGCAGATTGCCCGCGACGATGCCCTCGTCGATGGCGGTACGCATCAAGTACGGCTCGATGAGGCGCGCCATGCTGGCCACCACCATCACGGCGGTGACGGTGACCAGCTCGCGGCGGTAGGCGCGCGTGTAGCCCATCATGCGCTTGAGATAGGCATAGTTGAAGGGACGCTGAGCGACTTCGTCCATCTCCTCGTACTGGTCGCTAGCCATCAGGCAACTCCTTCAGAGAACCGGGGCGACCCCGGAAATGCGTGTGTCGTGCGGCGTTGACCGTGGTGCCTCAGGAGGCGGCAGGCGAGGCGATGTCCTGCTGCGGGCGGAGCTGCAGGTTGTAGATGCGCGTGTACTCCCCGCCGCGCTGCAGGAGCTCGGCGTGCGTGCCTTCCTCGACGACCTGGCCATCCTTCAGGACGACGACCTTGTCGGCATTCTGGACTGTCGAGAGGCGCTGCGCGATTACGATGCTTGTGCGGTTGCGCATCAGCTCCTGCAGCGCCACCTGCAGCGCGTACTCGGTCTCGGCGTCAACGCTCGAGGTGGCCTCATCCAGGATCAGGATGCGTGGATCGGTGAGCAGCGCCCGCGCGATGGCGATGCGCTGTTTCTGACCGCCCGAGAGGCCCGTGCCGCGTTCTCCCACACGGGTATCATAGCCGTTGGGGAGCTCGGCGATAAACTCGGCGGCCTGGCCGGCGTGCGCCGCCGCCTTGACCTCGTCCAGCGAGGCATCCGGCCGGCCAAAGGCGATGTTGTTGCGCACCGTATCGGAGAACAGGAACGTCTCCTGTGGCACGATGCCGATCTGCTTGCGCAGGCTGCGCAGCGTGACATCGCGGATGTCGATGCCGTCGATGGTGATGCGCCCTTGCTGGGGATCGTAAAACCGCGGGATCAGGTTGATGACGGATGACTTGCCCGAGCCCGTGCCGCCGAGCACGGCGATGACCTGCCCGGGCTCGATCTCGAGGTTGAGCCCCTTGAGCACGGGGGTCTGGTCGCCGTCCTCAAAGGCAAAGTGCACCCCCTCGAAGCGGATGTGTCCGCGTATGGGCGGCATGTCGCCAGCGTCCGGGCGCTCTGGTATCTCGAGGTCTGAATCGAGGATGCCAAAGACGCGGGGACCGGCGGCGATGGCCTTGCGCGCCAGGCTGATGAGAAAGCCGAGAAACCGCACGGGCCAGATCAGCCCCCAAAGGTACCAGTTGAAGGAAAAGAAGGTGCCGATACTCATGTCACCAGCGAGTACGCGGCGTCCACCGTACCAATACAGTACCAAGAAACAAAAACCGGTGATAAAGCTCAACAATGGGAAGGTGCGCGACTCGATGCCGGCGCGGGTGAGGTTGGCCTGACGCGTGTCGATGTTGCGGCCGGCAAACTTGTCGATCTCGAGATCCTGACGGGCGAAGGACTTGACCACGCGCACACCGCTGACGTTCTCTTGTAGCGTGGTCGTCAGCTTGCCCATCTCCTCGCGGATGGCCTCCCAGGCGGGACCGACGATGCTGCTAAAGCGGAAGGCAAAGAACATGAGCACCGGGACGGGCGAGCCGACAGCGAGGGCGAGCCGCCAGTCGGTGAGGAGCAGCATCGTCACCGTGCCGATGAACGTCAGGCCAGAGGCAATCATCTCGGACATGCCGAACCCGAAAAAGTCCATGATCGCCATGACGTCGCTCGTCAGGCGCGACATCAGGTCGCCTGTGGCGTTGATGGTGTAAAAGGTGAACGACAGGCGCTGCAGCCGAACGAACAGGTCGTGCCGCAAGCGACGGATGACTTCTTGGCCGATGCGTTCCTGGCTGTACCCCTGCACATAGTGGCCCACGCCGCGGGTCAAGGCGACGACGATCAAGAGCGCCGAGTAGCGCACGACGGCCTCCATGGAACCACTACCGATGCCGCGGTCGATCACCATGCCGAGGAGACGCGGCAGCATCAGCTGGGTGGCGAGCGCCACCAGCATGGCAACAAACAGGAGCACGATCAAACCCGGGAATGGCCGCAGATAGCCGGCCAAACGACGCAGGGTGACCATAGGGCACTACCTCATAGTGGCGGGCGCACGAACAGGGTGTGTGCGCGGACAAGCGCGAAGGGTTGGCGCGATTGCAGTCGCGAGCGCCTCAGAAGGGGCCGCGGGCAGAATATACCGTACGGCGCGAGGCTAGCGGGCGCGGATTCTCGTGTGGATACGCATGGGGTGTTACCTCCTGTCCTCGAGGTCGCGAAAAGAGAGTCTACCACAGGAGGTGTAGAACGCCAAACCAAGCGGCCGAAATGACGTGTCCAGGGTTCTGGGCTTTCGGCGCGGGTGTATCCCGAGTTCAGCGGGCACGGCGCGCCACCGAGCGTCCGCCGCGGGTTGAAACCCGGCGCTGAGACCAAGTCTACCTGCGTCGACGGGAGTACAGCCCGCGAAGGCGGGCTTGGCGACGCGAGCGCCGAGCTTGAGCTCGCGGCGCGCTAAGCCATGAACATTGTCGCGCCGCATCGTGTTGCGGAAGAGGAGGAGCAGAGGTGCATGGCGGCCAATGGACTGGCCGCCATGCGCTACCGGACAGTGTAGCGGCGAACCCCTCACGGTATCGGACCGCTGGGGCTCGCCGCGGGTCGGGCGAAAGGCGTCAGGGAGCGGGGAGGTCGAGCACCTCCTGCAGGTGATCGTTGATCGCCTGCACGTTGGCGTCGTTGTACTCCACGTCCCCGTAGACCAGCGCCGGGATCTCGTTGTTGCCCACATCGCGCCACTCGTTGTAGCGCGTGTTGGCCGGCATGGAGAAGGAATCGGTGATGGTGCGCATGACGTCGGCGCACTTGGGGAACCAGGGGAACTTGTCCACCACTTCGGGCTCGTACCAGGTGGAGAGCAGCGCCCCCGGCTGCTTGCCGGTGGTCAGGCACAGCCACTTCATACACTCGATGCTGGTGACGCGGGCGATGAGGCCAAAGGCCTCGCGCGGGTACTTGGTCTTGGCGTAGCAGCCAAAGGTATTGGCGTAGGGGCAAAAGCCGCGCTGGGGCGGATCGGCAAAGGCGGACGGGCCCTTGGGCGAGAGTACCACACCCATGTCGATGCCCTGCTCCGCCGAGCCGGCGGCCATGCCCTGGGAGGCACCGGGGTTGCTGGTGTAGGTGGCCAGGCGCCCGTTGAGGAACAGGGTCATGAGGTCGTCGACGAGGTCCTCACGGGTGGGCAGGGCCTTCTGGGCCAGCATATCGATGATCCACTTGATGCCTTCCTGGGCCTCGGGCTCGGCAAAGATGGACTCGGTGCCATCCTGGCTGAGCAAGCCGCCGTTGAAGGGGCCGAGCCAGCCGTCCATGCCGTGGCCGCCGCCGATGTCGGCATTGCCGCCAAAGTAGCCGTCGCCCTTGAGCTTGGCGCAGGCAATGATGCACTCGGTATAGTCCTCAAAGGTCCAGTCGTCGGTGGGCTCCTTGCCCCAGGCCTCGAGGACCCACTCGCGGTTGTAGAAGGTGATGCCGGGGTGGAAGCCGGCGGCGCCACCGAGGCCGCTGAGCTGGCCGTCGGTCCACTTGCGGAACCACTCGACGTTGTACCAGTCGTCGAGGTTCATGCCAGCCTCAGCGACGTACTCCTCGATGACGAGGTAGGCGCCACGGCGGGCCATGTTGGGCCACCAGGCGGTGTCGCCCCAGGTGGCGTCGACCATGGTCCCGGAGACGAGCTGGGTCTCGAGGATCTTGGGGGTCTCGTCCCAGGGGGCCTCCTCGAACTCGACCTTGATCCTGCCCTCGGATTCCTCGGCGTAGCGGTTGCCGAACTCGCGCATGTGGATGCCAGCGTCACCCTGACGGGTCATGAAACGAAGGACGATGGCGCCCTCGGCGGCGGGCTTGGCCTCCTCCGCCGCAGGCTGGGCTTCGGGGGCTTCTTCCTTAGGTGCAGGGGCCTGCTCCTTCGGGGCGCACGCGGCGAGTGCCACGGCGCCGGCGCCCAACGCTCCCCAACGGAGCAACTCGCGACGAGTCAGTGCACGGAACATTCTTCTTCTCCCTTCGTAGCATGATAACGAATGGTGCCATACCCGCTCGATCACGCCAGGGCTTTGTGCTCCGACCACCTCCTTTCGGGGCGACGGTTCCATGGCGATGGCGTCGCCATGTGCCGCACGCTATCCCTTGATACCGGACATGACGATGCCACGCACGAACACACGCTGGGCCGCAAAGAAGAGCACGATGCACGGCGCGGCGGTGAGGACACACATGGCCATCATCAAGTGTGTGAGCGTGAGCTCGCCCTGCGCCGGCTGCGCATCCCAGAAACGCAAGCCCACGGCCAGGGTAAAGTACTTGTTTGACGTGAGGTAGATCAGCGGCTCCAAGAACAGGTTCCAGCTGTTCATAAAGACGATAATGGCGACGGTTGCCACTGCGGGCTTGATGAGGGGCATGAGCACACTGACAAAGGTACGCAGGTAGCTGGCGCCATCGATCAGCGCCGCCTCATCGAACTCGCGAGGCAGTTGCATGATGAACTGGCGCATTAAAAAGATGTTAAAGGCGCCGCCCCCGAAAAAGCTGGGCACGATCAGCGGATAGAAGGTGTTGAGCCAGCCCAGTCGGTGGAACATGATGAACTGTGGGATCAGGGTGATCTGCCCCGGGAACATCATGGTGCCCAGCGTGATGAGGAACAGGACGCCGCGCCCCGGGAAGCGAAAACGGGCGAACCCATAGGCCACGACGGTGCTGGATGCCGTGGCGCCAAGGACCTGGAAGAAGGCGATCACCACAGTGTTCCAGAACCACTGGACGAATGGGACGCGCGACAACATGTCCGGATAGTTGGCAAACACCCAGGACTTGGGATACAAGAGGGGCGGCCAAGCGTAGGACTCGGCTTGGGTCATGAGTGAAGCGATGACCATGTAGTAGAGTGGAAAGCCGAACAGCGCCAGCAAAAAGAGCATGAGCACGTACATCAAGGTGCGGCTCAAGCGGCGCTGCTGCGACATGGTTCGGCCGAACTGTGCCGTGCCTCTCCCGCCAAGGGCTATTTCTGCCATGATCTAGTTCCCTCCGGCGTAGAACACCCAGCTGCGCGAGGCGCGAAGCTGGAGCCAGGTGAATGTGAGCACTCCGACGGCATAGATCCACGCCAGGGCCGAACCGTACCCCATGCGGAAGTACTCGAACGCCTGGCGATAGATGTGCAGGGCAAAGAACCAGGTGGCATAGCTCGGGCCACCCCTGGTACCTGCAAAGGCCACCGTGAATACCGCCAGAGCACCGATCACGCCCAGGATCACGTTAAACAGCACCGTCGGTGAGATCATGGGCAGGGTGACATGCCAGAAACGATGCCAGGAGCCGGCGCCGTCCAGCTCGGCGGCCTCGTAGAGTTCCTGGGGCACTCCTTGGAGCCCGGCGAGAAAGATGAGCATGCGGTTTCCGCCGATGCTGCTCCATAGACCGATAATGATAACGGAAGCCATGGCTGACTTGGGGTCATTGAGCCAACCTGGGCCTGGAATGCCGAACGCGCCCAGGAACGAGTTGACAAAGCCGATACGGGGGTGCATCAAGAACTTCCACAGATACACCGAGGCGATGCTGGGAATGAGGTGCGGGATGAAAAAGATGGTGCGGAACAGATACGTGCCCTTTAGCCCCTGGTTCAGCAGGATAGCCAGGAGCAGGGAGCCCATGGTGCCGATGGGAACCGTCACGCCGGCGTAGATGAGCGTCTTGCCGATGGCGGTGTAGGTAAGGCGGTCTCCCTTGACGGCTTCAAAGCCGGGGATCACCTGGCCAAGGTTCAGGGCCGCGATATAGTTCTCGACGCCAATGAACTTGGGTGATCCCAGAATGTCGTACTCGCAGAGACTGAAGTACAGCGATGCAAAGATCGGTCCTAGAGTGAACAGAATTAGGCCTAGGATCCAAGGGGACACAAAAATGATGCCCCACGTGGCCTCCCGAATCTCGGTGGGTGAGCGCTTGAGGATGCGACTGAGCACACCAGCCAGGCCCAGCCCCGGCGTTCTCTCCCGGACAGCTACGGTCATCGTTCCTCCCTCCTTGATTGGGTGTCTCCCGGACACACAACACCGCAGATAGGCGCCTATCGGCAACGGCTACCAAACGTCGACGCCGCAGAGCCACAGGAGCTCACGCGGCGACAGCAAACGACGAAAAGGCAACACATCGAAGAAGGAACACAGCGACTCAGAAGGGGACTGGGCGTCAGCGCACGGACGCTGCGCGCACTGCTAGGGTGGCCTAGCAGGTTCGCACCGCGAAGAGAGCCCGAGTTCCCGGGGAGGGAACCCTGGGCTGCGCTATGGAACAAGCGCGAGGCACGGGCAGCATGCTGACAACCGTTGGCAGACATGTGCTTTCTCTTGGTAATGGCCCCGGCAGCGGTGCGTGTGGCACCTTGCAGAGGCCCTGGCGCGACTTGGGCCTACACAAGGTTTGCAGTATGATCTATTGTAGCAGGCCGAGTCTCACTTGACAATACATTTACGCCACGAACCTGTCATCCACCTGACACTTCATCAGGGTAGGGGGGGGCCACGGTGACGCCAGAAGACCTCGGTGCGATGGTGCAGGACGTACTGAATCATCTCTACGATTGCGCTCACCTTCAGCGCCACCCGCTGATGGACTATCTCCAGCCGAACCATCGGCTGGGGGCCCGGGAGCGCATGCGTACGCTGCGTACGCTGATGCTCGAGCTGATCGAGGAGCTCAACCCGGGGCCCGAGGTACCCTTCCGTTCGGCACGCGCGCGTGCCTACAGCGTGCTGAACCTGCACTATGTGGAGGGGATGACGGTGCAGGAGGCGGCGCGAGAGCTGGCCATCTCGGAGCGCCAGCTCTATCGCGACCTGCGACGGGCGGAACGGACGATCGCGCGCATGATCGCCGATCGCAGCGGCGGGGCGGGCGGGAACGGCGAGAGCGTGGGGCGCCCCATGACGCGCGACGCCCTGCTGGCGGCGGAACTCGATCGGCTGGCGGCGAGCGCCGAACCGGCGGGGATTGGTGCGCTGGTGGATGGCGCCGTGGCGGCTGTACGCCCGCTCTGTCAGCAGCGCGGTGTGATGGTCGAGGTGTCGCGTCAGGCGAGGGCGGAGACCATCTTTACAGATGTGTTGCTGGCGCGCCAGGTGCTGGTGAATACGCTCAGCTGGGCGGTGCAAAACAGCCTCCCTGGCACGGTGCTGTACATCGCGGCGGAGGAAAGCGGCGGCGCGGCGCGATTTGACGTGCGCTACACCCCAGCCGCCGATGCCGACCGCGCGAGTGAGGCGCCGGCGGCGGCGAGGAGCCTCGCGCAGCATCTCGGCGGCGAGGTCAGTACAGAGATGCTGTCCACCGGCACCGTGCGCTGTACGGTGGTGCTCGGCGGCCTCCGCGAGACGACGGTCCTCGTGGTGGACGACAACGCGGGGATACTCGAGCTCTTCCAGCGCTACCTGGCGGATCAGGGCTACCGCCTCATCGGTGCGCAGAATGGGGCGGAGGGGCTGCGCCTCGCGGAGGAGCAACAACCTGACCTCATCATCCTCGATGTGATGATGCCGCGACGAGACGGCTGGGAGGTGCTGCAGCTATTGCAAAACCGACCAGCGACGCGCGATATCCCCGTCATCGTGTGCTCCGTCTTGGACGATCCCGAACTGGCCTTTTCGCTAGGCGCTGCCGAGTTCCTCGCCAAGCCGGTCACTCGAACCCGGCTGCTGGCTGTGCTGCGGCGTTGCGTGGCGCATAATCGGGTTCTGTCAGATCAAGCAGGGCGCGAAGATACTTGAGGGTCTCTCCGATGCTAAAGCCCTTGTGCCGGTGCAGGGTGACGGCGCTCCCCCGCCGCGCGACGAGGTCCTCCCCATAGCTGGTGGCCGTTACGACAACAACCGGCACGTCGTGCAGCGCCGGATCTGACTTGAGCTCCTCGAGGAACTGAAAGCCGTCCATGTGCGGCATCATGAGGTCCAAGAGGATAACGTCTGGGCGTGCAGCGCGCGCCTCGGCGAGCGCCTCGGCGCCATCGTACGCCGAGCGAACGCGGTAGCCCTCGTCGGCAGCCTGCAGGAACCGCGCCACCATCTGTGTAAAGCCTCGATCGTCATCAGCGATCAGCACGTCGCGCACGGGCTCGAGCTCGTGCAACACCTCCATAATCTGATCGCGGGTCACCGGTTTCGTGAGACAATCCCACACGCCCGCGCCAGAGGCCAGCCATGCCTGGCTCGGAACGGAGCAGGTGATCACCGGGACACCGGGAGGCACGACGCGCAGGGCGTCGTGGAGGCTGCTGGCCTGGGCATTGTTCTCGGGTGGGACGTTCACCACGAGCGCTCGGGGGTGCCACTCGTGTACCAGGGCGCCGCCTTCTTCCACCGTGTCGGCCTGTAGCACGTGGTATTGAGGAAGGTAGCGGTGGACGACGCCACTGACGGCTTGATCGCGATCGACGACGACGATGGAGGGCTGCTCTTCGCCTGCGGCGCGAGTCGAGATGCGCCGAGGCGCCACCAGCCTACCGACGGAAGGCTCGCGCCCGGGCAGGGGGAGGGAGAAGCGGAAGGTGCTCCCCTCGCCGGGGGTGCTCTCTGCCCAGATGCGCCCCTCGTGCAGCTCGACAAAGCGCTTGCTGATGGCGAGCCCCAATCCCGAGCCCTCGCGGTGTCGGCGCAATGACATATCCACCTGGTGGAACTCGTCGAACACGCGCACCAGCTCGTGCGGTGCCATGCCGATGCCCGTGTCGCGCACGCTCACCACGATTTCGCCCTCGCCCATCTCTGCCGACACGGTGATGGACCCCTGCTCGGTAAAGCGCGCGGCGTTGTTCAGCAGGTTGAGGAGCACCTGGCGAATGCGGGTGCGGTCGATGGACAGCATCGGCAGGTTGTCGGGGATCTGTAGATGGAGCTCCAAGTCACGGCCGCGAATGAGATCGCCGATGGTGTTCACCGCCTCGCGGAGTACCTCGCCCAGGTCGGAACGCTCGCGGCGCACGGGCATACCAGAGGCGTCGATGCGCGCCAGGTCGAGCACGTCATCCACCAGCTCGAGGAGCTGGCGGCTGCTCTGGTAGATCTGGCGGACGTCGCGGCGCAGCGTGCTGGGCCACTCCATATCGCCATAGACGTCGGGAGAGAAGTACATCATCTCGGAAAAGCCGACAATGAGGTTGAGCGGCGTGCGCAGCTCGTGGCTGATGTTGGCGGCGAACTGCTCCTTCAGTTGCCGCGCTTCCTCGGCGCGCAGTCGGGCGATGGCGAGCTCGTGCCCTGTACGCTGGAGGCGCCGCGATGCCTCGGTGAGGGCGGCCAAGGTGCGGTTCAGATCCGCCTGGCGCCCGCGGAGCTCACCCAGCAGGCGGATGGTATCCTGCTGGCTCTTCCATGCCCAGTCGAGAAAGGTCCGTGGCGCCAGAGAGGTGAGCCAGCCGAGCCCTGCGGACAACCACAGGGAGCAAAGCGAGGCGATGGCGATGCCGTCGTGGGGTGCCAGCAGCAGGATGGAGAGCGTATGCAGCAGGGCCGACCCGAAACCAAGCGCCGGGTGGATGATCGAGTTCACCATCACGATGATGATGGCGAACACGGGCGCCGCGGGCAGGTTGACCTGCATCAAGGCCAGGGCGAGGCTCATTGGTGGGCCGATGAGGAGCACGGCATATGACAGCGCCGGGTGTGAGGAACGCAGTACCAGGGCGGCAAACGCTTCCAGGAATAGCGTGAGGAGGGCCACTTGGGCCCACGTGTCGTGCAAGTATCCACCGGGCAGCGACAACAGGAGGGCGAGCGCGCTGACAAACATCAGGCCGAGTGCCGAAGCCGCCGTCTGTTTCTGGCGCAGGTCATCCAGGTCGATGTTGTAGGTGGCGGCTGACGGGGGGGCTGCAGTCATAGTGCCCATGGTTCGTTCCCATCCCGAATGAGGCGGCCGCCGTGTGGCCGCCGTGTGCGCACGTCGATGCCCAAGTGTATTGGATGGCGGGACGGGGGGCAAACGGAGCGGCCATCGGTGTGGGGTGGGGCGCCCCACACCACACCGATGGGCAGTTCGGTTACGCGCCCTGGTCCGGATGGCGCCTGGGGCCGGCGTGCAGCCAGAGGTTGACGCAGGGGTCTTCGGGATCCGAGATGAGGTGGTGATCTTCGCCTGGCTCGACAATAAAGACATCGCCGGTGACCATGGGGTGCTTGACGCCGTTCAGCTCCATGATGGCCTTGCCCTGCAGGATGACAAAGGCCTCGCAGTCATCCTCGTGCACATGAACGTCGCTTCCCCCGGGACCGTCGTTCGTGTGGGTGCGTACGTTGGGGCCCTTAAAGCTCAGCCCTCCCTGGCACAGGTACGCTCCCTCGAGAAACCCGGCGAGAAAGTGTCCCTCACGTGTGTCGCCAAGTTGATTCAACCGCAGCTTGATCATCATTGACCCTCCTAGCGTATACACTCGTGCTGTTCGGAATACGTTGGCCCAGCGCGCGGCGAACGCTGGTGGCGGCCGGCGTGGCGCACCGGGCTGGGGGGCGGCCGTGCGGTTGCGTAACGTGAGGGGTCCCATGGTGATCGGCTCGAAGCGGAGCGCCACGCGAGACTCTTGCCCTGCCATGGCCCAGGAACCGAGGGCGATTATAGGGCGAAGATATGTCGGGGACAAGGGACGAGGGACCCATTGGCTCCCACGGCACTGCGGAGCGGAATGGGGTGCGGAGGCCCGGTCGGCCGCGGTGTGGCCACGCGCACGGTGCCGCCATTCTGCACACTCTGGCACCGATGGAGGACCCTGCGGGGCGCCCTTGGCCTGCGACTCCGCCCCGCCTATACTGACGGACACCACGTTCATGGGGGAGTGTGCCTCGCCCCTTCACATCCATACGAGGAGGTCTGGGGTCATGTTTGTCTTGGGTGTTATGGGAAGCCCCAACAAAAAAGGGCTGACGACACGGCTACTGGCGCGAGCGCTGGAGGGCGCCAAAGCGGCAGGGGCAGAGGTGCAACAGGTCGATCTGATCGACTATGCTATCCAGCCATGGCCGCGCTCGGTGCACGACCGCGATGAAACCTTGGATCGGCTCTCTGCCGAGGCCGACGCCATCGTGCTGGCCTCGCCAGTGTTCTACAAGGACGTCACCGGGCTGATGCGTGACTATATCGATTACCTGCATAACGTTGCCGACGTGTCACGGGTCGGCGGCAAGTCGGGATTCGGCATCTCACTAGCCGGCGGCTCGGGGATGGGGCAGGTGGTGGCGCTCCAATCGATGTATGGGTTCTACTTCTTCCGGGGCTACCGGCCCATCGATCCGATCGCCGTGTCGCGGTTCAACTATGATGACGCGCTGGACACCTGCTATCAGCGGGGGCGCGAGGTGTTGACGGCGGCAGCGTCACCCCAGCCCTTTGTTGGGCTCGCTGACAAAGTGACCTACTACAGTGGCCTGCAGTACCTGGACTATGACCTCGTTGACGAGCTGCTCCTGGTGGTAGAGCAGATGATGTCCAGCGCGGAGGTGGACGCTGAGGTGTTGGGTGAGTGTCGCGAGCAGTTCTGTGAGGCGCGCGAGGCGGTGCTCGCAGGGCGCCGGCAGGACGCCATCGCGGCAGCGGCGGCGGTGTATGATCGGCTCTTCCATCGGCGGCGGCCGAGCTGACGCGTATGGTGACGGTACAGACGAACGGGCGCCGTTGCGACAGCGCCCGTTTTCGTGTGCGTCTCTATGGACGTGCCGAGTGCGAGACTAGCTCCAGAGCCGGTCGTTGGAATAGTCGTCGTTCCACTCGTCGGTGGGCTCCCACAGCCCTGGATCGTTCGGGTCGAGGTGCTGCTTGATGACCTCGTCGTTCAGCTCATCGATCCCCAGGCCCGGCTTGTCCGGTACCTCGATGTAGCCATCCTGCACGATGGGATTCGGCAGGCCGGTCACCAACTCGTTCCACCAGGGGATGTCCACCGAGTGGTTCTCCAGCGCAAGGAAATTCTCCGTAGCCGCGGCACTGTGGACCGCCGCCATGCAGGCGATGGGCGACTCAGCCATGTGGATGGCCATGGCGACGCCATAGTCCTGGGCGAGGTCGCCGATCTTTTTGTTCTCCAGGATGCCGCCAGAGGTGAGGATGTCGGGGTGGATGACCGACACGCCACCAGAC
>DUUT01000090.1 GCA_012841405.1 Chloroflexota bacterium
CCACGGCGGATACCAGCCGCAGCGCGGCGGGCGTGCGCCCCAGCAGGCCGATGGCCCCCGCCGCCAGGTAGATGAACAGCGGCTCGCGACCGTTGTTCGCCGCGAAAAAGAGGGGGCATCGCCCGTCCAGCACCCCCAGGGCATCGAGCCCGTTGAATGCCTCGTCGCGATAGAGGCCCGGTGGCAGCTCACCGATGGCGACCAGCCGCAAGGCGGCCGCCACGGCGGTGATGAGGGCGATGTCGAGCCACGGTGGGCGTACGCGTCGAGAAGGGCGATTCACAGTCTGCCTGCACTTGCCAGAAGGGTAAGGGGATTATACGGTCGGGGGCAGGGGTGTCAATGCGGGTACTTGGTCCTCTCCCCCCCGTGTGCTATACTGCGGCCACGTGTGGCAGGCAGGAGGCGCCAGGATGAGCCTAATCGACATGCTCCAGCACCTCCAGAGCATTGACCAGGAATGGGACCTCAAGGCCCAGCGGTATCAGGTGGTGAGCGCCCACTTGGGCGATCAGTCCCCGCTGGAGGAGCGGCGCCGCTCCCACCAAGCGTTGGCCGATGAGCTGGCTGCCATGCGACACCGGCTGCGCGATGGCGAGCTCGAGTTCACCTCCGTGCAGGAGAGAGCGCGCGAGACGGAGCATGCGCTCTACAGTGGGCGCGTCACCTCGCCAAAAGAGCTCGAGAACCTCCACCGCGACCTCGACGGGCTGCGCCGGCGCGCCACCGCCCTCGAGGATGCCGTCCTCGAGGCGATGGCACGCGTCGAGGAGCTGACGGACGAAGCAGAGCGCGACGCGGCGGCGCTGCAGGCCTTTGAGGAGGACTGGGCGCGCGAACGGGGCGCGCTGCTGGAGGAATACCGCGCGTTGCGCACACGGCTCAAAGCGATCCAGGATGAGCGCGCCCAGCTCCGCGCACAGCTCGACAGCGCCGCGCTACGCCTCTATGACGAGCTGCGGGCGAAAAAGGGCGGCCAGGCCCTGTCGCCGCTGCGCGATCGCATCTGCCAGACGTGCCGGGTGACGCAGCCCAGTCACAAGGTGCAGGTGGTCACTGCGGGCAATCAGGTCGTTACCTGCGAGGGCTGCGGCCGCATCCTCTATCAGGGCTAGGAGTCTTCCGGCACGGTGAGAAACCCCCATATCGTCGACCGGCCCCTCACCGATCAGGATCTCTTTTTCGGGCGTGACAAGGAACTCGTCCAGCTGGGCCGCCTCCTGCTGGATGGCGAGCGCCTCGTGCTCGTGTTCGGGCAACCCCGGATCGGCAAGACGTCCTTCGCGAACCAACTCCCCAGCCGTCTCGGTGAGCGCTACCACGTGCAGCGCGTGGACCTGTCGGTGCCCGATCCCCAGACGGGGGAGGTGCTCAACTGGACGCTGCCGGCCTCCATGGGCGAGCTGCTGTGGCAGATCGCCGCCGCGCTGGCCCGGGCCGTCGATCAACCCGTCCTGCGGCGCGTCGATTTCCTGCGGCATCCCGAGGCCGCCATGACGGAGGTGCTGCGCGCCTTCCCCGCCGACCCCGAGGGGCGCGTCCGCGTGGTGTGCATCGATGCCTTGCCGGCGGCGAACCTCCTCTCCCAGCCACCGGCACGCGCCGGCATCGAGCTCTTGCAGCGCCTGCTGGTGGACGACGGACGGCTGGCGATCATCCTCATGGTCAACGGCAACCCGCTGCCGCCCGAGGGGGGCGAGTTGGCGCCGATTCGCGACAACGAGATCGTGCTCGGGCCGCTCCACGATGAGGAGGCGGAGGACCTGCTGATGGTGCCGGTACGGGGTACCATCGCCTACAGCTATGAGGCGGTCTATCACATCCAGCGCCTCTCCGGGGGGCACCCCTATTTCCTCCAGCTCTTTGGCTACGTCCTCTTTGAGGAACGCGTCACGTACGGCTGGGTGGGCCGGCCCGAGGTCGATCAGGTCCTCGATCGCGTACAGGCGGCGAGAGCACCCTACTTCCAGCTGCTCTGGGAGCGGAGTAGCCCGGCCGCCAAGCTGACGCTCTGCGCCATCGCCGAGCTCCGGGGCACACACGGCGTGCCCTCGGCCCGGGACGTCGTCACCTTCTTTCGCCAGACGCGCGTCCTCATCCCCCCCGAGCATGTGCAGGAGGCCCTGCGGGAGCTCGAGGCGGCGGGGGTGCTCGAACGCTTGGGCGGCGAGACCTACCGCACCCGCACCGATCTCTTTCGTCGCTGGTTGATCGAGCACAAGAACCTGTCGGCCGTCGTGCGCGAGGTGCGGCGTTACCGCCGGGCGCGCGTGCGCCGACAGACGCCGGAGCGACACAAGCCCGTCGACTGGATCGGTATCGGCCTCTGGATGGTTGCCATCGGGCTCGTCGCGCTCATCGGCTACGTGTGGCGCTCGCGCGAGGCCGGCTCTGTGTGGACGGCCGGGGCGCCGACACCGACTCTCGACCCGGCCGCTACGCCGACCTTGGGCCTCGTCGCCGGGGAGGCCAGCCCCCAGGGACGCATCGTCTACGCCGCCCGGGAAACGCGCGACGATCCGTGGGACCTCTGGGTGCTGGAGGCTGATGGCAGTGAGCCCACGCGCCTGACGGAGGGAGCCCACGACGACGTCCTGCCGGTGTGGTCGCCGGATGGCCGGCGCATCGCCTTTGTCTCCGACCGCGACGGGAATCGCGAGATCTATGTGATGAACGCCGACGGGTCGGATGCGCGCAACCTCACGAACCATCCCGCCGACGACTGGACGCCCTGCTGGTCGCCCGACGGACGCGAGATCGCCTTTGCCTCCTTCCGAGAGGGGAACTGGGAGATCCACGTCATGCGCGCGGACGGCTCCCACGTGCGCCGGCTGACGGACAACCCCGCCGCGGACTATTCGCCGTCCTGGTCGCCCGATGGCGAGCGCATCGCCTTTGTCTCCGACCGCGATGCCAACCTCGAGATCTATGTCATGGAGGCCGACGGCAACGAGCCGATCCGCTTTACCAACGACGCGGCCACCGACCAATCCCCCGTGTGGTCGCCCGACGGGGCGTTCCTGGCGTGGGAGAGCTACCGCGACGGCAACATGGAGATCCTCATGGCCCGCCTCGATGGCTCCGAGCTACGCAATCTCAGCCAGGACGTCTACGCCGACGACCATGGCGCCTCCTTTGCCCCTTCGGGCCGCCACCTCGTCTTTTACTCGAACCGTGACCAGGGCTGGGACCTCTTCACCTTGGACCTCGTCACCGGCGAACGCCTGAACATCACCCAGAGCGACGCGCTCGAACAGGCCCCGCACTGGGGGCACTAGGCCGTGTGTCGAAACCGCACCCGACGTCGAAACGATGTCGCCCCGAGCGTACGCGAGGGGCCTTGACGCAATACCTTTCAAATAAGCCTCAGCGCCTCGCGATACGGCCCACGGGGCTGAGGCAAATGGGCATGCTCCGGCCGCTTGCGCTTGTAGTTCGACAGCTTGCGCTTCACCACCCGCGGG
>DUUT01000091.1 GCA_012841405.1 Chloroflexota bacterium
CCCGCAGGTGCCCATCGGCGATGGGCACGTCGAGGGGGTACTGCGGGGTGTACGCTGCCGCGCAAAAGCGGGGGGCCTGGCCCGCGGGGTCGTAGAGGCGCAGCGCGTTGTGGCCAAAGGGCAGCGTCAGCACCTCGGGGGCGTGGGCCTCAAGCCAGCGGCGGACATGTCCCTCGGGGTCGGTGAGGTGCGCCTCCACCTCGGCCAGCCACAGCCGCTCGTGCTGTGTGGCCAGTGGCGCCATCACCGCGTCGACACCGTCCTCCTCGAGCATCCCCTCGCCGGGGGGGATGCGCACGACCGGCGGCAGTGCCTCGGCGCCGGGCAAGCCGTCATAGTAGTGAAGGAACAGGGGGTAGCGGCCCCCGGAGCTCAGCAACACGGCGTCGCCCGGCTCGGCCTGGGCGGCGATGGCGCGCACCATGGTCCGTAGGTCGTCGCGCGCGGCGCGGCCCGCATAGTGGCCGGGCAGCACGATGAGCCACAGGGCTACCAGGGTGACGCCGGCCACGCGCCCCGCCAGGCGCCACCGCTCACCGATGCGGATCACGCCCCACGCCAGGAGCACCCAAAAGGCGGGGGCAAACGGGAGCAGGTAGCGCGCCTCGACGTGCGGCGTGTAGAACAGCCCGCGGGGGATCGTGGCCAGGTACACCGCTCCGGCGGGCAGCACGGCCGTCAGGCCGAGGGTCAGCACGGGGATGCCGATGCGGCGATGCGGCGATACGCCGCCTCGGTGCGTCGCCGTCTCGGAACGCCACCCCAGGGGCGCCGCGCCGATGGCCAGGAGCAGGAACGGGTAGAGCGCTGCCGCCGTGTACTGGTCAATGTCCACCGAGATTCCGGTGGTGAGCAGCGTGGCGTAGAGGCGTACGTAGAGGAAAGGATCAAAGGGCTCGGCCACCGACCAGGTGCGCATGCGGCCCCACGAGAGGGCCAGCCAGGCGGCCACGCTCAGCGCGATGGCTCCCTGGGAGACGATCCAGCGCCCCATCATCGGTGCGCGCCACAGCGCGCGCGGCCTCCAGCCGTGCCGGCGCACGAGGGCCATCGCCACCACGAGGTTCTGCACGAGCAGCAGCGCGCCCATGAGAAAGATCGTGTACAGCGCTCCCATCGTAGCGAGGGTGTAGAGCAGCAGCGGGCGCCAGGGGCGTGGCTTCGCGGCGCCCTCGGCGTCGAGCCAGCGGAGGAACAGGGAGAGCGACAGCGTGCCGAGGAGCCCGGCCAGCACGTACATGCGCATCTCCTGCGACCACCACACGTGAAAGCGCGCCGTCGCCGTCAGCAGGGCGGCCAACGCGCCCACCCGCCGCCCCGCTGCATACGCCCCGAGGCGATAGGTGGCGGCAACGGTGAGTACGCCAGCGCCAGCGGAGAGAGCGCGCATGGCAAACGCGCTCTCTCCGACGAGCCGCGTCCAGGCCCACAGGGACCAGAAGTAGAGGGGCGGGTGGACGTCCGAAGCCGTCCACAGGGTGACGCCGCGGAGGCCCTTGCGCACGCCCCACACGGCGAGGGCCTCGTCCCACCAGAGGTTGGCGTCGCCGAGGCGGTAGAGGCGCAAGGCGAGGCCCACCAGCAGGATCGCCGCCGGCAGGCCATACCGGCGGAGCCACCCGCCGTCGGCCCTAGTCGGCGGCGATGGCGTCATCCAGGACTCTCCGCAGCTCCTTCTGCTTGGCCGTGCTCAGCGTCTTGGCCCGGCTCTTGAGCCCCTGCTTGAGGAAGGCGACGAGCTGATCCGGCGTCAGGGCCGGAACGGGAGCCTTGGAGGCTCGGACCGTCGCTCTGGGGTTGGTAAAGACGACGGCGCCCGTCACGGGTATGTCATCCTCAGGCATGGCCGCGTCGATCCACTCCTTCAGCCACTGGATGTCCTGCTCCAGTTCGACGTGGGGTTTGCTGAGGCCGGGCTCGCCAAAGAGCTGCAGCAATTTGCGGAGGCCCGCCCTGTGGCGCCAGCGCCCGTCCTCATAGGTGATCTCGCCCTCCTGGAGCTTGGGCAGGAACACCGTCAGCCCAAAGTGTGAGGCGACCACGTGGGGGGTCGCAAAGTAGTAGTGGTACAGGGTATAGCGCTTGTCGAGGCTCTCGAGCGCCGCATCGAGCACCTGATCGGGGCGCGGCTCGCGCACGTAGCGGTTGGCGGTGTACGAGCCCAGGCTGGCGGCCAGCAAGCCGACAACGAGAAAGGCGTAGGAGAGGAGGGGCGAGCGCGTCGAGGTCATGAGTCCCAGCACCAGGGCGCCGAGACCGATAAAGCTGCCCCAGCGGGCATACTTCTGACGCTTGGCGAGGAAGGGCTGGTTGAGAAAGGATTCCATGAGTACCCCGATGCATCAGGTGGACGGCGCGCCGCCCAGGTCCGTTGATCTGCTGGTGGTACCGGCGAGGGCCCCGCTTGGGCCCTCCAGGACGGTAACGGCGTCGGCCATGTCCTGGCGGATCGTCTCCACGAGGTTCTTGTCCGCGGCGTCGATGGCCACCTTGATGGCGTTCGCGATGGCCAACGAATCGGAGCGGCCGTGGGCAATGATGACCACCCCGTTGACGCCCAGGAGTGGGGCGCCGCCGTACTCGCGATAGTCGAGGCGCTTGGCCACGGCGCGGAAACTCGGCTTGGCCAGCAAACCCCCTAGTGCGGCGAGCGGGCGCGCCTTGATCTCGGAGCGCAGGAGGGTGAACAGCATCGCTGCCACGCCCTCGGCGGTCTTGATGGCCACGTTTCCGACGAACCCGTCGCTCACGACCACATCCGCCGCGCCTTGGAGCAGGTCCTTGGCCTCCACGTTGCCGACGAAATTGAGCGTCATGCCGCGCAACGCCTCGTGAGCCGCCTGGACGGCCGCGTTCCCCTTGGTCTCCTCCTCGCCGTTCGCCAGCAGCCCGACGCGGGGCCGCGCGATACCGAGGACGCGCTGGGCATAGATCGAGCCCATGAGCGCGAATTGGACGAGCCATTCGGGTTTGCAGTCGGTGTTGGCGCCGATATCGAGGAGCAGGCTGACGCCTTGGAGGGTGGGAAAGACGGTGGACAGGGCGGGCCGCAGAACGCCCGGGATGCGCCCCACGCGCCCCACGCTGGCCAGGGACGCCGCCAGCACGCCGCCCGAGTTCCCCGCGGAGACAAAGGCATCCGCCTGGCCCTCGCGCAGGAGGCGCATGCCGACGACGATCGAGGAATCCGGCTTGGCACGCACCGCCCGGCTGGGGTGCTCGCGCATCTCGATGGCCTCGCTGGCGTGGACCACCGAGAGCGGCAGCCCCTCGGCGTCATGGCGCGCCAACTCGGTGCGGATGACCTCCTCGGGCCCCACGAGGACGATCTCTCGCCCAAAGGCGCGTGCAGCGCGCACCGCGCCCTCTATGTCGACGCCCGGCGCACGATCGGACCCCAAGGCGTCCAGCACGATGCGCATAGTGCTCGTCCTCTCCCCAACCTCGATGATGCGCGATAGATGCGTATCCTATTCTAGCGAAAGGATGCCAATTGACAAGTGCCATGAAGTGCCTATAATGGGGGTGCCGTCAGACAGTGTCGGCAAGGCAGCATACTGCCCCCGTGGTGGAATTGGCATACACAGCAGGTTGAGGGCCTGTGTCCGTAACGGACGTACTGGTTCGAGTCCAGTCGGGGGCACCATTCGATGCAAATCGGGCACAACAGCAGCTGATCGCAGTCGTCCGACAGCTCAAAGCGCGTGCCAGCTCCACAAAAGACGCCTAACGAGGCGTCTTTTTCGTTCCCTCGGCAAAGCGGCGCAGTCATCGCGTCATACTACCGCGCCGCGTTCACGCAGTGCGACACATCATCATCTACTACTTCTGAGGCGCGCAGAATCTAGCTAGAGGCGGAGCTCTCCCATATCCGGCGGTCAACCGTCCACTGGGTGGATGTGGCTGGTAATGGGGAGCTGCGTGGGTAGTGTTGAGACAAGTCCTAGCGGTAAGATCCAGCGTGACGACACCCCCTGATAGGGGAGGATTTGCCGACTTTTGGCTTCCATGCAAAGCGCTCGGGCGCTTTGTCTTTGACGCACCTCCACCCGCTTCGACCAACGCGCGGGAAGCGCCAGTCCTGCATTCACCACGAGGTCCAGCAGCACCGACCTCGTCCACTACCGGCATGGACACCGATCAGGAGGCCATCCCATGCACCTCAGCTGTCTCCCCGTCTCGTTCTTTACCGATATCATCGCTGGACGCATGTCTCTGGCCGAGTGGGCGGCGATGGGCGCCCGGCTCGGCCTCGATGCCATCGACCTGAGTATCCTCCTGCTACGCGATCGCTCCTCAGCGGCAGTGACCGCGGCGCGCAACGCCATCGCCGCGGAGGGGATGCGCGTGGCCATGGTGACGAGCTATCCCGATTTCACCCATCCCGACCCGGCGCAGCGCGAGCGCGAGCTGGCCATGGAGCAGGAAGTGGTCGAGGTGGCGGCGGGACTCGGCGCGTCGCTCGTGCGGGTGACGACCGGCCAGGCCCACCCCGAGACGCGGCGCGAGGAGGGCATCGCCTGGGCCGTCGATGGCCTGAGCCGCCTCGCCGAGACCACCCGCCACCTGGGGGTCACCCTCGTCTATGAGAACCACTCCAAGCCCGGCGTGTGGGAGTACACCGATTTCGCTGAGGACCCCCGCATCTTTTTAGAGGTGGCGCGGGGCATCGCGCCGGCTGGTATCGGCATCAACTTTGATGCCGGCAACGCCGCGACCTTTGCCGAGGATCCCCTTGCTCTGCTCGACGAGGTCGTCGATCGCGTCGTCAGCCTGCACGCCTCAGACTCGGCCACCCGCGGCCGGTTGGCGCACGTCCTCGTGGGCACCGGGTGCACACCCTACCCCGCCCTCTTTCGGCGCCTGGTCCGCGCCGGTTGGGATGGCTGGATCTGCATCGAAGAGGCATCTCATCGGGGTGAGGTGGGCGTGGCGATGGCGATTCGCTATGTGCGCGAGACGTGGTGGGCGGCCCAACGAGAATGCTAGCCCACACCCTGATTATGCTCCCTAGCATGTCGAGCGCCGGAAATCTGCCGATAGTATCCACAGGCGGACCATGTGATGGTGGCGTTACTTGCTGGCGCCAACGGAGACGCAGGTAAGGGACCACGCCATGACGCTGACGAATCCACCACTATCCCCCTCAGGCACGAGGCGTCCCCGGATCGCGCGGGAAGTCTTGGGCATCGTGCTGGCGGCCCTGCTAGCATACCTCCTCTCCCTCGCCATCGATTTCGAAGGTACCCTCAGGGTGTGGCTCGAGCGCCCCGACCGCGAATGGATCGGCGCCTTGGTGCCCGCCATGCTGGCTGCGGCGGTTACCTGGGGGACCGTCCTATTCCACCGTCGGCGTATCCTGGCCCGGGAGTACATCGCCCGCGCGAACGCCGAGCACGCCCTGCGCGTGCGCGCCGAACAGCTCGAGTCCTTGCGGCGCATTGGGCTCGAGCTCACTGCGCAGCGCGACTTTGACGCCCTGCTACGATTCATCATCGCGCGCGCGGTGGATCTGGTACAAGGCGATGCGGGGGGGCTATACCTATACCGCCCCGAGGCGGACGTTCTCGAGTGGACGATGGCCGTCGGCCCGCATCCGTCGCCTGTCGGCACCGTCCTGCACTGCGGCGAGGGGCTCGCCGGGCGCATCTGGCAGACGGGCAAGCCCCTCGCTGTCGATGACTATCGCTGCTGGCCAGGGCGTACTGCGCGGGATCATGGCGTCACCATGGTGGCGGCGGTGGGGGTGCCCGTCACATGGGGAGCTGCCTTCCTCGGGGTGCTGAGCGTCGTCTCGCGCCGCCCAGGGGCCTTTGGCGCCCACGAGATCGAGCTGCTCAGCATGTTCGTGATGCAGGCGGCCGTCGCCATCGAGGGCGTGCGGCTCCTCGAGCAGACGCAGCGGCAGTCGGAGCGCCTCGCACGGCTGCTCAAGGTCAGTCAGTCGCTCCATCGTGGTTTGGACCTCGACCAGGTGCTGAACCACGTCGCCAGCGGCGCCGTGCACGTAGGCTTTCGGCGGGCCGTTATCAATGTGGAGGAGCCCGAGGAGCGCAAGCTCGTCGCGCGGGCAATCGCCGGCATCGAGGGGGCCGAGCGCGACGTGCTGCTGAACGCCACCTACAGCTGGGCGGACTTGGCGGTGCTCATGCAGGAGCGGTTCCGCGTGAGCGGCTCCTATATGATCCGTCACGGCGAGGTGGACTGGGAGCGCGACTTTGCCGGGCCGGTGGTGGTGCCCGAGTCGGCCGAGCGGGGGCCGGGATTCTGGAAGCCGGAGGACGCCCTCCTTGTACCCCTGACGGGCACGCGTGGGCGCCCCGTTGGCATCCTCTCGGTGGATGAGCCCGTGGATGGGCGCATCCCGGATCTGGCCACCATCCAGACGCTGGAGGCGCTCGCCAACCATGCCGGCGTGGCCATCGAGAACGCTCGTCTGTACGAGTCGGCGCGGCGCGAGCTGCAGGAGCGCGAACGCCTCGAGCAGCAGCTCGTCCAGGCGCAAAAGATGGAGGCGGTGGGGCAGCTCGCCGGCGGTGTGGCCCACGACTTTAACAACCTGTTGACCATCATCAACGGCTACTCGGATTTCATCCTACGCAACGGGGAGCTGTCGCCGCAACTGCGCAGCGATGTGGATGAGATTCGACGGGCCGGCGAGCGCGCTGCCGACCTCACCCGGCAGCTCCTGGCGTTCGGGCGCCGGCAGATGCAGGAGCTGCGGGTGTTCGACCTCAACGAGGTCCTCATTGAGATGGCCAAGATGCTCCGCCGCCTCATCGGGGAGAACATCACCCTCGCGCTGGAGCTGGCCGACGAGGCCCTGCCCATTTTGCCGATCGTAGCCACATCGAGCAGGTCGTGGTCAACCTCGCGGTGAACGCGCGGGATGCCATGCCGAACGGGAGCGTCCTCACCATCGCGACGCGCCGTGTGCAGGGCGATGTGGTCGGCAGCAACGGGGCCAGCGTCGTCGCGAACCTCTGCGCCGAGTTGACGCTGCGCGACACGGGAACGGGCATGACGCCGGAGGTGCGCGCCCACCTCTTTGAGCCCTTTTTCAGCACCAAGGGCCCGGGCAAGGGGACGGGTTTGGGGCTGGCCACCGTCTATGGCATCGTCAAGCAAAACCGGGGCGAAATCCAAGCGTACAGCGAGGTGGGCAAGGGGTCCGAGTTCCGCATCTACTTGCCCTGCTGTCACGATGGCGTTCCCGACACCGCCCCCGGCCCGTCTCTGGAGCAGGGACTGCTACGGGGTACGGAGACGATCCTCGTGGTGGAGGATGAGGATCGCGTGCGCCGCTTTGCCTGCGACGCGTTGCGCCGTCTCGGCTATGCGGTCCTCGAGGCGTGCGACGGGGTGGCGGCGCTGGAGGTGATCACGGGAGCCGAGGCGCCGCCGATCAGCCTCGTTGTCACCGACATCGTCATGCCGCGCATGGGGGGCCGGGATCTCGCCGCGCACCTGCGCAAGGTGCGGCCCGATGTGCCGGTGCTCTTTATGACCGGCTACCCGGGGGACGGCGACCAGCCCGGCGAGGCCGTGTACCCCAGCCCGGTGCGCAAACCCTTCACCGTCGATGTGCTCGCGCGTCGCGTCCGCCAGGTGCTCGATGGCGCGTCGCCCTGAACGAGGGCAGCGGGCCGAGGCGATCGGCTCGTGTCCCACGGCTGCGGGGGCGAAGAGAGCCCCCGTGTCCCTTGAGTGATAATCGTAGTCTGGGGGAGTGGTTCGGCCATGTGATAACCTCACCAGCCCTTGCCCTGGCGTGCAAATGCGGCTATACTGATGGTAGGGTATCTGTGTGGTTGCCTCGTGCAGTGGCGTCTGACGGCTCTGGGATGGTCGCGCCAAAGGTCGCGGCGATACGCCCGGACACTGCTCTGCCGTGCGCTGTGGCGCACGCGAGGTGAGCGGGCTCGACGCACACCTGTAATGCACTGAGATCATCAGCTCGTTCGGAGCAGGAGGCAAGCAGCAGTGCGTGCACGGCGATGGCATGGTATTGACGACGAGACCGGCGCCGAGGTTCTGGAGTGGGCTGTCGTCACGGTGATATTGATTGTAGCGACCTATGCGATTTTGCAGGCAGTGGGCTCCGAGTTTGGCGCGATAGCTGGCGCCGTATTGTACAGGATCCGTGATTTCGTCGGGCTGTAGGCGGCGCGAGAGGCGCGGGTGAGGGCTTTTGACGTGGGCTATCATTTGCTCTATACTCCGCCTCGATGGCGGGGTGTGGCGCAGACCGGTAGCGCGCGGCGTTTGGGACGCTGAGGTCGGAGGTTCAAGTCCTCTCACCCCGACTAGGTGGTGTTTGGCAACAGGGCCACAGCGTCGTTCTGCGCGTGGCGAGAAACCGTGTCGATGGGCATCAAAGCCCCTCGCGTACGCTCGGGGCGACATCGTTTCTACGTCGGGCGCATTGTTGACACGCGACCTAGAGCCACATCCGCGGGCGTAGCTCAGCTGGCAGAGCCCCTGCCTTCCAAGCAGGTTGTCGCGCGTTCGAATCGCGTCGCCCGCTCTGATTCGACGGTACCATCGTAGCGCAGTAGAAGGAATCGTAAGGACGAACGCAACTCTGGGTGTTGTCTGTGAGCGCTCTTCCGGATTACGTCCTTGCGTGCGCTCGGAACCGCCCCCCCTTGAGAGGATACACACTCGTTTGAAAGTCACCCTCGCATCGTGTCCCGTCCTGCTGTCCTACCCATTCTCCCTCTCTGAAGCCGGACTGCGGGCAAGAGGTGCGTGATGGCATGGTCTGGTGCATTGAAGGATGTCGATGCTCATCGTGGCCGGCTGTTGCGCCCGCTAGGACGGGATGGGTTCCTCCCCTGCTGAGTCGATCTATGACCCGATCCAGGGCCTGGTGGCTTTTCGATGACAGATCACTGCCTCGCCAAGAGGCGTGGCGAGACCCTCGTTGGCAACCGATTCCGCGTGTCGCCTGCCTGCGGTCGTGTGCTGGTGGGACGTGTCCCTTTGTATAGGTGTTGGCGGGCCTCGGCGTGGCCGCAGGCCGGGATGCCCGCATGGCCGGAACGGTCGCGAGTGGGCTCATTCGCACCGTACCGATGGCTCTGGGTGGACGCCCCACCGCAGGTTCTGGCTACGGCAGCACATCGGGTGTCGATGTCTCCGTCGCATGTTCTGGGCTCGAATGAACGACCCGTATCGAGTGTCCTCACACTGGAATTGGTCGCTCAGTAAGCCAGAAGGAGCTACTATCGGACAAAGCAGGTGAGCCAGGCGCGCAGAGGAAGGCGCCGCACGGTAGCCCTCTGGGCAGAGGTGTTCGTTATGCGTCTGTAGCGCCAAACCCCGGCTGATCCCGCGGACCGCGGTGGTACACGGGGCATGGGGCGCGGCGACAGACTCGAGGAAGCGAGGATTCCAGATGAGGATTTACGTTGGCAACCTCTCGTACGCGATGAGCGAAGAGGAGCTTCGCCAGGTGTTCGAGGACTATGGCCAGGTGGAATCGGCGACCATCATCATGGATCGCGATACCGGCCAGTCCAAGGGGTTTGGTTTTGTCGAGATGCCCACCGAGTCCGAGGCACAGGCTGCCATTGCCGAGCTGAACGGTCGGCAGATCGGTGGGCGGGCGCTGACGGTGAACGAGGCGCGGCCGCGCCCGGAGCGTTCTGATCGGGGCGGGCCGCGTGGCGGTCGAGAGATGCGAGGTGGCGGCGGAGGCCGTCGCTTCTAGGGCAACCGCCTCGCCTGCGTGGGGCCGGGGGGCTACCGCTTTGGCAGGGCCTCCCGGCTCGACGACGTACCTCCGGCGCCGCCGGGGCGGGCGCGGGTTGCCGGGCATGGGTTGCCGGGCATGGGTTGCCGGGCATGGGTTGCCCAGAGACAAGGACAAAGACGGGATACCGGGAATGAGGATTTTCGTAGGGAACCTGGCTCGCGACGTTTCGGAAGCCGAGCTACAGCAAGCGTTTGCCGAGTTTGGCCGCGTCTCCTCCGTCGTCATTCCGAAGGACAGGGAGACGGGTGAGCCGAGGGGTTTCGGTTTCGTAGAGATGCCGGTCGATGACGAGGCCAAGCTCGCCGTCGCCGGCCTGAACGGCCGTGCGCTCAAGGGGCGTGCGCTACGCATCGACGAGGCGCGTCCTCGCGGGGAGCGTGCGCCTGCCGCAAGCCCTCGAGCGCCCTATCGGGGGCAGAGCGAGAGCGCCCCAGCAGCACGCCCGCCGGTGCGCGACGCGACGCGCGAGCCGGAGCACAGCGCGAACCGCGCCGATAGTCGGCCATCCCCTCGGAGTGCCGGCCGCGCGACGGAGTGGCAGGATGCGCCCCGGCCGGTGCGCGAGGACTGGGACGCGTTTGACGAACGGCGTCGTTCGTCACAGGACGAGTGGAGCATGCCCGTGCTGCCCCTGGGCGATGATTGGTCATCGCCTCCGCGCAACGTGGATGCCGCTGGTCCATCGTCGCGTGGCAGCCGCCACAGCCGGGGGACGGGCAAGCGTGGCCGCGACGACTCGTATGACGACGAGCGACCGAGCAAGTGGAATCGCTCCGGCGGCCGCGGCCGTGGGCGCCGTTACCGCTACGAGGACGATGAGGACATCTGGTAGGAGGTGTCTCTCGCCTCAGCGAGCATGCCCGCTCTGCGGCCCGATTAACCGAGGCGGCCCCCCGAGGGGCCACCCGTGTGCTCTCTGGCGTGCAGGCGTCCCGGATCTGGTACGCTTGTGGCACGGGACAGGTTGCGCTATACCATGGGCACCGCGCTGCGGCCACACCACGCTCAGGAGGATACCATGAACAGCGACCGCCTCGTCGCCATGGCGCTGGATCAGGGCAGGGGGATTCTGCGGCTGGCGCCGAACTGGGTGCCCCGCTCGTTCTGTATACCCGGACGCCGGCTCAAGTTGCACCCCGATGACTACTATGCGCTGGGCGCGGATCGGGGAGGGATCGATGAACGCTGGTTCGCCTCCACGACCCCGGCAGACAATGGCCCGGGTACGCCACCCGATGAGGGGCTCAGCTATATCGTCATGGAGGATGGCGACACGGTCCATCGCGTGCTGCTGCGCGATGCGGTAAGCGCCCGTGGGCGCGACATCATCGGTCCGCGCTTGATGGACGCCTATGGCCGCTGGCCGATGTTTGCCAAGTTCTTTGACAACATGGGGCCCCTGCCGCACCACCTCCACCAGCGGGCCGAGGATGCGGCCCGCGTCTCGCAGCAGGCCAAGCCCGAGGCGTACTACTTTCCGGTGCAGCTGAACAACCATGGGGGCGATTTCCCCTTCACCTTCTTTGGCCTCCAGCCGGGCACCACGCGGGAGGACGTCATCGCCTGCTTGCGCAACTGGAACCGCGGTGACAACAAGATCACCAACCTTTCGCGCGCCTACAGGCTCGAACCCGGCACGGGCTGGGATGTGCCCGCCGGCGTGCTGCACGCGCCGGGGAGCCTGTGCACCTACGAGCCCCAGGCGGCCAGCGATGTGTTTGCCATGTTCCAGTCCCTGGTGAACGACGTCCCCCTCGCCTATGACATGCTCGTGAAGGACGTACCGCCCGATCGCCACCACGACCTGGACTATATCGTCGACATGCTCGACTGGGAGCTGAACGTCGACCCCGATTTCGTCCAACATCGCTTCATGCGGCCGCGCCCCGTGCGCCCTGAGGACGCGATGCGCGAGGAGGGCGTCATCGACCGCTGGGTGGCCTACCGCAGCCCCGAGTTCAGCGCCAAGGAGACGACCATCCTACCCGGCCGCAGCGTCACGCTGCGCGATGCGGCCTGCTATGGGCTCATCCTCCTGCAGGGCCATGGGACGTTGGGCGTTTGGGACATCGCGGCGCCGACGATGATCCGTTTCGGCCAGCTCACCGATGACGAGTTCTTTGTGACCGAAGAGGCCGCCCGCGCCGGCGTGCAGGTCACCAACCCGAGTCGGACGGATCCTATCGTCATGCTGCGCCACTTTGGGCCGGGGAACCCGGACTTGGACTTTGCCTGAGGCACACCGCTGCGCGCCGGGCACCCGCTCTTCCCGGCGCGCGATCACCTTACACCCTCTGGCGGGACACGCAGGACGGTTCGCCCCACGGCTATCGCACCGTTTGACCCCGCCATGCCGCCATGGTAGAATCCCCCAACCAGGGGTGTCCCCGGGCCCATAGCTCAGCGGTTAGAGCGGCCGGCTCATAACCGGTTGGTCCCTGGTTCGAATCCGGGTGGGCCCACAGGAGGGGGACCTGAGAACGTAGGGTAAGCCCCTAGTAGCAGCCGTCACGTTCGCGGTGGACATCGGCCCTCAATGGGAGGGGATAGCGATGCAACCAGCGACGCGACGGTTGTTGTCATTTGCCCAGGCGGTGGAGGGCTTTATGCTCACCAAGTCCGCCGAGGGGCTCAGCCGCTCCACCCTGGCGGATTATCGCGGCTCAGTTCAGAAGCTGTCCGTTTGGCTGGAGGGTCAGGGCCTAGCCGGTGTCGCGGTGGATCAACTGACCACCCTTCACCTGCGCCGCTTCCTGGCTGACCTGCAACACCGCGACCCACCGTTGGCCCCCAAGACCATCCGCAATGTGTACACCTTCCTATCCTCGTTCTGGTCGTGGCTGGGCGTTGAGTTTGGCTTCCCTCACATCCTGCGCGGTGCCATCCGTCCTCCTAGGGCTAACCCACCGGCCATGCGCCTTCCCACCCAGGAGGAATTGGAGCGCCTGCTGCGAGCGTGCGAGTGGTCGCGCGAGGCGCACACTGTGGGCCGTGAGCCGTTCCGGATGCGCCGCCCCACCGCACGGCGCGACGTGGCCATCCTGCTCACCCTGGTGGACACCGGTCTCAGGGCGCAGGAGTTGTGCCGGCTGACTCTGGCGGACTTAGACAAAAACGACGGCTCCCTGCTAGTGCGGTTCGGCAAGGGCCGCAAGCAACGCATCGCCTACTTGGGGAAGCGGGCGCGGCGGGCGCTGTGGCGTTACCTGGCCACCGACCGGCAGGGCGCTAAGCCCGACGAGGCGTTGTTCATGGGGCTGGGTGGGCGACCACTGACCGTGAGCGGCCTCAGCCAGCTGGTGCGCAAGTTGGGACGGCGCGTAGGTGTGAAAGTGTCGCCGCACATGTTGCGCCACGTGTTCGCCACGGAGTTCCTGCGAGGTGGGGGCAGCACATTGGTCTTGCGGCGATTGTTGGGACACGCGTCGGATGGGCTGTTGGCGCGCTACGCTGAGATCGCCGAGGTCGATCTGAAAGCGGCGCACGATGCGGCCAGTCCCGTGGATCGGCTGCGGCTGTAGCGAATGACGGGGATCGACGGCGGCACCAAAGCCAGTTGACAGTTGGCCAGGGACAGGGTAGGGTAGGCCCGAAAGAAGAAGCTACGGCGGCGTTGCAGCGTCCCGAGGCTGGTTAGGTGAGCGGGCACTCAGGTACGAGGATGACAGCACGGGCACTGCTCAATTGCGTGGCTTGTACAGCGCCCATTAGTATAGTATAGTGTGTGGCATGGAGTGGCTACAACCCTTGGCAACGGAGGAGAGGAGTGCACGATGAGATTGCCGACCCGCTGGGCTAAGTGGAGTGGCCGTCGGAAGGTTTTCGTGGTCGGCCTTGCTGGCGTGTTGTTTGCGTGCTTCGGCTGTGTGATTCTTGGAGCACTGCTGCCGAAGTCTGAGTCGACGTCTACGTCTCCTGCCTTGGTGGCAGCGACCACGTCGGCTCCAAAGTCAACACCGACCGAGACACCTGCTCCGACTGAGACGCCTACTCCAACCAGGACACCTGCTCCGACTGAGACGCCTGCTCCGACTGAGACGCCTGAGCCCACTGACACGCCCACTCCGACCGCAACCGCCACAAATACCCCTGCTCCTACTGCAACGCCGCCTATCGAGGTTCGGGTAGGCCAACTGGCCGAGGCTATCCTAGGTAAGTCAAACCGGGGTGTACCTCGTTTGTCAGAGATCAGGGTATATGAACTCTACGACGGCACGGTGAGGATAGAGATGCGCATTGCCCTGAACGACAACCTGACGGTTGATATGGTGCGCCGGAGTGGCTATAGGGATGTGCTAGAGGTCAGTGAGGGGCTCTACAAGGCGGGGTTCACTGAGTATGAGTTCTACTTCTTTGGCTCCCTTCCGCTTGTGGACGTCTACGGGAACTCCACGGAGGCGACCGTCCTCAAGGCGTCACTGTCTCCAGACACCCTTGCGAGGATCAACTGGGAGCAGGTACTGATCGAGGATTTCCCTCGCATCGCCGACAGTTTCGACCTGCATCGGGCACTTGAGTAGCTCTAGCACGGCTAGTCTCGGCAGTTTCGTCTAGTACACTGCTAGTGAGGGCCAAGATGGTCGCCAGAGTAGCACCGGTTCACTGTTGGCCCCGGTCTGTGGTGGAGTCCGCCGTTGCCGTTGTACCAAAGGGGTGACTACGTTCGAGCGGAAGTAGAACCCCAGCCCCATCCGAGCGGCGGCACCACAGCAACAGGCCCGCTTGACGCGCGTATGAAACTCCCCTATAATAATCTATAGTAGTATACCCACTGGGACACCACATCAACTAAGCGTGGTGCCCCAGTTTTTTGTGGGGAGAAAGCATA
>DUUT01000092.1 GCA_012841405.1 Chloroflexota bacterium
CCGCGTGACGCGTCACACGTGACGCGTCACGCGGGGTGGTTGACAAGCATCTGCTTTGCTGCTAAAGTAGGGCTAACGAACCGGCGAAGGCGCCCGTGAGGGCGCTTTTGTTGTTTTGAGGTCTTGTCTACCGATGCGACACCCACTGGGCACGCTCATCGCACCTATGACTACGAATCCCGAACCTAGGAGGCAACACGCCATACGGCGACACCTCCCGGGCTAGTTGCGTTTTCTGTCGTTGTTGGCAGGCCAGCTACCCCAAATGGGGGGCTGGCCCTTTCTGTATTTCGCGATGTCACGGCCATTGCACCGTGTTGCCCACAACCCGCCAAAAACGCGAGCAGGCGCCGGTTTGGACATAAGGAGGGGAAATGCTCGAGTTCAGCAAGCGTACCAACACTCTGGAGCAGACCGAATACGAGTACACGCTGCAAGATGTGGAGGAGCCGAATCTATACCGGCTGCTCTACAACTATGACGAGGTGCCCAAGATCCCCTTCAACCACCGGCACGTGCCCATGCACCCGCCGGACGAGATCTTTATCACCGACACGACCTTTCGCGACGGGCAACAGGCGCGCGAGCCCTATACCGTTGAGCAGATCGTGCAGCTGTACACCTTTTTGCACGAGTTGGGCGGGCCCAAGGGGATCATTCGTCAGAGCGAGTTCTTTCTCTACAGCGAAAAGGACCGGCGAGCCGTCGAGGCTTGCCGAGCCCTCGGCTTTCGCTATCCCGAGATCACCAGTTGGATCCGCGCCCGCAAGGAAGATTTCCACCTCGTCAAGGAGCTGGGTATCACCGAGACGGGCATTCTGGCGAGCTGCTCGGACTATCACATCTTTAAAAAGCTCCGCATGACGCGCCGCCAGGCGATGGATCAGTTCCTCGGGATCGTCAAGGATGCGCTGGAGGTGGGTGTACGCCCGCGCGTGCACCTCGAGGACATCACCCGTGCGGACTTTTACGGTTTCGTGATGCCTCTGGCCTTTGAGCTGAGCAAGCTCTCGCAAGAGAGCGGCATCCCCATCAAAATACGCGCCTGCGATACCTTGGGGTACGGCGTGAGCTACCCCGGCGTGGCGCTGCCGCGGAGCGTGCCCGGCATCGCCTATGGCCTGTGGCACTATGGGCGCTTTCCGAGCGAGCTCCTCGAGTGGCACGGCCACAACGATTTCTACCGCGCGGTGGTGAACGCCGGTACGGCCTGGCTCTACGGTATCGCCGCGGTGAACTGCACCCTCTTGGGGATTGGGGAGCGTACGGGCAACACGCCCCTCGAGGCGATGGTGTTCGAGTACGCGGCGCTGCGCGGCACCACGGATGGCATGAACACCCGCGTCATCACCGAGATCGCGGACTATTACCGGCGTGAGATTGGCTACGAGATCCCGCCGATGACGCCGTTGGTGGGCGAGGATTTCACCACCACCCGCGCCGGCATCCACGCCGACGGGCTGCTCAAGGATGAAGAGATCTATAACATCTTTGACACCGGCGCGTTGCTCAATCGCCCCGTGCGCGTGCTGATCAATCAAACGTCCGGCGCCGCAGGCCTCGTGCATTGGCTCAAGACGCGCTGCAACGGCCAGTTCGATGACCTCGACAAGCGCGACCCACGCTTGGCGCCGGTACTCGAGTGGATCACCGCCGAGTACGACGGCGGTCGTATGACCGTCATCGGCGATGCCGAACTCGAGGCGCGTATCGCCGAGCTGAGCCCCGAGCTCTATGCGCAGATGGTCGGGGGTGACGTCAGCGACTGATGCGCCCCGCCGCCCATGGCCAACACGAGGCGAGTGACAACGGCGTCGCTCGCCATTTCCTCTGTGCCTTGTTTGCACCCCTCCCCGCTGTTGTGCTATCCTAGCCACGCTATCGGCGTCCAAGCACTGGTACCCGGACCAGCGCCGCCGCGTCCCTTGGGAAGGAGCCTTCTATGCCTACGCACCATCTCCCTTATGGCCTGTGGCCGAGCCCCATCACACCGGGATCCCTGGCCGAAGGACGGCGCCTGAGCGACCTCTGGTGGGATGGTACCGGCGAGACCCTCGTCTGGCTCGAGGGGCGCTCTGGCAAGGGGGTGTTGGTGTGTGCGGGCGCGGGCGGTGATGCGCCCCGGGATCTGACGAGCGAGCTGTCCGTACGGGCGCGGGTCGGCTATGGTGGGGGCGACATGACCGTCGCTGGGGAGTGGGTGTACTTTGTCTCCGAGGGGCGCCTGTATCGCCAGCACCTGTTGCACGGGGCTCCGCGCGCGATCACCCCGCCGAGTGGCGACGCCGCTGCGCCGACCGTCTCGCCCGACGGCCGCCACGTGGTGTACGTCTATTCCCTCGAGGGGGCCGATGGCCTAGCAGTGGTGGACGCTGAGGGGGAGCTCTGGCCGCAAAGGCTCGCCTGGGGCGATGATTTCTACATGCAGCCGACGTGGCACCCCGACGGGCGTCGACTGGCGTGGGTATCGTGGAACCATCCCTGCATGCCCTGGGATGCGACGCGCTTGCACCTCGCCGCGCTCGACGTGGGGGGCACCGGCGTACCCTTTATCGTCGATGACCGCGTAGTGGCCGGCGATGAGGGCTCGGGAGGGGCGGCCGCCATCTTTCAGCCGGCCTTCTCACCCGATGGACGGTATCTCGCCTACATCTCGGACCTCAGCGGGTGGGACAATCTCTACCTGATGGACCTCGCGAGCGGGGAACATCGCCTCCTCGTAGGTGGGGAGGTAGACCTCGGCAAACCGGCCTGGGCGCAGGGGATGCGCGCCTTTGCCTGGGCTCCGGACGGCGCCACCATCTACTATGAACGTAACGTGCGCGGCGTGGTGCAGCTGTGGGCCGTGGATGTGGCCAGCGGCGCGACGCACGTCGTGGATGCGCTCGCCGCGTACACCGACGTCTCGCAGGTGGCCGTCTCGGCGACCGGCCGGGTGGCTGTCATCGCCTCGTCGCCGCGCATTCCGACGCGCATCGTGTGCTACCACCCGGCGACGGGTACGGTGCGCGTGTGCGCTCGGTCCGAGACCGAGACGGTGCCACCAGAGATCCTCAGCGAGCCAGAGGCCATCACCTGGAGAGCGGACGATGGCGAGCTCGTGCACGGGCTCTACTATGCTCCCGATACCAGCCGCTTTCACGCCGAGGGCGCGCCGCCCCTGATCGTGATGGTGCACGGCGGCCCCACCGGGCAGACGCGCGCCGGCTATGCCTCACGCAACGCCTTTTTCACCACGCGGGGGTACGCCGTGCTGGAGGTGAACTATCGCGGGAGCTCGGGCTATGGCCGGCGCTATCGGAATCTGCTGCACGAGCAGTGGGGCGTATACGATGTTGAGGACGCCGTGGGTGGCGCGCGCCACCTGGTGGCGCAGGGACGAGCCGATCCCCAGCGCCTCGTGATCATGGGGGGCAGCGCCGGCGGGTTTACGGTGTTGCAGGCATTGATCCATCACCCCGGGTTCTTCCGTGCGGGGATCTGCCTCTACGGCGTGACGAACCTCTTTGCGCTGGCGGCGGAAACGCACAAGTTTGAGCAGCATTACCTGGATACGATGATCGGCCCCTTGCCCGAGACGAGTGAGCGCTATTGGCAGCGTTCGCCCGTCTTTCACGCCGACCGTATCCGCGACGCGATGGCCATCTTCCAGGGCGAGGAGGACCGCGTGGTGCCGGTGTCGCAGGCGGAGGCCATCGTGGAGGCCTTGCGGCGCAACGGCGTACCCCACGTGTACCACCTCTATCCCGGTGAGGGACACGGCTGGCGCAGGTCGGAGACCATCAAGGCATTCTATGAGGCCGTTCTAGCCTTCCTGAGGCAGTACGTGCTCTTTGGCTGAACGCGCACCCCATCGTAAGGGACATCCTTTGTACCGTCGCCTCAATCGTGTGACAATGGAGTATGCCGCCGAGTGCGGCGGCAAGGCTGCGCGCCTCGGTGAAGCGATGCGGTTCGGGTGCCCCGTGCCCGACGGCGTGGTGCTCTATACCGAGATGTACCGTCGGTTCATGAGGCTCGGCGGGCTGCAGGGCGAGATCGCTTCGATCCTCGCCGCGATGCAGCCCACGGCCATGCACCACTTTCACGCCGTCGAGTGGGCGGTGCGCTCGGCCTTTTCTGTCCGCCGGCTTCCCGACGAGATGCGTGACGAGATGGTTGCCGCGTGGCACAGCATCGGCGGCGGGCCCGTCGCCGTGCGCTCCTCCGCCACCCGCGAGGACGGCCCCGAGTGCAGCTTTGTCGGCCAGCACGCCACGAGCCTGAACGTCACCGATGAGGACGCGCTGATCGAAGCGGTGATCGCGTGCTGGATGTCGCTCTTTAGCGCCAAGGCCCTCTCCTATGCCCACCACTTTGGCATCGACCTGCTCAACTCGTCGATGGCCGTCCTCATCCAGCGCATGATTACCCCCACGTGCCACGGCGTCCTGCTCACCGCCGACCCGATCACGGGGGACCCCGACGTGTTCGTGTTGGAGGTGAATGACGGCCCCCGGGCTGGCGTGCACCGGCTCGATCCCTACGAGCGGCAGCCCGGCGAACCGTGGGATTGGACCCAGCTGCGGCGCCTCGGGCTGCTCCTGGATGAGCGCTTTGGCGCCTATCAGGCCATCGAGTGGGTGATCGCCGATGGCTCGGTGCAACTGCTGCGCGTGCGTCCCGCCACGCGGATCCCTGCCTACCTGCCGGTCGCCGTGCGCGATGTGGGCGCCGAGGCCGGCCCACTGGAGCTGATTCGCCAGGATGGGGTGATGCCTCGCACCCAGCAGCCCTACACGTGGTACCACCGTAGCCGCAGTCCGGCGATCAATGCGGCGCACTTTCGCAGCGTGCAGCGGAGCTTTGCCCCGTATGCGGGGCGCGACGAGTACTACATACGGGGCTACCTGTACGCGCGCTGGAGGCCGTTCGCCTTTCCCCCCGTGGGCGAGGGATTGCGCGGCATCCTCCAGGACGTGCAGCGCCTGCTGGCGGCGCGCAAGCTCGATGCGGGGCTGAGGGCGCTCTGGCGGGCCAAACGTGCTCGGTTGGACGCGCTGAAGGCCATCGAGCTGACGACCCTCACCAACCCGGAGCTGGCCCACTACCTGCAAGAGGTGATTGCGCTCGGCGATGCCTTTATCGAGGAGCGGGGCCGCGTTGGCGATAGCCCTCGGGTGTTGGCCGACATCCTCATGCGCCTGCACCGGCGATGGTTCGGAGACACTGCCGACTGCCAGGACCTCTTGTTGACCACCGATGACCAGCTGAGCCGCCGCGATGAGGCGCTCTGCCAACTGGCGCGTACCGCCTTTGACGATGAGGAGGCACGGGAAGCGGCATTCCGCGCCTACGTGCGCGAGTTCCGTCATCTCTATCTCCGAGGCGAGCCGCTGTCCGATGGACAGGACATCTGCCGGCTCGAGGTCGATGAGGCGGCGGCCCTTGAGGCCTGGCAATCGCTGGCGAACGACGCGGACGCCTCGTGTGACTTGCGCGGGAGCGTGTTGGAGCGTCGCCGGCGAGCCGAGGCGCGGGTCGTGGCCCAGTTGAATCGGTTGCGGCGTGCGGTCTACCGCAGTGTCCTCTGGACAGCCCGTGCGTACGCCCCGTGGCGTACCGATTGCGACGAGCCAATCCTCCTCTGTTGGGTCCTCGAGGCGGAAGTCGTTCGGGAGGTAGGGCGGCGTCTGCGGGCGGCGCGGCTGGCCTCGGATGACGGCGATGGCGTGTACCTCGGGGTACGCGAGATCACGGACTGGTTGCAGGGCGGTGCCGATAATGACCGCCTCATCCGCGCCATTCTCGAGCGCAAGGAGCTGTCGCGGCACTGGCAGCGCTATGCGCCGCCCGATATCCTGGGAGGCGAGACGGCGTCGCCGCCAGTGGACATTGTCTTTGGCGCGGATCCCAGGGATATCGTCCGCGGACGCCCCATCTCGCCGGGCATCGGCGAGGGCAAGGCGCGGGTGGTGAGCACGCTTACGGAGGCGGCGAGTGTGCTCCCCGGAGAGGTGCTGGTGTGTCGGCGCCCCGATTTCGAGCTGAGCCCCTTCTTTGGCATCGTATCGGCGGTCGTCTCGGAGGAGGGGGGCTTGCTCGATCACGCCGCCACGCTGGCGCGAGAGTACGGTGTGCCAGCCATCTTTGGTGCGCGGGGTGCCACCACTGCCGTCCGGACGGGCGATGACTTGCAGGTGGACGCGAACCGCGGCATTATCGTGCGACGCATCCCCGAGGTGGCCTGGGAGCTGCTCTAGGCAGTGTTTGAACAGAGGCCACCGTGGGGTCTGAGCGTGGCGAGAGTCCCTGTCGATGGGCGTTAACGCCCCTCACTTACGCTCGGGGCGACATCGTTGCTACGTCGGGTGCGTTTTCGAAACACGGCCTAGGAGGGCGCTGCCGATGGAGGACACGTCCGCGCTGCGGCGCGAGGCCGAAGCGATTGTGGCCGAGCTCGGCCTGCTCGAGGTGGCGGGGCGGCTTGGTCGGGCAGAGGTCGTCGGCAGTGTCGCGTTGGACCTCATCGTCAAGCGCGACATCGACATCCATCTGTTGGTAGCGTCTCCCGACCTCTTGGCGATGGCCGACCGGGTCTACCATGCCCTGCTCGATGACCCCCGCATCCGCGAGGTGCGCATCACCGACTATCGCGCTGTGGGGGGCGTCAAGCTCGGCATCGACGCCCACCAGGGACCGTCAGGCGCGTGGAGTATCGATATTTGGATCACCGATCGCCTCGAGGCGACGGCCTTTTCGTACACCCGTGGGCTACGGGAGCGGCTGACGCCGGAGCATCGCGCGGCGATTATGGCGATCAAGCGCGGCTACCATGCGCGGGGAGAGCTCTCTCACGGCATCAGCCGCCGCATCTATGACGCAGTGGTCGACAAAGGCATCCGGGACGAGGACGAGTTCCGCCGCTACCTCGAATGGGCGCGGCGGGGAAGCCTGGTGTAGCGCCGAGGATGCTGCACTCCGAGCTCTGGAGGCGGCGCCAGGAGGGTCAAGGAGGTGCCCCATGGCCGGGATGATCGTCGCTCCTCAACCGTTGGCCGTCGAAGCGGGTGCGCAGGTCCTGAGGGGGGGCGGCAACGCCGTGGATGCCGCGGTGACCTGTGCGCTGGTACAGGGCGTGGTGAGCCCACAGATGCGCGGTATCGGCGGCTATGCCCTGCTCCAGATGCAGCGGGCGGACGGCAGCGCCATCGCCCTCGATGCTCCGGCGACCGCTGGCGCCAAGGTATGGCCCGAGATGTGGGAGGACGCGCTCATTCGCCCCAACCCCGAGGGATGGGGGTTCTTTCTGCGGGACAAGGTGAACGACCTGGGCTACTCCTCCGTGTGCACGCCCGGCGCCGTCAAGGGACTGGCCACCATCCTGCAGCGGTGGGGCACCATCTCTTGGGCCGAGGCTGTCGAGCCGGCGGCTGGTCTTGCAGAGGCGGGCTTTGCGGTCGACGCGGTATTGGCAGCCGGTTGGCGGGCCAGAGCGTCCCAACCGGAGGCGAGCTCGCTGCTGGACTATATCCGGGGGAATGCCGAGGCCAGCCGCATCTACCTCAAGGCGGATGGCCAGCCCTACTCCGCCGGTGAGATCCTGTGCAATCCCGACTATGCGCGCTCGCTGCGTCACCTGGCGGAGCGGGGCCCCGACGACTTTTACCAGGGCGAGCTGGCAGCGCGCATGGCGGAGGATCTGGCGGCCAACGGCAGTGCAGTGACGCGCGATGATCTCGCCTCGTACGCCATTCGCGACGTGGCCCCGGTAGAGGGCACCTATCGCGGCTACACCATCCGGTCATCGCCGCCGCCCCATGGGGGGCCGACGCTGGTGGCCATCCTCAACATCCTCGAGGGGTACGATCTCGTGTCCATGGGCCTCAACTCGCCGGAGTACATCTATACCGTGTCCATGGCGATGAAGGCCGCCTTTGCGGACCGCAACCCCTACCTCGGCGACCCGCTGTTCGTCGACGTGCCCCTGGAGTGGATACTATCCAAGGAGCGCGCCCACGCATGGCGCCAACGTATCGACGCCGGTGAGGCGATCGAGGCGGCGCTCGTGCCGCCCGAGCCGCCCGACACGACGCACGTGACCGTCGTGGACGACGCCGGCAACTGTGTCGCCCTGACGCACTCCCTCGGCTCATCGTCGGGCGTCATCACCCCCGGCCTGGGGTTCATGTACAACAACTCGATGGTCAATTTCCACCCCATCGCAGGTCACCCGAACAGCATCGCCCCGGGCAAGTCGCGCACCACCGGCATGGCGCCCACGGTGGTCAGCCGGGATGAGCGCCCCGTGTTGGTGCTCGGAGCGCCGGGGGCCACGCGGATCATCACCTCGAATGTGCAGGTCATCCTCAATGTGCTCGATTGGGGCATGTCCATCACCGATGCCGTGTTGGCGCCGCGGTTTGATTGCCAGGTCGGCGCTATTCGCTGTCAGGCGCGCATCCCCGAGTATGTGTTGGCCGAGGTGCGCAAGCGTCATCCCGTCAGGCGCCTGCCGCACAGCCACGGTGGCCTGGCGCTGGTCCACGCCATTGCCATCGACCCCGTGAGCGGGGCGCTCTCTGGCGCCGCTGACGCGGGCGCCGGAGGGATGGCCCTGGCGGTGTGAGGGCTCGCGTGGCACACAATCTGATCCGGAGGGTAAGCAACGATGCCAGTGTACGCGGGGATTGAGGCGGGCGGCACGAAATTCGTCTGTGCCATCGGCACGGGGCCCGATGAGCTGCGGGCAGAGGTGCGCTTTGCCACCGGGGCACCCGAGGAGACGATCGGCCGTGCGGTGGCGTTCATCCGTGACCAGGTTGCCGAGGCAGGGGAGACGCTGGCGGCCGTCGGGATCGCCTCGTTCGGTCCCATCGACCCCGATCCACGATCCTCCTCGTACGGCTATGTGACCACCACGCCCAAGCCGGGTTGGGCACACACCGATCTGGCGGGCGCCGTGCGTCGGGCGCTCGATGTGCCCGTGGGCTTTGACACCGACGTGAACGCTGCCGCCTTGGGCGAGCACCGTTGGGGCGCTGCGCAAGGGCTCGATACCTTTATCTATCTCACGGTGGGCACGGGCCTCGGCGGGGGCGGCATGGTGAACGGTGAGCTGATCCACGGTATGATGCACCCCGAGATGGGCCATATCCGCGTGCCGCACGATTGGGCAGTCGACCCGTATCCCGGCTGCTGCACCTACCATGGCGACTGCCTCGAAGGCCTCAGCGCGGGGCCCGCCATCGCCGGGCGCTGGGGACAGCCCGGAGAGGAGCTCCCCCCCGACCACCGCGCGTGGCCCCTGGAAGCGCGCTACCTCGCGCTCGGCCTGGTGAACTTTGTCTGCACGCTCTCTCCCCAGCGCATCATCATGGGAGGAGGTGTCATGGAGCGCGATTTTCTCTTTCCCATGATCAGGCGTGAGCTGCAGGCGCTGCTGAACGGCTATATCGCCACGTCCCAGATCCTCCACGACATCGACGGCTACATCGTGCCGCCTGCGCTGGGCTCGCGCGCCGGCGTGCTCGGCGCCATCGCCCTGGCAGAACGCGCCGCCCAGCGCGGGCAGTAGGGCCGGCTGTGTTTGCCGCCTGTCCTACCTGCGGCCGCTACTCTGAGGACAGGGCTATTGATCCGGTGGGCCCGTATGCCATCTATCCCCACTGTGGCGGCGCTCACCCGTTCCGACAGTCCAGTGGGGACGCCTTTGTGGAGCGGATGGTCGCTCTCAACGCGTGGTTGTGTGACCATGCCGCCACGACCAACCCGCCCATGACGTTGCTCGACACCACAAACCAGAGTGTGGAGGCGACGGTAGCCGCCGTTCGGGCATGGATCGGCCATCGTCTCGGTGGCGACGCCTTGGGCGCGCTCGCGACGCATTCCGGCTTGGCGCGCTAGGCCAAGGGCGCCGGCAACACAGCAAAGGAGAGGGGTATGTACGTTGCATCGCAAGAGGTGTACGAGGACGACACGCTGCGCTTTCTCAAGCAGATGGGCGTCGACCACGTGGACACGCTGCCGAACGGTGGCCTGGGCCTGGAGGAGGACGGCTACTGGCACGCCGACGCCCTGATGCGCGTGCGGGAGCACGTCGAGTCCTTCGGGCTGACGCTGGCGGCCGTCCACCTGCCGCTGACGTCCGCGGGCATCGAGCGGCAGATCTGGCCCAACATCATGCTGGGCACCCCGGAGCGCGACCGCGACATCGAGAAGGTGTGCAAGAGCATCGAGGCGGCCGCCGAGGCGGGCATCCCGCTGCTCCTCTACAACCTGGCGATCCTGCCGGTGGTGCGCGGCCAGCGCGCTCCCGGGCGCGGCGGGATAACCTACAGCCACTTTGACTATGAGGAGATGAAGGACGATCCGCCCTTGCCCTATGCGCCCATCACGGCGCACATGGCCTGGGAGCGCATCGCCTACTTTATTGAGCGCGTCATCCCCGTGGCGGAAGAGTTCGGCGTCAAGATGGGCTGTCACCAGCACGACCCCGGGATGCCGCCCGGCGTGGGCTACCGCGGCATCGAGCGCGTCCTGGGCAGCATCGAGGGCGTCAAGCGCTTTATTGACCTCTCTGATAGCCCCTACCACGGGCTCAACTTTTGCCAGGGCACCATCGCCGAGATGTGTACCTCTCCGGAGCAGGTGTACGACGCCATCCGCTACTTTGGCAGCCGCAAGCGCATCTTCTGGGTGCATTTCCGCAACATCCGGGGGGGATACCTCAAGTTTGACGAGGTCTTTCCCGACGAGGGCGACATCGACATGATCAAGGCGCTGCGCACCTACAAAGAGGTGGGCTATGATGGCGCCATCATCCCCGACCACGTGCCGCACTCGGATCTCGATACGCCCCACGGCCACCGCGCGCGGGCGTTCTGCTTTGGCTACATCAAGGCGGCGATCCAGGCGGTCGAGTCTGAGGGGTAGTGCCGATTATCCACCGCAGAGACCGCAGAGGGCGCGCGATGAGCGATTCCCAGATACGCTGCGGCGTCTGCGGGAGGCACACTCGTGACCAGGGAGGGCAATCGTGAAGATCCTCGTGATCAGTGCACATGTGGCGGACTTTTGCTCGCGGGCGGGGGGAACCATCGCCAAGCACGTGCGTGACGGCGATACGGTGCGAGTGATCGCGCTGACCTACGGCGAACGCTCCGAGTCGGGTGGGCTGTACGCGGAAGGGGCGCGGCCCCCGTTGGACGAGATCAAGGCGATCCGCCGCGAGGAGGGGCTCGAGGCGGCGGGAATCCTGGGCGCCGAGATCGACTATTGGGACTGGGCGGACCTCTGCTTCGAGTACACCCAAGAGCGTGCCATCGCCATTGCTCAGGAGATTCGGCGCTACCGCCCCGACGTGCTGCTGACGCACCACGGCCCGGACCCGATGAGTGTCGACCACGACAGCACCTATCGCCTGGCGACACGCGCCGCCCAACTGGCGGGGGCTCCGGGGCTCGAGTCGAGCGAGGCGCCCGTGCGGCGGCCGGAGGTGTTTCTCTTTGAGGCTACCATCCCGCTCACCGAGGTCGAGGGGTTTGTCCCCGACCTGTACGTTGACATCACCGATGTGTGGGAGACCAAGCTGCGCGCCCTGCAGGCGTTCCATCGCGCCCAGCAGATCCTCGAGTCCTGGTACACCGACCGCGCCATGCTGAGGGCGTTCCAGGCGCAGCGCCTAGGCCTGACGGCGTGCCGCTATGCGGAGGCGTTCGAGCGCACGACGCCATGGGTGGGCAGCCATCTGCCGGTGATGCGCTGACGCCTGGCAAGAGGAAACGAAAGAGGGGGGAGCCCCCCCGGCATCCCCCCTCTTTCGTGGTCACGAGCTCTATCGCTCACGGCACCCCGGTGTAGGGCACCGCTCGACCCCCATTAACCTGCCGCGGTTGGTGTTGGCGTCGGCAGGGTGGCTGTAGGCGCCGGCATAGTCACTGTCGGCGCAGGTATCGTCGTCGTTGGTGTCGGTACCGTGGCCGTCGGTGTGGGTACCGTCGCCGTCGGTGTCGGTACCGTGGCCGTCGGGGTTGGCACTGTAGCCGTCGGCTCCGGCAGTGATGGCAGCTTGACGGTGATACGGCGGGCTGCAAACACCTCGGCGGCATCCTCGCCCTCGCCGACCGTCTCGACGCGGCCCCAGACGGTCATAGAGGCATCCTCGGGCAGCGGGTCGGGCAAGCACTCCTGTGGGGTGCCCTCGCACGTAACGGCTCCCGATGGGCCCACAACGCGGATGACATTCGTCGGGCTGATGGGCACCGTATCGGTGGCCGCGGTGTACTGATAGTCGCGCACGATGCGGTTACCCTTCCAGACGGTGACGGCCAGGTTCCCCTCGGCGTCGATCTCGGGCTTGCCTGCGAGCATGAACGGGTTGACGCCGTTGTTGCTCTTGAGCGCATGCTTGGCGCTCTGGAGGACTTTGCGTTGCCACTGAGCCAGGCGCTTTGCGAGGCGCCAGTGTAGCGCATCGTTCTCATCGACCTCGGGGGCGGTACCCGCGTCACCGCTCGCGAGGCCGTTGCGCGCGGCTTCGGCGATGGCCTCGCCCGGAGGCGTCTGCGGGCCGTAGCCGCTGCCCGATCGGCTGGCGGTGTCGTCGTCAGGCGCCGCGTTCCCATCGCCTGCAGCATCCCGGGCCCGCTCGCGTTCTGCCTTCTCTGGTTCCTTGGCGCGCTCGCGCTCTGCCTTGGCCTCTTCCTTGGCGCGCTCGCGCTCTGCCTTGGCGGCCTCGCGGTCCTGAGCGGGGCAGTCGTTGCATACCTGATCCCGGTCGCGCTGCTGCGCCTGCTCTCCGGAGCGATCCTGCTGCTGGTGGCGATCCGCCGGCGCCTCTGCCGCCGGGCCCTGGGCATGGGGGTTGCGGCCGTTGCCGTGGCTATCACCGGCGCCGATGCCGCGGCCGTTGCCGCCGCGCTCAGCGAGTACCATGGGTCCAAGCAGGGACGCCAGCAGGAGGAGCGCTGTCGTCACTGCACATAGGCGTTTCATCAAGGGCCTCCTCAGAGCTCGATGTGTCCGTGCGATGGTGCGGCCGCTTACACCAGGTATGACGCAGCGGACGGGGCTACGGTCACGCGGAAAGTAACGAATACTAGGAAATCGTCACAATTTCGCGACGAAAGTGCGCCTCAGCCGGCGCGCAACCCTCGGCGCGGGCACGCGTATAATGGACAGAACGCACGTTGATGCCATCCTTGACGCGCGGTCACGGTGCGCTGCGAGCGCTCCGAAGGAGTAGGGAGAGGGGGCCGCCATGCGACGGGATCAGTTGCTCTGGGGCATCGTGTTGCTGGCGTTCGGGCTGGTGCTCCTGTTGCGGCAGCTCGGCGTGCTGCCGGTGGGATTTTCCTGGGCCGTCATGGGGCCAGTGTTGCTCATCGGGTTGGGATTCTGGGTGCTGTGGTCGTCAACGACGCGGAGCGAGCCCCAGGCGGATCGCGTGACCATCCCTCTCGAGGGGATCGAGCGTGCCCGCATCCGGCTCAAGCACGGCGCGGGGCGCCTGCACATCGGGGCGAGTGCTGGCCCCGGCGAGTTGCTGTCGGGCACGTTCATGGGCGGCGTGCGGCACGAGATCACCCGCCAGGGTGACACCGCCGAGCTCCAGCTGAGCCTTGCGCCGGGCACGCCCCCCTGGACGGGCTGGCCCCTGTGGGGGCGTCCAGGAGGGCTCGCCTGGGACGTCAACCTCAGCCCCGAGGTGGCCATCGATCTCCACGTAGAGACGGGCGCCAGCGAGGCAACCCTTCGGCTCGCCGACCTGAACGTCACCAGCTTCCACCTCAAGACGGGGATCAGTGCGGCCCGGATCACCCTTCCGGCCCATGCGGGGCGGGTGCAGGCACGGATCGATTCCGGCGTTGCAGAGACGACGATCCGCGTGCCCGACGGCCTCGCGGCGCGTATCCGCGTGGAGAACGGGTTGGGCGATGCACGCGTCGATGAGCAGCGTTTTCCGCGGTCCGATGGCGGTTACGCGTCACCGGACTATGCCGAGGCCGCCGACGCGGTGGATCTTGACGTGCGCAACGGCATCGGAGCGGTGCGCATCGAGTGATGCGTCTCGCGTCGCCATGATCACGTCGTACGCCGCGGTTTACGCCAGCGACCGGCGCTGGCGCAAGGCTCCGCCGCTCTGGTGGCTGCCGGTTGGGCGGGCGGCGCCGCAGTGAATGCGTCGGTGACAGTGGTTCGCTGGCACGGCAGCCAGAGCGATTGATAGCAGGAGAGGTCGTGATGAACCGGACACGAGGGGCGCAGGCCTGGGGCTTGCTGCTCATCCTGGTAGGGATTCTACTGCTGCTGGGCACGCTCGGCGTCCTGGGCCGGGTGCTGCCCTACGTCTGGGGATTGCTTTTTGCTGTGGCGGGGCTCGGCTTTTTGTACGTGTTCCTCAGCCACCGTAGCAGTTGGTGGGCGGTGATACCAGGCATGACGCTGCTGGGCGTCAGCGGCGTCATCATCATCAATGAAGCGGCGCCCCTCTGGGGTGGAATGTGGTCAGGCGCGCTTTTCCTCGCCACGCTGGCGCTCGCTTTCTGGATCATCTACCTCAACGACCGCAGCAACTGGTGGGCGATCATCCCCGCCGGCACCATCAGCACGGTGGCTCTCGTCGCTGGGCTAAGCGACATCCTGCCAGGGCTCGTGGTCGGTGGGGTGCTGTTCCTCGGGTTGGGGCTTACCTTTCTCGTGCTGACGGTGATCCGTACGCCGGAGGGACGCCTGACCTGGGCCACGATCCCCGCGGCGGTGCTGTTGGTGATAGGGGCGCTGTTGACGGCGCAGGTGTTGCGAGCCTTTGCCTACATCTGGCCTATCGCGCTGGTGGTCATCGGCGCCTACCTCCTCTTTCGGGCGGCGTTGACGCGGTCACCGGAATAGCCTCCCGGGTTTGGCACGCGGCGTCGCCTTGGAGCGACTTGAACCGAGGCGACGCCGCTGTATTATGGGGGAGCCCCTTTGCACGTTTCGGGAGGGGGAACCCACGCCACCCAGGAGTAATCGTTGACTATGGCCGATATCTACTTGTTCCGACACGCGCACGTGGACTATGCGCCGCCGAATCGCATCACCGAACACAATCCGCTGACGCCCCTGGGCCATCGCATGGCCGAGCAGCTGGCAGAGCGGTGCGATGCGTGGGACCTCCAGTATCTCTTTGTGAGCCCCATGCTGCGCGCCCAGCAGACCGCCGACGCCATCTCGGAGCGTTTTCCCGACCTACCCCGAGAAGTGTTGCCCGAGTTTGCCGAATCGAGCATCGACGACATGGTCGACTTTAGGGGCACGCCGCCGTCGGACGATATGCGGGAATGGACTGCCGAGCGCTATGCCCATGCGAATGTCCGCTTGCTGGAGCGGGTGATGGTGGGCTTTGAAAAGGTGCAGGGCACCATCGCCGCGCACGGGCTGGAAAGGGTCGCCATCGTCTGCCATGGTGGGCCGATCAACTTTCTCTTGCGCTACTTTCTCGGGGCGGTAGATCTCGACGCGGTGCGCACCTGGTTCTACCTCGATTGGGCGACGACGTGCTGCCTGCGCATCGAGGAGGAGCGCCGCTGGGTGCTGTGGGTGAACGATGCGCGGCACATCGACAACCTGCGTCACCTGCTGCCCGAGGAGGGGTAGCCCTCGCCAGAATCCACACCCTCAAGGACACAGGATGAGGGGCACGTAACAGCGTGTTGCCGGCGATGGATCCGGTGTAATGGGCGTCGCCGTGCCATCGGGGGGAGCATCGTCCTCCCCCCGTACCGTCGGTGTGGCACTGGGCGACGGCACCGTCGGCCCGGGGGAAGGAGTATCGCTCGCCGGCAGCGTCATCGTGGGGCTGGGAGACGGGATGGTGGGACTTGGGGTGGCCGTCGCGGTGGCAGTAGCCGTCGCGGTGGCCGTGGCTGTGGATGTGGGCGTCGTCGTCGGGATATCCGTCGCGGTGGGGGTGGGCTCTTCGCCGCCCGGCATGGCCAATCGCGAGACGACGGCGTCACGTCCGCCGCCGTTGAACCCAATGTCCGCAGCGCCCGCCGTCGTGGGATAGTTGTACGAGCCGGTCTCGCCCGCGATGACGGCCGTCGCTGGCTCGCCGACGGCCACGCCGTGGGCCACGTCCTCATCGCTGCCCCCCAGGTAGGAGCCATAGGCCAGGCCGCTGCCGGCGCCGTTCAGCTTGGCCACAAAGGCGTCCTTACCGCCATTCGCCACGGTATCGTAGCCTCCGGGCACCACGGGCATGTCCGTGGAATAGGTCTCTCCGGCCACATAGGCGCACCCGTGAGCGTCCACGGCGATGGCGCGCCCCTTGTCGGCGCCGGTGCCCCCCAGGAAGGTGCTGTAGATCAAGGCGGCGCCGTCGGCGCTGATCTTGGTGACCAAGGCGTCGTACTCCCCGTTGTGCGTCACGTCAAAGGCTCCGGGGGTTGTGGGGTAGTGCGGCGAGGCGGTGAACCCCGTGGCATAGGCGCAGCCAGCGCTATCGACGGCGATACCATACCCCCAATCACTCTCGGCGCCCCCCAAGAAGGTGGCGTACTCGAGCTCGGCCCCGTCGGCGGCTAGCTTGACGACAAAGACGTCGTCGTCACCGCCGTGCATCGTCGCGTACGCCCCTGGCGTGACCGGCAGGTCGGTCGATTGGGTCATGCCGGTGACGTAGACGCAGCCGGCGGCGTCCACTGCCAGGTCGTACGCCTCGTCACGATCGCCGGCGCCGTAGAGGCTGCCATAGAGCAGCGTCGCGCCAGACGGCGCGAGCTTGACGATGAACGCGTCGGTGTCGCCGACGGCGCCGTTGTGCGTCTCATCAAAGGCGCCGGGGGTGGTGGGGAAAGGCTCATAGTTCGCCATCGCGGGGTCGGTGAACCCCGTGTACCCGGTGACGTAGGCGCTGCCCGCGTCGTCGACGCCGATGCCGTAGCCGATGTCGGTGTCGCTGCCGCCGAGGTAGGTGGCATAGCCTAAAGCGTTGCCGGTGGCGTTCAGCTTGACGACAAAGGCATCGCTCCAGCCCACGGTGCTGTAGGTGCTATCAAAGGCGCCGGGGGTGGTGACGAAATCCTCCGATTGCGTCTCACCGGTGATGTAGGCATTCCCCGCGGCGTCCACCGCGATGGCATAGCTGCTATCGTGGCCCGTCCCGCCGATAAAGGTGGCATAGAGCAGGCGGCCATCGTCGGCCGCCAGCTTGGCCACAAAGGCGTCCGAGTCCACGTCCGGCGCACTGGGGGAGGTATCAAAGGCGCCGGGAGTCGTGGGAAAGTCGGTGGACCAGGTCTCCCCCGTCACGTAGGCGTTGCCGGCAGCATCCACGGCCACGGCGCGCCCCGTGTCCACCTGATTCCCACCGAGGAACGAGCTGTAGAGCAGGTCGCCAGCGCCCCCGGGCAGGCCGGTCATCGTGGTGAGTCCTTCGGTGCCGCCCGGAGCGAAGGGATGGATCACCTCCAAAGCCTCGCCGGAGGCGACGACCTGCGGCGAGGCGATGCCCAGTAGCGTGCTGCCCAGCAGTGGCAGCGCCGCCTCGCCCACGGGGCTACTCAGCTGCAGCGCCTGAGCGGTCACGATTGCGTCGTCGGCCCCCTCGACCTGCAGGCGAATGGGAGCGCCGAGGGACGCGTCTGGCGCGGCCGTGAGGAGCTTTTGTCCCTCGATGGACCGAGGCACCAGGCTCCAGCGCCACGAGCGTCCGGCAGGCACGATCTCGAGGTCTACGCCCGGGTACAGGTCGACGTAACGAACCCCAGCCCAGACGGGGATGTCGGTGTACCAGCCGCTGGCCTCCGCGCCGCGAAAGGTGGAGATGTGCGTACGGAGGCGGCGAAAGGGCTCGATGCGTGGGGCGGGATTGGCGCCCGGGAAGGTGAGCCGCAGGTGGAGGCCGCCGTCGGGGGCCGCCGAGCGTTCGGTGGGGCCTGCGGGTGGAGGGACGTGCAGCAGCGTCAGCCACAGGGCGTCCTCGGCCAGCCACAGGGTTGCTCCCGCGGCCTGCAGCCGAAAGCGGGCGCGGGCGTCGAACTGGCCGACGTTCTCGACGAGGAACGCCCCGGGGCCGGCGGCGTCTGCTGTGTCCGCCGCGTCCGCCGCCGTCGGGAGGTGCGGCAGGCATACGGCCAACAGCACGAACGCCCAGATGACGCTATGAGGTTGCGGATGAGGGCGTGCCACGGTCTTCCCCCGAATCATGGCCGCACGGGGACGGCGAACGCACGGTGACTATTCCCAGTATAGGGGAGTGGGCGCGCTCTCTCCGTAAAGATGACCTAAAACCGTGGGGGCAGTCCTTGGCGCTCCACGGAGGGGATGGTACCAGGCGGCTTGGTGCACAAAAGGCCGGCCGGGCATGCCCGGCCGGCCTCGGTCACGGATGCGTCGCGCGATCAGCGCGCGATTAGCGATCCTTCACTGGCAGGCCGTTGGCCTGGAGGGACAGCATCCCACTCACGCCCACGTAGGGGTTGTGATCGGACACGGTGTTCCAGGGCACGATCAGCCCGCTGGAGTCAAGGTCGAGGACGTACCAGAACTGGCCCTCCTCGCCCACGGGGATGCGGAACTCGAGCCGGAGCCCCTCAGCGTCATAGACGTGGAGGCGCGCTCGCGACGTCGCGATCGACGGCTCGATGATGGTATCCGTGGGGTCATCATACCGATGGACACCGAGGGTGTAGTAGCCCGTATCATACATATCGGTGATGGTGATGGTCTCGGGGCCATAGCCGTCCCGGCTGTCGTGCTCGAGGCAGACGCCCACCGGCACAGAAGGTGAGTTCTCCTGGTCGCAGTCGCCGCGCATCCCCCAGAAGACGGCCTGCTCGTCTGGCAGCCACAGAAATATGTCCAGGTCGGGGGGCTGGGCATCCCACGTGAGAACAAAGCGTCGCTGGCCGGCCGCCAGCGGTGCGGAGAGCGCCAGGGTGCGGGTGCTCGTCTCGTTGGCGACGATGTCGACGTGCGTCAGGAGCACGTCATAGCCGGCGGCCGTCACGCGGAGGTTGGACGTGCCCACGGGGAGGTGTGCGAGGCGGTAGGCGCCCGTGGCGTCTGTGGTGGCGCACGGCGAGCCGTCGGCCTGGCACACCCGGGCCCCGGTGATGGGGGCATTTGTGGTGGCATCAACAACCCAGCCCGCGAGGGATCCGCTCCCGCCGGGTGGCATCGCCATGGCGATGGGGAAGCGCAACTGGATCTTGGGTGTTGGCGTAGCCGGGGGCGGTGTACCCTGCGCCAGCAGTGGCCCAGCGCCTGCGGTGGCACCAAAGGCGAGGAGGAGCGCTGCGACAGCGGTGGTGAGAAACGCAAGGAGTGCGGCGCGACGGCTCGGTGTAGGCATCAGCGCATCCTTTCGGTTAGAGTGGTGCTCGCGATGATGATGGCTCGGCGCGGGCGGTGTCTCGTGCGGTCGTCAGCCGGCCACCCCTGGCGCCGCGATGAGGTGGCTGAGCAGGATGCGCAGGCCGATGCCGATGAGGATGACGCCGCCGACGATCTCGACCTTGCCGCCAAAGATGTCACCGCAACGCTTGCCGAGGTGGACGCCCGCCAGCGATAGGCCGAACGTCACCACGCCGATCACGGCGACGGGCGCAGCGATGGCGGTGTCCAACACCGCCAGGCTGATCCCCACGGCCAGGGCATCGATGCTCGTGGCCACCGAGAGAATGAGTAGCATGCCGAGCTGCAGCGGGTCCGGCGGGCACTCTTCCGGGTCGCGCCGCACCGCCTCGACGACCATCTTGCCGCCGATCACGGCGAGAAGGCCAAAGGCGATCCAATGGTCAAAGGCGGCGATGCGCTCCGCGAGGAGCGTGCCTCCCAACCAGCCCACCACAGGCATTCCAGCCTGAAAAACACCGAAAGAGGCTGCCATCCGCAGGGCGCCCCCGAAGCGCATCTGTCGGAAGCACATGCCGCTACAGACCGAGACGGAAAAAGCATCCATCGCGAGTCCGACGGCAACCAACAAAACCGCTGCAACATCCATACCGACTCCTTGTCGCCTGACGAGGCCGTGTCGCGATGCCCTGACGATGATAGGCCTGCCAGACGAGTCCCTCGGGGTGGGGCGGCCGGTAGGTCCTGTGGGCGTAGTCCATATGGCCACCCTCTGCGGCGGCCGTTGCGCCGTGGCACACGCCGGCGGGTGGCACGGACCTTGAGTATAACCGAGTCGAGCCGGAGCGCAACATCGGCCGCTAGACGCGCCACAGCGCGCCTATTTTCCCCCCCCGGCGGCATCGGCAGCGCACGCCCCTCTGGCAGACTCCCTGCGGTGACGGGCGGCCAAGCGCTACGGCAGGCGCGGCTCCCAGGTGATGATATCGGGCACCTGCAGGGTCAACACGTAGGCTCGGCTTCCCTGGGTGACGCGTGGATCGGTCGGCGTGGCGTTCACGAGCTTCCAGGCCAGATCGAGCGCCGCGGAGCGTACCCACAAACCGCGCGTCGCGTCATCGAGGCGCAGACCGGTAGCGCCGACGTCCCACGTTGGGAGTCGGCGGTTCGGGCTGCTCAGCGCGGGGGTCGCCACGAGCAGCGCCTCCTTGGGGCGGTAGGAGAGGCCGGGCACGCCGGCTCCGGAGGAGATCAAGCGATAGAGCTCGTTAAAGGCGCGCGGGCAGGCGCCATCGGCTGCGCATACCTCGTGGCTCGTGTCAAGCAGGTGCACGCAGAGCGAGCGATCATAGGGGACTTGGTGGGCGTCGGCGGGATACCAGCGCTGCATGCGGAAAAAGCCGGCGCGATCGATGTGTCGCAACAGCTGCGCGATCTGGCGCGTCTCCAGGCGCCCGACACTGACGCGCCGCGCGCCGTGCGCGTTGGTCTCGACCCACACGATGAGTCCATCACCCCAAACCAGCGCGTCGGGGAGGGCGTTCAAGGCGATGGCGGGAGGGGATTGCGGCCAGGCCGATGTCGCCTGGATGACAATAGCCGCTGGGTCGTGGTTCCATACGTGTCGCGACGTAGCGGTGAACTCGCGGAGTGCCGCGAGGACGTCGCTGAGGACGGTAGAGAGTGAGCGTGGCACAGGTCCCCCGATGCGAGAGTGTGGGTGAGGTCAGCACAGCAGGGGACAGTATATGCGCGAGCGGTGTGCTACGCAAGGCGTGGTATAATAGGGTTGGGCGCTGCGGTGACGTTTCGCAGGGGTCCTTTGACATTCGCTCGGGTGCAAGTGCGGTGCTGGCACCCGGGTGTTTACCATCGGTGCCCGCTCGCTGCCGTCCGTCTGGAGAGCGGGCGCTCGAGCATGCGGGAGGACGGCGATGGATTCATGTGCGAGACGGGTGGCGGTACGCGTTGAACAATGGGAGATGCGTCGCAAACCCGGCGAGTTGGTCGCCGAGGGCGAGGTCCTCGGCTACTTTGCGCGGCGGCCGGTGCGGGCGCCGTACGCAGCGGTGGTCGAGGACGTCGTGTTCGAACGGGAGAGCCGTACGTGGCTCGTCATGCTGGTGGAGAACGTGCGCTGCGCATAGAGGGTAGCAGCGTCCCCCCGCCACCGAGCGTCCGCAACGGGTTGAGACCCGGCGCTCATGCCCCCTCTCCCGGTGCTCGGCGCGAGAGAGCCGCGATGCCGCAGCGTTTCCTGCTCCGTTGAGCGGCGCGTACCTGGCTGAGCGCCTAGCATCCCGGGCACATCCGTCCGCGTTGTCGGTGTTGACGCGCGAGCGCAAGCTGCCTACAATGCTGATCACAGGCAATGATGGGGATATGCGCAGGGAGGGCCCGCGACCAGAGAGCGGTGCCGCGGCTGTAGGGCGTGCCGTGGGTGAAAGCGCCGTCGCCAGGCGTCCCTTGTGTGACACCCCGGAGCCGACCGGTGAACGGCGGCGGCGAGAGCTGTGTGCGGCCCAGTAGCTGGCTCCGGATAGCGCCCGTTACCGCGCCCGGTGCTATGCCCCACTGCGTCGCGGGGCATGGTGCCCGCCGAGGCCCTCCTATGGGGGGCGAAGAGTGGTGGTACCACGAGCAGGCTTCAAGCCCTCGTCCACTGGTGGTGGACGAGGGCTTTTTCTAAGCCAACATCGAGATATCGTCTGTGGGGAGGAGTAATGATGGAGCGCGTTCGTACGATCGACATCGCTGCCCATGCTGGCCGACGCGTTCGCGTACTCGGCTGGTTGCATGCGCTGCGGCTGCTGGGCGGCGTCAGCTTTCTCGTGGTGCGCGACGGGTGGGGGATGGTCCAGGTGGTGACGGAGGACGCGGCGGACTTGGCGCCTCTCCACGAGGCTGACGCCGGCCCCGAGACGGTGCTGGCCGTCGAGGGAGAGGTGGTGGCCATGCCCCAGGCGCCGGGCGGGTTCGAGCTGCAACGCCCGACCATCGAGATCCTCGTGCCGGTGCGCGAGGAGACGCCCGTGCTCCTCAGCAAGCGGAACCTGCGCGTTTCGCTCCCCACGCTGCTCGACCACGCCGTGGTGGCAAACCGTCACCCAGCGCGCCGCGCGGCGTTCCGCCTGGCCGCGGCGGCCATGGGCGGATTTCGCGCCACGCTCAAGGCAGCCGGCTTTACCGAGATCCAGACACCCAAGATTGTGGCCTCGGCCACTGAGGGGGGGGCCAACGTCTTTCGGCTGGAGTACTTTGGGCGCGATGCCTATTTGGCGCAGAGCCCCCAGTTCTACAAGCAGATCATGGTGGGCGTGTTCGAGCGCGTCTATGAGGTAGGGCCCGTGTTCCGTGCGGAGCCCCATGACACGGCGCGCCACGTCAACGAGTACGTCAGCCTCGATGCCGAGCTGGGGTTCATCCACGATCACCGGGACGTGATGGCCCAGTGCCGCGACGCGATCGCGGGGATCATGGAGGCACTCGCTGTGGAGTGCCAGGCAGAGCTTGACCTACTGCGGATCACACTCCCTGAGGTGCCGCCCGAGATTCCGAGCATTCACTTTGCCGATGCGCAAGAGCTCCTTTTCGAGCGCCACGGCGTCGATGTGCGCGGAGAGCCCGACCTGTCGCCGCAGGATGAGCGCTGGCTGGGCGAGTGGGCGCGAGAGGAGCATGCTAGCGACCTGCTCTTTGTGACCGGCTATCCCATGCGCAAGCGCCCCTTCTACACGCATCCCGACCCCCAGCGCCCCGAGTACTCGAACTCGTTCGACCTGCTGTTTCGCGGCACCGAGCTGGTGACCGGGGGCCAGCGATTGCATCGCTACGAGGACTATGTCGCGGCGCTGAGCGCGGCAGGCCTGCCATTGGAGCCCTTTGAGGCCTACCTGGAGGCGTTCCGCTACGGTATGCCGCCTCACGGCGGGTTCGCCATCGGCCTGGAGCGCCTACTCATGCAGGTGCTCGGCTGGCCGAACCTGCGTCTGGCGACGCTCTTTCCGCGCGACCTGAACCGCCTGACGCCGTAGGAACAGCGCACACCGTCACGGCGGGCAGAGGGAGGGAGCGTGTAGCAGCCGGGCGCGCCCGGCTGCTACACGCTCCCTCCCTGTTCGTGTCGGCAACGATACCGCCTAGGGGTAGATCTGGTTCCCGTCATCATCCTGCAAAAAGATGGCCTGCGTGGGGCAGTTCTCGGCGGCCTCTCGGTAGAGGGCTTCAGTGGCCGCTTCCGGATTGACGACGTTGGACTTCATGTTGTCGTCCAACTCGAACACGTCCGGGGCGATGGATACACAGATCCCCGTCCCGATGCAGATGTTGTGATCCACGTATGCCTTCATCTCTCCTCGCTCTCTCAGACTCTCGGGCTACCGCGGGAAACCGTTGGCACCGCGAGCGGGTAGGGGATGGAGTGAACGTGGCGTGGGTGGGGTGCGATGCGCGCGAGCGCCGTCAGAGGATACTGCTCTCATGATAGGCGAGAACGCCCATTGCGCAAGTTGGGCTGGGTTGCGCGCGAGGTTGAGCCGAGGGAGGAATGGGTTGGCGGTGCCGCGGGGGCGGGGCGCTATCCTGCGCCCCGCCCCCGGGCGGCCGAGCACTCATGGCACGATCTTGAGCGCCTCGAAGAGCTCGAGGCTCGGGACGTGCACCGTCAAGCGGCCCTCGGCAAACGTCGTCGCACAGGGGGCGCCGGTGACGAGGCTGGTGACGGACCTGGGCGCCGCCGCACATGGCATCACGACCGTCAGGTCGGACATGACGACGGGCGCGAAAAAGCTGACGCCGAAATGCCCCGACCCGTTGACCAGGTGCAAGAGCTGGTGGGCGCCGTCCCGTCGCTCAAAGAGGGTGGCCTCAACCATGGGGGGCAAGTTCCCGCCCAACGGCTCGAGCTCTGCCACGCCTTCGAGCAGATCGAGGCAGTAGTCGAGGGTGTTCGTGTACCCCTGGCGGTAGTACAGCGCCCCAGGCTCCCAGGGCACATAGATGGCGCGCCCTGCACCGTAGCGGTTGATCACCACGCCGGGATGGTCGGTGACGGTCGTATAGTAGCAGCGCTCCGGCGGGCCCCAGGGGTGGGTCGGCACGAGTCGCATGCGGCCCTCGGCGGATGCGACATAGTCTGCATAGACATAGTTGCCGTCCACAAACACCAGGTCGGTGTCGTCGAACCGCGACAGGCCTGTCTTGTCATCTAGCTTGAGGTAGGTTCCCCGCATGTGGGGTCGCACAGCCTGGACGCGCTCGATGCCCAGGCACGTGAGCGCCGGTACCTCGCGGGGCTCGTACGCTTCGTCGCGCATGGCCGCCCGCGAGACGGCGATCACCGTCCCCCCCTTGGCGCAGTAGGCGTCCAACGCCTGGGCCAAGGCGTTGCTCACCGGCTGATAGTCGGGCAGGATGATGGCGCGGTACTTGTCCCACGGCAGCTCGAGGGCGGTGTCCACCATCAGGGTGTCAAAGCAATAGTGCCCCTCAGCGAGGACGCGGAACCACCCACGAAACTCGGCCTGGTTCGCCTCCGGCCCATTGAGCAGCGCCACCGTCGCCTTGGACGTCAAGCCGACATAATCATCCTCGTGGGCGGCGTGATAGTGGAACATCTCGCGGATGCCGGCATAGCCGGAGCGATCCTCGTGGTTGTCCAGCCGTCCGATGAGGTAGTAGTCAACGGCGCCACCGTTGGCCAGCGCCTGGGCGAGGCGCAGCTTTTGCTGGTGCGGCGATACGGCCACGTGGCGATAGGGGAAATCGATGAAATCCACTGTCGTGTTGCTGGCGACCATGCTGGGGTACGAGCTGGTAACCCACTTGGTGTTGTCGGAGGCGCTGTACTGCCAATGGGGCAGGGGCCGCTCGATGGCCGTGTTCGACTCTTGACGCACGACGCCCCGGCGAAACTCGAGGTGGTTGGCGATGCACAGGTCGGGGCGCAACTCCTGGATAAAGCGGTAGACTCGCTCGTGGTGCTCGCGCAGCGTGCGCTTTTTGAACTCGACGTACTTGCGATACACGGGGTCGGCCATGTCCTCTGCGGCGGGTAGCGCGAGACCGTACATGGCGGCAAAACGCTCCTGGCAGTGCGGGCAGTGGCAGATACCATAGTAGTTGCCCGAATAGTCCCGCACCTGGTAGCCGCCCATGTTGAAAAAGATGCCGTCCACGTCGTGGGTGGTGATCAGCTCGCGAATGATCTCGAGCGCATAGTGCTGCTGGTAGTCCCCATTGATGCAGACGTGGATATCGCCGTTATAGTCGACGATCTCGCCCTGAGGGCTGATATAGGCCCACTCGGGGTGCATCTCAAAGATGGGGCGGCGCACCTTGGAAAAGTCCGTGCGTGCCAGCAGACGGATGCCGGCGCGATGGCAGGCCTCGATGACGTCCTGGAGGCTATCGCCCTGGAGGTAGGGGCTCTGGTAGTGGAAGGGGAGTTTGGTCGGATAGCTGGCGATGATACCCGCGCTGTTAAAGAGCACGACGGTGGCCTTGAACGCCTGCAGCTCGGCGACATAGCGCTCGGCGTCCATATCCACCATGTCGATTTCGCGGAGATTTGTCTGGATCATGCGCCACGGATAGTCGACCCACCAATCGGTCATTCCGGGTTCTCCTCATGGCTGAAATCAGGGCGGTGCGGCGTGGCTCGGGGCGACGGTCGCTCCGCCAAGGCGGTCTCCATCGCATGCAAGAGGTCATTGTAGGTAAACGGTTTGGCGAGCAGGGCGGCGGCGCCGAGGGTCTCGAGTTGGCTCGGGCTGATCGTCTCGCCCCAGCCCGTGCTGAGGATGATCGGCAGGTCTGGCTGGGTATCGCGCGCGCATCGCGCGACGAGGTGGCCCGAGACCTCGGGCATGCCCAGGTCGGTAATCAGCAGGTCAAAGGTGTGGGTGCGCAGCAGCTCCATGGCCTCCCTGCCGCCGGATGCCTCCCAGGTGATGTGGCCGTCGCGCATCAGCAGGCGTGAGAGCAACAGACGTACGGAGGACTCGTCATCCACCACGAGGACCCGCAGCCCCGGCTGCAGGTGCACCGTGCCATCGCCGATGGATTGGGGCGTGGCCGGCCCCTCGTCGGCGGCCGGCAGCCGCATGGTAAAGATGGCCCCCTGGCCCGGGCTGCCGTCCACAGTAATCGTTCCGCCGTGACGCTCGATGGTGTTCAGCGATACGGTCAAGCCCAGGCCACTCCCCTTGCCCCCCTTGGTGGTATAGAACGGCTCAAAGAGGTGGCCGATCTGCTCCGACGACATGCCGATGCCCGTATCGGCGACGCGCACGTAGCACCAGCCGTCGGCCTCGCCCGTCGCCACCGTGAGGCACCCCCCATCGGGCATGGCATCGATGGCGTTCATGATGAGGTTGGCCAAGACGCGTCGCAGCTCGCTCGCATTCCCCAGCACCGGCGAGGCAGCATCGAGCTCTTGCACGATGTCGATGGTCACTCCCCGCGCCTGGGGCTGATCCTTCCACTGGGGCTGTGTGAGCGCCAACGCTTCGGCCACGAGTTGGTCGAGATGCACGAGAGCAAAGTCGCTCGTGTCATCCGCCTGGCGATACAGCGACTGGAGGCGTCGGATCGCCTCGGCGGCGTCGCTTGCGCCGGCGAGGATATGCTCGAGATCGCTGCGCACCATCTCGGGATGGCTGGTGAGATCCAGCAAGGCGATATCGGCATAGCCGCGGATGCTCACCAGGATGTTGTTGAAATCGTGGGCGATACCGGCGGCCATCTGTCCCAGCACGTCGAGCTTTTCAGAGCGCACCAGCGCCTGTTGCGCTCGAATCTGCTCGCTCTTGTCGTGCAGCACCAGCAAGAGACGCGACCCGTCGTGCCGGGTTAGCGCGGCGCCATGGACATCCACCGGCACCACCGTATCGCCCTGGCCGGCGAGCTCGGCCTCGAAGGATACCTGCTCGCCGTTGACGACGGCCTGCAGCAGGGAGCGGTAGCGGTCGTGCTCGCTCTCTTGGAATAGCTCTTTGGCCGGACAACCGATGAGGGCATCGCGCTCACGGCCCACCAGCCTGCAAGCCGCCGGGTTGGCCTCGAGGATGAGGCCGCTCTCGTCCACTACGAGGAGGGCGTCAGTGGCGGCCTCAAAGATGCCGCGGTAGCGCTGCTCGCTCTCGCGGATGCGCTTCATCAGCTGGGCGTTCCGCAGGGCGATGGACGTCTGGCTGGCAAAGAGCGCGATGGCCGGGGTGCTGCCGGCGCGCAACGATTCCCCCGCCACCCCCAACAATCCGAGGACGCGATCGTCGGCCACCAACGGCGTGAGGACGGCCTTGAGCGGGGCGAAGAGGCGGGTAATGGCTCGCGCGAGCCCCTTGACGGGCGCTGGCAACACGTCTCGGATAAAGTCCTCGTCGATAGCGAGGTGGACCACTTTGCGATGACGAATGACCCGATGAAAGGCGTACACGTCGTCGATGGGAATCCGGGCCTCGGCCACCGCGATGCCGGTGAGGCGCTGCGCCGCATTGAGGGTATCACCGGGCCCTGCCAGGCGCACGAAGGAGAGCTCTGCAGCATCCGGTGCGATGAGCCCGATGGTTGCGGTAAGGCCCAACGACTGGAGCTGGCTCACGACGCTATCCATCACGCTATCGGGGGTGACGGCAGCCCGCTGGACCGCCTGGGCAGCGGCGTTCAGCGAGGCGATCATGCGCTCGTTCTGCACCCGGGTGCTCACATCGCGCGCCATGATCTGCAAGCCAGCGGCTCCGCCCTCCTGGGGCGTGGGGCGGACAGAGGTCTCGAGCCAACGATACTCATCCGCCCGGTCGCGCGCTCGGAGCAGTAGGCGCTGCGGATGCTCGTGTCGCAATGCGAGGCGAAAGGACTCGAGAAGGTTCGGCAGGTCGTCGGGGTGCGTGAGCCGAGGCCAGAGGCGGGTGCCGAGGGCAAGCAGTTCGTCGTGCATGTATCCGAGGGTGCTCATCGTGTTGCCGGCGACGCGAATGGGCGTGCCGGCGCTGTCCTGCACGACGAGGATGTCCTGCAGACTCTCGGCCAAGGCCAAGTAGCGCCCCTCGGACTCGGCCAGGGCCCGGGCGGCGTTGGCCCGTACCTGTTCGAGTTCGGCGGTGAGCCGCTCGACGGTGGCGGCCAGCGACCTAGCGCGGTCCTGGGCGATCCAGTCGTCAGAGTGGTCCTCGGGGTGGCTGACGATGCTTTCCTCGGGCAGACACGTCATGGGCCCGCACCTCTCTGGAGCCGTTGTAGGTGTTCGACGCGAAGAAACGGGAGCGCGAGCGCCTCGCGCTCTTCGTTTCAGAAGAGGCTGGGATATCCTCAGACGGCGATCTGGGCTCCCTACGCCGTGGCCTCTTGGTCGGTCTCGGCGCTGTGAGGAGGGTCCAGCCTGGCCGCGACGGCACCGCATGGACCTCTCTGAACCGAATCGGTGGCGTGCGTGTCCCCTGGAACCGGTGCATCGCGTATGTGATCGCGGCCCCAAAGCCCGACGCGATTCTCAGAGTCTGAGGCGCGATCACCGGCTGGCGACCCGCCCACTTTTGGCCAGCCGTCGATAGCCACCGCGACGCGGCCCCGAGCAGCGGAGGGCAGTGCGCCTGCCGCACGCGGCACGCTGGCGCGCGCGATGCACTACCGCGCGTGATCCGCATCCAGCGCCACCCCTCGGCGACGCGTGTCGCGCCCCTTCCCCTTAGGCGAGGGCGGTCTCGACCGCAGCCCGCAACGCGTCGAGCCCAGCCGCAACGTCGCCCTGGATGTGCACGCGCACCACCCGCCGCTTCGCATCTCGGAGGGCGTCCAGATCACCGAGCGCTTGGGCCTGCTTCATGACGCCAAAGGTATAGCCCGCATCAGGCACCTCGAGGTCCACGGCGTCGTCCTGGGTGATCAGCAGAAAGAGGCCGGTGTTCGGGCCTCCCTTATGGAGCTGGCCTGTGCTGTGCAGGTAGCGTGGGCCGAACCCGATGGTGGTGGCGAGGCGGGTGCGGGCTGCGATAGCGCTGCGCAACGCCTGGAGCGATGCCTCGTGGGCATCGGTACGGTCGATATAGGCCATGACGGCAACATAGTCGTGTTCGCCGGCTTGGGACAAGAACTCGCCGAGGTAGGTGGCTGCATGGGAGGTATCCATGTTGGGCCCATAGAGCCGCATATCGCCGTCCATCAGTGCTGGCGGTTCCTCAGGCAGCGCTCGCTCTTTGGCGTAGCGCTCCAGTGTCCGTCGGGCGTGCTCCTTGGCGGCCTCCACGTTCGGCTGATCGAAGGGGTTGATGCCCAGGCGTTGCCCCGCCACGGCCGTGGCAAACTCCCAGCGGTAGAACTCGCCGCCCAGGTCGTACACGCCTTGCAGGGGAAGCGCCACGACGGGGTGGCCAGCCTGGACCAGCGCGGCGCAGTGGGCGTCCAGCGCGCTGTTGTCCGCGCCCGCCAGGCGCAGGTAGACAAAGAGCCGATCGTCGCGATAGCTCGCGGGATCGAGCAGGGGCTCATCCGCGATGGGCACGATGCCCACGCCATGCTTGCCGGTGCTCTCGGCGATGAGCTGCTCGGCCCATGGTCCAAAGGCCGATAGCTCGGGAGAGGTCAGCAGGGTGAGCTTGTCGCGGCCGTGGCGCGCGCACTCGCCCATGACGACCCCAAGGACGATTCCTGGATTCTCGGCTGGCGGCACCGTCGCCCGGCAGGCAAGGGCCATGTCCCGGGCACGCGCGAGGAGTCGCTCGAGGTCGACGCCGACGAGAGCAGCGGGTACGAGCCCAAAGAGCGACAGTGCCGAAAAGCGCCCGCCGATATCGGGTGGGTTGAGATAGATGGCACGAAAGCCCTCAGCGCGGGCTAGCTTTTCCAGCGGTGTACCGGGATCGGTGATGGCAACGAACTGCTGGCGCCAGTCCCTGCGGTGCGCCGCCTCTGGCGCGTGCTCATCCGCCGCCTGCGGCTTGGCCTCAGCGGCCAGGCGCTCGCGAAAGTACCGGTAGAGAGCGTCTACCTCGGCGGTGGTACCCGATTTGCTGGCGACGATGAACAGGGTTCGCTCCAATGGGCCCTGCCCGGCGGCACGCTGCACTTGGGCGGGGTCCGTGCTGTCGAGCACCGTTAGGGGGAGATGGTTTGGGGCGACATCGAGGGTTTGTGCCATAGTCTCGGCGGCCAGGCTGCTGCCCCCCATCCCCAAGAGGACGGCGCGTTCGAGGCCCGCGACCTCTACCTCGACAAAGAACGCCTCGAGGCGTGGCACGTCAACGCGCATAGAGGTGGGAAGGTCCAGCCACCCGAGGCGGTTCTCGATGGACGTCATCTCGCCGGCGTCGGCACTCCACAGGCTGCCGTCGCGGGCCCAGATGCGGCGGCCGATCTCTGCCTCGGTTACATCGGCCAGACCGGCGTCGACATGCTGCTGCCAGGGACCAAGGCCATACCAGGGGGTTTCCCGGAGCTGTGCCAGGGCCTCCAGTATCTCTTGCATTTCCATACCACTCCACGTTAGCATACAGTTCGCAGGGGCAGGTTACCCACAGATTGGGCGGCTGTCAAGCCTCGCTACCGCTGGCGCGCGGCAAACGCCCCTACGGTGTTGTCGGCCGCGCTGACGATATGATGAGTGGGGCAGCGCTACGGGTGCATCGGGATACCGTGCACGGACACCCACGCCGCGTACGGCCTGGAGCCTTTGGCAGGTTCCTGGGCGGCGGGTATACTGCCAGCGACATCGCAGAATGGAGGGTCCATGAACGCGAGGGAACGATTCCTGGCCTGCATGCGCTTCGAGCCGATGGATCGAGCGCCGGATTGGGAGATGGGATACTGGGCCGGCACGCTCGATCGCTGGCACACCGAGGGGTTGCCGCGCCATCCCCAGGGGCCCAGTGGCCTGGTGCCGGGGGCGGGCGTCAAGGGGGAGGGCTTTCCCTGGCGTCGAGGCGAGCCGAAGGACTGGGCCGTGCATACCCGCTTTGGCCTGGACAAGGGCATCGAAAAGATCGATGGGGAGTGGGGCATCTATCCGCACTTTGAGCGCAAGGTGCTGGCGGAGGATGACGTTACCATCACCTACGTGGCCGCCGATGGCACCGTGGAACAAGTACGCAAGGACTCGACGAGCCTGCCCCATGTGCTCGATTGGCCGGTGAAGGACCGCGCCAGCTGGGAGCAGCTCAAAGCGGAGCGCCTGCGCATCGACATCACCGGGCGGCTCTCGCCCGAGTGGCCGCAGCAGGTGGCTGAGTACAGGAATCGCGATTGGCCACTGGTTATCGGAGGGCCCTTTCTCGGGGTGTTCTCATCGCTGCGCAGCCTGCTCGGGTTCGAGCGCATGATGTACGCCTTTTTCGACGAGCCCGACCTCGTGAAGGACATCCTCTCGCACCTCACCGAGCTGTGGTTGGCCCTCTTTGAGGAGGTGCTGTCGCAGACGGACGTGGATTACGCCTACTTTTGGGAGGATATGAGCTTTAAGAGCGGCTCGATGGTCTCCCCGCGGATCTTTCGTGCGTTCCTGTTGCCCGTGTACCAGCGCATCAACGGGTTCTTTCGCGAGCACGGCATCGACATCACCCTGCTCGATACGGATGGCAATGTGTGGGGCCTCATCCCCCTCTTCCTGGAGGGAGGCGTGACGGGGCTCTACCCCTTTGAGGTGCGGGCGGGCATGGATGTGGTCGAGGTGCGTGCCGCGTACCCGCGACTGCAGATGCTCGGCGGCATCGACAAGAACGCTCTCGTGGCGGGCCCGGAGGCGATCGACGCCGAGCTGGCACGCGTCGCGCCGGTGGTGCGCTCCGGCGGCTACATTCCTGGATGCGATCACTATGTACCGCCAGACGTGCCCTGGGAACACTTTTGCTACTACCGGCGGCGCCTTAAGGAAATCCTGTAGCACACCAACTGGACGAAACCC
>DUUT01000093.1 GCA_012841405.1 Chloroflexota bacterium
ATCGGGCAGGTTTGGCAGGCTACGCGCCGGCACCGGCTCGTAGAGGGGGTAGGGGCCGGCGAACACCTCGAAGTGCACCGCTCGCGCGGCATCCCAGCGCAGAATGGCGAACCCATAGTAGGTCGTCTCGCCATAGGTCACCACCTGCGCATACTCCGTCGGGGTCTGGCCGGCTTGACCGTACTGGTACCCCCAGCTGCCGCCAATGACCTCCCATACCTGGGAGGAGGGGTTGTAGCGGAGCAGAACGAGGTCGAAATCCGTCGTCACGGTCGTCCAGTCGTCCCAGCGCAGGTACACCTCGAGGGGCACGCCGGCGGGAATGGCACCCAGGTAGTCACCGATGTTCGCTGACGGACCAAAGTCGTGCACGCCATCGCCGTCAGGATCCGAGAAGCTGCCCCCCCAGTGGTGCAGCCGCAAGTCGCCCGCCGATGACACCCACACGATGCCCGCCTCGCGCACCATGGCCACCAGGTCCGCCAGGTAGCCGCTCCCATCGCCCGGCGTGACGTTGAGCCAGACGAGCGACGTAGCGATGACGTCGATGCCTGAGGCCATCAGCCACTGCACCGCCTCCTCCAGGTCGACATCCGTCTGCACCCTGGCGAGGTACAGGGTGGCCTCTGGGGCAACATCGTGCACGATCTCGGCGAACGCCGTGCCCGCAGCGGTCGAGCCTTCGACCTCTGTGAGCGCCTCGCCGTCCACGAAATTGCGCACGCTGATGGCGGCCGGCAGGTCGCTGCCGATCAGGCTGGCATATCCCTGGTAGCCAGCCTCGATGAGCCCCACCGCAACGCCGGCGCCACGGTGCCCGGCAGCGTGCCAGGTTGTGGCCCCCATGGCCGCCAGCGCTTCGGTGGTGGCCGTGCCGACCTGCGGCTCGAACGAGACCGCATCGGCGGGCAGCCCCACATAGTCAACGCTCTCCGCGGCAGCGAGGGCATCGAGCATGGCGGGGGGGACCCAGGCCTGGACGATGCGGCCGCCCGCAGCCGTACCCGTCACCTCACCCCCGCCCTCGGCGACGCACCGCTCCACGGCCTCGAGGTTTGCGGCATCACAGGCGATGCGCACCTGGACGCGCCCATTGTGCAGGCGCAGCCCTGTGACGCCCTCTGCAGGGGGCTGCGACGCGCCGTGTGCACGCAGCAGCGCCAGTGGCTGGGCGAGCTTGGGGTGGTCCGCCGCGCCTTTTGCCGCCGCCCAATCCGGCGGCGACGCCATCCGCAGCGACGGCGCTCGCTGGGGGCGCGAGGGCGTGTCCGCCGTCACGGTGACGGGCGCGCACGGCCCGAGGCAAGCGAGCACGAGAACGAGGCACATGCAGGCCACACCGACGGGCCGGAGGGGTAGCCTCATGGTGGGGATCATGGGTTCTCCTGTGGTGTGCGTGAGATAGACGGATGGGACGATGGGCATGCCCGAGCGGGGCCAGGTCAGGCGGGTGGGGTGGCGGCCTCCAGCAAGACCTCAAACTCGCTGAGGATCATGGCCGTGGCACCCCAGATGACGTGCTGCTGATAGCGATAGAACGAGACCTCTACCCGTCTGCCGCGGAGCGTCCACGTCTCGTGCGCCTTGACGGATGGCTCCAGGATGCCGCGCAGCGGCAAGGGAATGATCTCGGCCACCTCGGCCGGATTCGGCCGCATGGCGGGCACCCCCTCCTGGTAGCCGACGAAGGGGTGCACCTCAAAGTTGCTCGCCGGGATAACGAGCGGGCTGAGGGCGCCGAGGTAGCGGACCTTGGCGGGGTCGATGGCGATCTCTTCGTGCGCCTCGCGCAGCGCCGTCTCCCAGAGGGAGGCATCCTGAGGATCCTGGGCGCCGCCGGGCAGGGAGATCTGCCCCTTATGGTTCGCCACACGCTCGGTGCGCCGCGTGAGGGGGAAACACAGGGCGCCATCCTGAGGGTACAGCAGGATGAGCACCGCGCCGGGCCGCGGCGGGCCCTCATGCTCAAACTCGGCCATGGTGGGGCGTGGGCGGGTCGCCATGCGTTCCTGCGCGGCGGCCCCGGGAAGCGGGCCGCGCAGAGCACGGATGACGTCGTCAATGGTCAGATCCCTCGACATGGGTGGCTCGCTCTCGATCAGGTGATATGGTTCATTGTACGCCGGGGTACGGGGACGTCAAAGGGGGACGGCACCGCGCTACGCACCGCGCACGGGCCGAGTCATCCGCTGGCCCCCATCCTTGCCATGTGCGTTTGTATGGCGCGCGGCTGTGGCGTGTATTAGCACTCTTTGCCCTTACTAACCGTCCATACCTTTATATCCACATCACGGCAAGCCAGGAGCAAGACCATGCGACACTGCACACCTCTCCGCGCTCGCCGGGCGACAGCTTGCTGGTTGGCTCTCGTCCTCATCGTGCTCGCCGCCCCCCTCGTGGGGGCGTTTCCCCCTGTGGCTCGTGCCGATACCCACATCGTCACGACCGCAGACGACAGCGGCTCCGGCTCGTTGGGTGAGGCCATCGCCAACGCGGCGTCCGGCGACACCATCACGTTCGCTCCCGAAATGGCTGGGCAGACGATCACGCTCACCGATGGCGCGTTCGTCCTCGACAAGGACCTGACCATTGACGGCTCGGCGTTAACGTCGCGCATCAGGATCAGCGGGGGATACCTTCGCCGCATATTCTCCGTTCTCTCTGGAGCGACCGTGACCCTGATCGGCCTGGAGCTCATCGACGGCCAGGCCATGGACAACGGAGGGGCCATCGATAACGAGGGCGCGCTCATCATCCGAGACTGCGTCGTCCGCGACAACTCGGCCTCCTCTGGCGGGGGCATCTATAACTACATGGGCACCCTCAAGATAACGAACAGCCTCGTCGCCCACAATATGGCGGCTACGGTTGGGGGCGGCATCTACAACGAGATGGGCACCATCGAGGTGACGGACAGCACCTTCTTTGACAACAGCGCCGCCCGCGGCGGGGGCATCTTTGTCAACGCCGAGACGCTCAGCGAGGCCAAGAGCACGCTGACGGTGGTGAACAGCACCTTTTACGGTAACCATGCCATCCTCTCCGGCGGAGGCGTCCATAGCGAAGGCACAATGATTCCTCTTGGCGGGCCGAACAAAATAACGGTGGCGAATAGCACCTTTCATGGCAACTATGCCCACGTCGGTGGCGCCATCGATGCGCGCCCCGGGATCGTCCTTGGAGGGGAAGTGTTGGAGGTGACGAACAGTACGTTCTCCGAGAACGTTGGTGATGAGGCTGCAGGCATCGAGAGCCAAGGCACCCTCCATCTGGCGAACACCATCGTGGCCAACTCGCTCGGTGGCGGGGTGGACCTGAGGATCGCTGCGCTGGCGACCAATGCCGCCAACCTCATCGAGTCGTGCGAATCCCTTGCCGCAGGGGGCGACTGCGGCATCGCGCTCTCCGATGTCCCAGAGATGGAACCGCCCACCGATCACGGCGGACCAACCTTCACCATCGCCCTCGGCCCCGGCTCCCCGGCCCTCAACGCCGCTGACTTCAGCTATTGCCCTTTGACGGACCAGCGCGGCGTGCCGCGCCCCCAGGGGGCGGACTGCGACATCGGCGCCTTTGAGGTGCGCGTGCCCGCGGCGGACGCTATCTCCGCCACGAGCGTCACGGCGACGGGCGCCACCCTCCAGGGCACGGTGACGGCCCACGACTTTGTGGCGACCGCCACCTTTGAGTACGGCCTCACCAACGCCTACGGCTCGACCGTGGCGGCCGACTCCGTCCCGGTGCCAGCGGGGATGACCGAGACGGTCTCCGCCGACCTCACCGGGCTGCTGCCGAACGCGCCCTACCACTGCCGCGTCGTGGCTGCCAACGCGGCGGGCACCGCCTACGGCGCGGACTCGACCTTCACCACACTCAAGATCCCACCGACGGCCACGACGGGCGGGGCGACGGACGTTACCTCAGGCTCCGCGAGGCTGAGCGCCACGGTGAACGCCCAGAACGACGCCACGACGGTGCACTTGGAGTACGGCACGGACACGAACTACGACTTTGGGGCCGTCGGGGTGGACCCGGTGAGCGGCCTGAGCGACACCCCGGTGACCGTTACGGTGCGCAGGTTGGCGCCCGAGACGACCTACCACTACCGCGTCGTGGCCACCAACGGCGCTGGCACCGTGTACGGGGAGGACCGCACCTTCACCACGATCCCCCTTCCGCGGGCCACCGTGCTCCCCCCTGCTGACGTCACGCCGACCGGGGCGACGCTGCGCGCCTCGGTGAACCCCCAGGGTGACGTCATCACGGTGACCTTCGAGTACGGCACGGACACCCACTACGACCTGGGGCTCCTCCCCGTGGAGACCCCCCTGACCGGGTATGAGGCCACCGTCGCGACGACCACCCTCACCGGCTTGGCGACGAACACGACCTACCACTACCGCGTCATCACCGCGAACACGGAGGACGGCGCCTTCGGCGAGGACCACACCTTCACGACGGCCAAGACAAAGCCCACCGCCACCACGGGTGCCGCCACGGGCGTCACGACCAGCGGCGCCACGCTGCAGGCCACGGTGAACGCCCAGAACGATACCACGACGGTGCGCTTTGAGTATGGCACGGACACGCGCTACGGCCAGGAGGTCGTGGGCGTCCCCAGCTCCGTGTCGGGGGTGGAGGCCACCGCCGTGAGGGCCACCCTCACCGGGCTCGACCCGAACACGACCTATCACTATCGCGTCGTGGCCACCAACGGCGCTGGCATCACCTACGGCGCGGACCGCACCTTCACCACCGCCAAGCTCCCGCCAACCGCCACCACGGGTGCCGCGACGAGCATTACCATGAGCGGCGCCACGCTGCACGCCACGGTGAACGCGCAGAATGACGCCACGACGGTGAGCTTTCAATACAGCACAGATGCCAGTTACGACCTGGGCGTCGTCGAGCTCCCGAACCCCGTGACAGGGCTCGCCGATACGGCGGTGGCCGCCACGTTGAGCGCTCTCGCGCCCGACACCACCTACCACTACCGCGTCGTGGCCACCAACAGCGCGGGAACCATCCACGGCGCCGACCGCACCTTCACCACGCGAGCGTTGCCGCCAGAGCTGAAAAAGACGTACTTGCCACTCACGGTGCGGTGAGTGCCATCGCAGCACCTCTCGAGGGCCCGACGTAGGCCAGAGCGAGGCGCGAGCCCTCGGGAGGTGCTGCGCCTCGCTTGACAGCCTCGAGGTGGGGGGCTATCCTCGCAGCGATCCGACGACGCACGGCAGCACATCAGGAAGGAGCCCACGCCTCATGGCGCTCTATGACAAGCCCCTCGAGGAACTCGTCGTCTATACCCCACCCTTGACCCGCGAACCGGATTTCGCTGCCTTCTGGGCGCGGACGCTCCAAGAGAGCAGCCGCACGCCGGTGAACGCGCGCTTTCGGCCCATCGAGTACCCCACCTTTGGTGCTCAGGTGTACGAGGTCTACTACGAGGGCTGGCGGGGCGCCCAGATTTGTGGCTGGTACGTGCAGCCGGAGGGCGACGGCCCCTTCCCGGCACTGGTGCAGTACCACGGCTACAGCGGCTCCAAGATGGACGTCTACCGCTACCTCATGTGGGCGCTTCAAGGCTACGCCGTGCTGGCCGTCGACGTCCGCGGCCAGTCGGGCAACAGCACCGATCCGGCGTGCTACACCGGCGGTCACGTGAGCGGGTGGATGACCCTGGGCATCATGGACCCCGAGGAGTACTATTACCGGGGGGTCTATGTCGATTGCGTGCGCGCCCTGGACGCCGTCTGTTCGCGGCCCGAGGTCGATGGGACGCGCCTCGGCGTGATGGGCATGAGCCAGGGCGGCGGGCTGACGCTGGCCGTCGCCGCGCTCGACGACCGTCCCGTGCTGGCCATGCCCGAGATGCCCTACCTGTGCCACTTCAAGCGCGCCGTCGACATGGCCATGCGTAACCCCTACCTCGAGATCGCCGACTATCTGCGGCGCTGGCCCGAACGGGAGGAGCAGGTGTGGCGCACCCTGAGCTACTTTGACAACCTCAACCTCGCCGACCGCATCCGCTGCCCGGTGCTCATGGATGTGGGGCTGAAGGATGACATCTGCCCGCCGTCGTCGGTCTTTGCCGTCTATAACAGGATCCCGGCGCCCAAAGAGCTCAAGGTGTTCCCCTACCACAACCACGAGGTGGTGGAGGCGCTGTGGGAGGACAAGCTGCGCTGGGCGCACCGCTACCTCCGGCGATAGGGCGGGCCGCGCCGCGGGACGACGCCCGCCCAACGTCCCGCTGTGATGATAGGAGCGTTACCCATGACCGAAGGCCAGCCCAAGGATTACGATGCCCTCCTGGCGCAGGCCCATGCCGCCTACCACGCGCTGCGCCTCGACGAGGCACTCACCCTCTACCAGGCCGCCCTCGACGCGCGCCCGGATGACTATGACGCCAGCCTGGGCATGGCACGGACCCTCACGCGCCGCCGCGACCAGGAGGGGGCGCGGGTCTGGGCCGAGCGCTGCATCGCCCGCGATCCCGACCGCTTTGAGGGCTACGCCGCCCTCGGCGCCCTCTACTTTCTCACCGACCAGTTCGATGAGGCGATCAGTGCCCTCACCGAGGCCGTGGAGCGCGCCCCCGACGAACCCGAGCCCCACCTGACGCTCACCCAGGTGTACGCCGACCTGCGGCGGTTCGATGAGGCTCAGGAAGAGCTCGAGCGGGGCCGCGACGGTATCCGCGCCCTGACGGACGACGATTACCGCCGCCAGATGGAGGCCTTTGCCTTCCACGTCGAGACCTACCTGCGGCTCGGTGAGGGCCGAGACGCTGAGGCACGGGAGAGCGCCCAAGAGGTGATTGCCCGGGAGGCGGACAACCCCCATGCCGCCTCGCTGGCCTTCTCGAACCTCGGCATCCTCGAGGCGCGCGCGCGGCGCTACGACACAGCCATCGAGTACCTCGAGCGCGCCTTTGCCATGAACCCCTCCTTCAACCGGGCGGGTGGTGCCCTGGGGCGCATCCTCCTCGTGCGCAACCGCAACGAACGTGCGGCCGAGGTCCTGGAGCAGGTGCTCGCCATCACCCCCGAGAGCGGTTCCACGCGCTATGTCTATGGCTTGGCCCTCGCCCGCCTGAAGCGGCGCGACGAGGCGCGGGAGCAGTTCCGCCTGGCCCTCCAGAGGGGTCTCCGCGGGCCAGACCGCCTCATGGCGCGCTGGCAGCTCATCTGGCAATCCCGTCTGGGGCGCCAGGCGCTCATCGGCGTCGTGCTGCTGGCAGTGCTCCTATGGGTCTTGCTCGGCAACCCCTCTCCGACCGCCCTGACGTTCCTCGTGCTCCTCGTGGTGATCATCGTCCTGCAGCGCACCGTGGGGCGCAGGGGGCGATAGCGGGGCGACGGGGCCTTGCGCGACCATCGCAGGGAGGGCCTGGCGTGGTGCGTGCCGTCTGCTTTTGCCATCGCGCGCCAACCCTGCTATACTGGCTTTTGTGAACGGCTGTGACGGAGACGAGTAGCCCGTCGATCGACGCTCAGAGAGCCCGGGGCAGGTGCGAGCCGGGTGCGTCAGAGGCGAGCGAATATCCCTCCCGAGCCGGCAACCGAAAGGGTGCGCCGGGCGCATCCGAGTAGGCTTGCCCGTCATCGTCCCCCGTTACCGGGACGCTCCCATCGGAGGCGCACGGCAGCGGCCTCCCGTGGGCGATCGAGTGGGCGGATACGCCAATTAGGGTGGTACCGCGGGAGCACGATACGGGCTCTCGTCCCTTGCGGACGAGAGCTCCTTTTTTGTTCGCGGCTGGAACGCGGGCGGGCACGGCTCCGTAGGTGCCCCTGATCCGCGGCCATCCGTCGGATGCAGTGAACCGCGGCCGGGTGCAGGGGACGCCGGGGGGTAGGAGGAACACGATGGCATTCAAAGAGGTACCCGCAAAAGTAGATTTCATCGCCCAGGAGCACGAGGTGCTCGCCTTTTGGAAGGAATCGCGCGCCTTCCAAAAGCTGGTAGCGCTCCGCAAGGGGCAGCCGCACTGGTCGTTCATCGACGGCCCGATCACGGCCAACAACCCGATGGGCGTCCACCACGGCTGGGGGCGCACCTACAAGGATCTCTACCATCGCTACTGGACCATGCGCGGCCGCGAGACGCGCTACCAGAATGGGTTCGACTGCCAGGGCCTGTGGGTCGAGGTAGAGGTCGAGCGTGACCTGGGCTTTGCCACCAAGCGCGACATCGAGGCATACGGCCTGGCGCGCTTTGTGCAGCGGTGTAAGGAGCGCGTGCTCCGCTTCGCCGCCGTGCAGACGGAGCAGTCGGTACGCCTCGGCTACTGGATGGACTGGAACGACCCCGACCAGCTCCGCTGGCTGGCCGACCGCCTCGTCGAGGACCCCACCCAGGTCATCACCGTCGACGGGCCGGAGGGGCCCGTCACCGACACCGTCGAGCAGATCGTCGGGCGCCTGGGGATGCCCGAGTTGGGCGGCAGCTACTTTACGCTGTCCAACGAGAACAACTATATGATCTGGACGTTCCTCAAAAAGTGCTGGCAGAACGGCTGGCTCTACCGCGGCGCCGACGTGATGCCCTGGTGCCCGCGCTGCGCCACCGCCATCAGCCAGCACGAGATCGTCACCGACGGCTATGCCGAGCTGACGCACCCGAGCGTGACGCTGCGCTTCCCGCTGCGCAGTCGCCCGAACGAGTCGCTCCTCGTGTGGACGACGACCCCCTGGACCCTCACCAGCAACGTGGCCGCCGCCGTCGGCCCGGACCTGACCTACATCAAGGTCACCGATGGCCGCGAGGTCCTCTACCTCTCCAAGGGCACCATGCACATGCTGCGCGGGCGCTACGAGGTGCTCGAAGAGCTCCCCGGCGCCGCCATGGAGGGCTGGGCGTACGACGGCCCCTTTGACGACCTCCCCGCCGCGCAGGAGCCCGGCGGCCACACGGAGCTCCGCGAGCTGACCCGGGGCGTCACCCAGAGCGCCGCCGCGGCGCACCGCGTCATCCTGTGGGATGCCGTGGGCGAAGAGGAGGGCACGGGCATCGTGCACATCGCGCCGGGGTGCGGCGCCGAGGACTTTGCTCTGGGCAAGGAGCACCACCTGCCCCTCGTGGCGCCGCTGAACGAGGAGGGCATCTTTGTTGCGGGCTTTGGCTGGCTGACGGGCATGGGCGTGGCGGAGGTGCGGCAGCCCATCTTTGACAACCTGCGGGACAAGGGGCTGCTCTACCACATCGAGGACTATACGCACCGCTACCCCGTGTGCTGGCGCTGCAAGACCGAGCTCGTCTTCCGCCTGGTGGACGAGTGGTTCATCAGCATGGATGCGCTCCGCGAGGAGATGATGGCCATCACGCGGCAGATCCGCTGGATCCCCGCCTTTGGGCTCGAGCGCGAGCTCGACTGGCTGCGCAACATGCACGACTGGATGATCAGCAAAAAGCGCTATTGGGGCCTGGCGCTGCCCATCTGGGAGTGCGACGCCTGCCACCACTATGAGGTGATCGGCGACGAGGTCGAGCTGCAGGAGCGCGCCGTGGAGGGCTGGGAGACCTTTGCCGGTCATACGCCGCACCGGCCCTACATCGACGCCGTCAAGATCGCCTGCCCCCGGTGTGGCGAGCTGATGCGCCGGGTGCCGGACGTCGGCAACCCATGGCTCGACGCCGGCATCGTGCCCTTTAGCACCCTGCAGTACCGCCAGAATCGCGCCTACTGGGAGCAGTGGTATCCGGCGCACTGGATCAGCGAGTCGTTCCCGGGCCAGTTCCGCAACTGGTTCTACAGCCTGCTGGCCATGGCCACGGTCATCGACCACAGCCCGCCCTTCCTGGAGAACTTTTCCTACGCCACGCTCCTGGCCGAGGACGGCCGGCCGATGCACAAGAGCTGGGGCAACAGCATCGAGTTCAACGAGGCCGCCGACCGCATGGGCGTGGACGTGATGCGCTGGCTGTACTGCGCGCAAAAGCCCGAGAACAACCTCCTCTTTGGCTACAACCGCGCCGACGAGAAGCGACGGCAGTTCCTGTTGCCGCTGTGGAACGTGTACAACTTTTTCGTGTCCTACGCCAACATCGATGGCTGGGAGCCCGATGGTGAGGGGTTCGAGCCGGGCAATCCTGAGGGGGCCCCCCCCACCAGCGAGAACCCGCTGGATCGCTGGATCGTGGCGCGGCTGAACCAGGTGGTGGCCGAGAGCACCCGCTTCCTGGAGGACTCGGATGCCTACAGCGTCACCCTGTCCGTCGAGACGCTGCTCGACGACCTGACGAACTGGTACGTGCGCCGCAGCCGGCGCCGCTTCTGGAAGAGTGAGCAGGACGCGGACAAGAACGCCGCCTATGCCACCCTGTACTACGTTCTCGTGCGCCTGACCAAGCTGCTGGCGCCGATGACGCCCTTTATCACCGAGGTGATGTATCAGAACCTCGTGCGCTCGGTGCGCCCCGAGGCGCACGAGAGCGTCCACCACTGCGACTGGCCTGTGGCGGCCATGGAGACGGTGGACGCGGAGCTGCTCCGCCAGATGGACCTGGCGCGCCGCGTGGCGAGCCTCGGTCTCGGCGCGCGAGGCAGCGCCAACATCAAGGTGCGTCAGCCCCTGGCCAAGGCGTTGGCCTACGTCGCCGACGCCCAATCTGCGGATGGAGCCCCGAATGGAGCGGGCCAGCTCTCGGCCGAGCTGGCCGACATCGTGCGGGACGAGCTGAACGTGAAGGAGCTCGCGTTCGTCAATGACGAGGCCGCCCTGGTGACCTATCGCGTGGTGGCCGACGGTCGGCAGCTCGGCCCCAAGTTCGGGCCGCGCTTCCCCCAGGTGCGGGCGGCGCTGGCCGCTGCCGATGCCGCCGCCGTCGTGCGCCGGGTACGCGCCGGCGCGCCGGTCAGCCTCGCGGTGGACGGCGAGACGGTCGAGCTAGCGCCGGAGGAGATCCTCGTCAACACCGAGCCCGCCGAGGGCCTGGCCGTGGCGAGCGAGCGTGGCGTGACGGTGGCCGTGGATACCGTCATCACCCCCGCGCTGCAGGCCGAGGGGCTCGTGCGCGACCTCGTGCGTCAGGTACAGACGCTCCGCAAGGAGGCCGACTACCGCCTCGACGAGCGCATCACCGTGGGCCTCTTTGGCCTGGACGATGTCACCCGCACCGCTATGGCGCCCTACCAAGGCTACTTCTGCGACGAGACCCTGTGCACCACCCTCCTCGTGGAGGACGACGGCGCACCGTGGGATCGCCGCCAGACGGTCACCATCGACGGCCAGTCGGTAGAGGTCGCCGTACGGAGATAGCAGTCAACCGCAGATAGACGCGGCTGCACCACGGGCGTAACCGCCCCTATCCGTGCGAACCCACCAGATCGACGTTCAGCCGCGGGCCATCACATCGCCCGTAGTGGCGCGACCCCCAGCTCGGCGGCGACACCATTGATGGAGGCGAGGACGTCCCCCTCGATAGGTATGCCCGCCGCGCGATACTCGGCCGCCTTGCGCGCCTCGGGCTCCCCCGGGACGAGGATCTCCTCGGTGTCCTCGGCGAGCGGCATGCCCTTGACGTAGGCGATGAGCTCATCGACGCGCTGGCGAAACGCGTCCAGCGGCATGAACGCGGACACGTCGAGCGCTCCGAAAAAGTGGCCCACGCGCTGCCCACGATCGAAATCGGCAAACAGCCCACCGATGCCCCCGCCAAAGGCCGCGCCGGTGAGCAGCGAGCTAAACACCTCCACCATGAGCGCCAGGCCATAGCCCTTGTAGCCGCCCAGCGGTAGCATGCGCCCCTTGCTCCCCGCGACGGGGTCGGTGGTGGGGCGCCCCTGGGCGTCCACCGCCCACCCCAGCGGGATCGGCTTGCCCTCGAGGGCAGCGAGCTGCACCTTGCCGCGCGCCACCACGGTGGTGGCCATGTCGAGGATGATGGGCCCGCGCTCGCCCCCCGGCACGGCGATGCACAAAGGGTTGGTACCCAGCGCGGCGGCGTTCCCGCCAAAGGGGGCCACCTGCGGTACGGCGGCGGTGGTGGCAAAGCCGATCATCCCCTCGCGCAGCGCCTTGCGCGTGTAGAGAAAGGCGGCGCCAAAGTGGTTGCTGTTGCGCGCGGCCACCCAGCCCGAGCGGTGCTCGCGGGCCAGGGCGATGGCCAGGTCCATCGCATAGGTGCCCACCACAGCGCCCGGGCCGTTATCGCCATCGACCACGGCGGTCGAACCCTGGCACTGCAGCACCTTCACGTGGGGCGTCGGGTTAAAGGCGCCGGCGCGTGTCCGCTGCACATAGGCAGGCAGCAGCCGCGAGACGCCATGGCTGCCCAGACCGTGCAGCTCCCCTTGGGTAAGATTCTCCGCCACCAGGGCGGCGTTCTCCGGTGGCATCCCCGCCGCCTCGAACACCCGGCAGGTGAACGCGAACAGATCGGCTTCGGAAACGCGGACGTACGTGGGCATGCTCTCCTCGATATCGATGGGATGATGAACGCGACGCCCCGGCGTTCCCGGTGCACCGCGAGGGCGTCGCGGTGCAGAGTCACGAGGGGCCGGGGTACCAGGGCGCATGGTAGTCCCCTCGGGGGATCGTGTCAACGCGACGGCGGCGAGGGCGGCGACACGCACGCTGGCCGTACCCCTGCGTCCCCGCACCCTTGCCAGGCGGCGCTCCCGTGGCCTACAATGGCACCAGACCCTCAGGGAGGCGCGTTGCGTCATGGAGATCCCCACCGTTCGCCTTGCAAACCTCGTGGTATCGCGGCTGCTCATCGGCGGCAACCCCTTCAGCGGCTTTTCGCACCAATCCCGCCAGCGCAGCGCAGAGATGGTGGCCTGGTACACCGATGAGCGCATCGTGGCGACGCTCTTTGAGGCGGAGGCGTTGGGCCTGAACGCCTGCATCGCCCGCGGTGACGACCACATCACACGGGTGCTACGCCGCTACTGGGATGAGGGGGGCACAATGGTTTGGGTGGCGCAGACGAACTCGCGCGCCGAGACGGCGGTGGCCGCCGCCCACTACTGCCTCGACCACGGCGCCGCCGCCTGCTACCTCCATGGCGGCATCACCGACCACTATGTGGCCCAGGGGCGCTATGACGATATCCATGCCTTTGTCGCGGCGGTGCGCGACGCGGGGGCTCCCGTGGGGATCGCCGGGCACCTCTGCGAGGATTTCGTGTGGGCCGAGGAGCACCTCGATCTCGATTTCTACATGGTCTCCTACTATAACCCGTCCCCGCGACAGGACGTGCCGCACCACGACCCCACCGCCGCCGAGCAGTTCCTCCCCGCGGACCGGGCGGCCAGGGTAGCGCTCATCCAGCAGCTGTCGCGGCCCGTCATCCACTACAAGGTGCTGGCGGCCGGCCGCATCCCCGCGCCTGAGGCGTTTGCCGATGCGGCGCGCCACATGCGCCCCAGCGATGCCGTCTGCGTGGGCATCTATACCAAGGATAACCCCACCATGCTGGAGGAGGACGTCCGCCTCCTCCTGGACAATCTCCGCGCTGTGGGGCAGCTCTGAAACGCCAAAAAGTGCCACAATCGCCTCAAAGGGGGGAACCTGGACGCCCGCTGGTGCGTCTACCGACGTGACGCACGATAACTCTCCCCCCGCGAGGAGACCCCATGTCGACGGCGCTCACGATAGCTGCCCTGGTCCTCTGCCTGCTCCTGCTCACCCTGAACTGCGAGACGCCCCGCCGGTAGTGAACCCTGCCCTGGCGGCGCCGCGGGAGCCACGCGCACAGAAAACGCCACGGGGATGCAGAGCGCACGGTGCGCGCGGAAGCGGCTCTCCGTGCCCTCTGGACCTCCGTGGCGTGATCGCCGTCCCCGGCGTGATCCGCCGCCCCTGCCGCTAGGTAGTGCGTGAAAAGGGGCGGCAGCGTCGTTCTGCGCGTGGCGAGACGCCTTGTCGATGGGCGTCAAGGCCCCTCGGCTTACGCTCGGGGCGACATCGTTTCTACGTCGGGTGCGTTCTCAAAACACGGCCTAGGCGAACGCCCGGTAACGCGCCTTCGCCGCGTTGCAGATGGGGCAGTTGTCGGGCGCTTCACCCACGAGCGTGTGGCCGCACTGGGCGCACACGTGGATGGTGCCCGCCTGCAGATCCTGCCCGCCCTCCACGGCCGTCTTGGCCTGTCGGTAGAGGGCAGCATGCGTCTTTTCGGCCTCCCAGGCCCACGTAAAGCTCCGCACGGCGCCGGGCTCGTTCTGCAGTTCGGCGGCCACCTTGTAGACGGGGTACATCTCGTCCACCTCGAACTCTTCGCCCTCGATGGCGATGGCGAGGTTCTGCGCCGTCGCGCCCCAGCCAAAGCCAGCGTTGGCCACCGTCAGGGCCGCGCCGACCTCGTTGCGCATCACCTGAAAGTGGCTGGTGGCATGCACCTGCTCGGCAAAGGTGATGGCACGGAACAACCGCGCGACGTTGGGAAAGCCATCGCGGTCGGCCTTGTCGGCATAGATGCGGTAGCGCATCTGCGCCTGGCTCTCACCGGCAAAGGCGCTCTGCAGGTGACTCTTGGTCATCGGATGCATGGTGCGTCTCTCTCCTTCAGTGGACATTTTGCCCGGCATCTCGCCCGGCATCTCGCCCCACGACGTGGTGCCCTCGGGCGATACCCGGCCCCCCGCCGGGCATCGCCGCGGCGCAAAGCATCAGGCCTGGGTGACGGTGATCTCTTTGCTGTCTTCCCACAGCCCATGGATATTGCAGTAGGCCCGGGAGAAGAGGATGCCGGGCTTGGAGGTCTTCATCCACGTATCCACGGCGTAGTGGGTGTACACCGGCCCCTCGTTCGGCCCGGCGGTCGATTCGCCGTGGGCGTTAAAGGCATAGTGGCCGATCTCGTAGGTGAACTTTTCCCCTTGAGGCTGGAAGTAGAGGGCAATCCAGCGGATGTGGTGCTCGGTGGTGTTGGGGTGGGCGATCTCTTTGCCCAGGCTGACGTTCACCCGAAACAGCTCGTTCGCCCGGACGGTATCAGGGCAGTCGATCACCGGGACGTGCTTCTCTGCTTTCCAGTCGGCGTGCTGCACGTATTCGCCTAGCGTCGCCATATCCATTCCTCCTGTGTGGTTACCGTTCGCCACGCATCGTGCGCCCCACGCGTCGGAGCGCTCCGAACTCGATCCGAGAGCGCGTCTCGCTCCTTCCCTCACCCCCTTTCCGGCACAGGGCTCCGCCATGGGCCGTCTCAGGCTTGCTGGATCGTCGAATCGTAGAGGTCGAACGCACCATCCCCCGCACCGTAGGACGAGGAGTGGGACGCCGCACGGCACGGAGGACATACCGTGCCGTGCGCTGCAAGGGATGCTTGCCCAGGGTATCCGCGGCACTACCACGGCCGCGGCATCACCGCGCTCACCGGCAGGGCGCCTAGGCGAGGGCGTCGATGATGGCCGGCATAAAGACCGGCAGATCGGCTGGTGTACGGGAGCTGATGAGGTTGCCGTCCACCACTACCGCTTCATCCACGTAGGTCGCCCCGGCGTTCACCAGGTCGTCCTTGATGGCGCTGACACAGGTGGCACGCTTGCCCTTGACGATGCCCGCCGAGATGGGCACCCAGGCCGCGTGGCAGATCATGGCGACGATGCCGCCCTTTTCGTAGACCCCGCGCACGAGATCGAGCACGCCGCGATCACGGCGCAGGCGGTCCGGCGCAAAGCCGCCGGGCACCACCACGGCGTCCACATCCGCAACGCGTACCTCGGCGGCCGCCGTGCTCGCCGTGGCGGGGTAACCGTACTTGCTCGCATACATCTTGGCCTCGGGCCCCACGAGGATGACCTCGGCCCCCTCCTCCCGCAGCCGGTAGTAGGGATACCAGAGCTCGAGCTCCTCGTACATGTCCTCAGCCAGTACAACGATGCGCTTTCCGTTCAGGCGCATGAGTCCCTCCTGTGTGGTGTAGGCGACGATGGCAGGGGCTGGCAGCCGTTCGCCATCGACGGTCGATCCATCCGGGCGTTCTATACCCGTGCTACTTGCGGCGCGCTTTTTCCAGGTTCTCTTGTACGCGATAGCGCGTGATCCTGCGAATGAGGTCATAGGGGATCGGCTCATCGAGCGGGAACTGGACGGTGCCCTTGCGCAGACGATAGGGCCGCAGCTCGTCCCGAAAGGCCTCGATGCCGCTGGGCGTCGGGTAGAACCCGATGTGGTCCCGAAAAGCGCCGAAATGCACGAGGTTCCCGTGCAGTACCATCGTCGGCAGGCCGTACTTGATGGCCTCCTGGGCGTCCGGCGCCGCCTCCTTGATCGTCGCCCGGACGCGCTGCAGGATCGCTTGGATCTCTTCCGGGAACCCGGCGATGTATGCCTCGACGGAGGTCACGTCCATCTTCTCGGCTATCATACCCTCCCTCCCCTCACCTGTCTGTCGGGAGACTTGGACTCTTGAGGATGGGACGCTGGCTTCTCGCGACAGCTGCGCAGGCGGGCCGCCCATCGCTCAACTGATCAGCTCCCGCAAGCGGTCGGGCTCGGTCACCGGCGGGTGGCACGTCGCCCCGCTGCACACGTAGGCCGCGGCGGCGTGATCCACCGGCTCCTTGCCAGCGAGTAGCGGGACCTCTGCACTGTGCGACCCGCCCACGGCGAGCACGCGATGGGGGGCGTACCCCCCCGCACCCACGTCCAGCAGGGTGCGCGTATCCTCGGCGTCCGGTTCACCGGCGATGGCGATCTCGACGGGCGGTGCCGCCAAATAGTCCAAGGCGATGAGCCACTGGGAAAAGCCCAACGGGTACTCGGCCATGAGGGGCCGCACGGTGGCCACGGATTCGCGCGCCACCGCCTCGTAACGCGGCTCCTGGGCCAGCGTCGCCAGGCGCGCCAGCACCAGCGCCGCCATGGCATTCCCCGATGGCACGGCGTTGTCCTCCAACTCGCGCGGCCGCACAAAGAGCGTCTCGTGGTCGGCGCTCGTGTCATAGAACCCGGTCGACGCGGCAAAGCGCTCCAGGACGATGTCCATCAGTGCACGCGCCGCCGTGTACCACCGCGCCTCAAAGGTCGTCTCGTAGAGGGCCAGCAACCCCTCGGCCATGTGGGTATAGTCCTCGAGGTAGCCCTCGACCCAGGCGACGCCCTCCTTCCAGGCGTGCTTCAGGCGGCCGTCCTCACCGCGCATGGCCTCGAGAACAAAGGTGGCCGCATCGTCGGCGGCCAGGAGATAGTCGGGGCGCATGAGCGCTTTGCCGGCCTCGGCTAGCGCGGCGATCATCAGCCCATTCCACGACGCCAGCACCTTCTTGTCCACAGCGGGTTGCGGCCGACGCCTACGCGCCTCGAGGAGCAGCTGTCGCGCCCCTTCCAGGGCCTGGCGCTGCTCGAGGTCGCCCTCCAGGGTGAGGATGTTCTTGCCCTCAAAGTTGCCCTGCTCCGAGACGCGGTACACGGCGGAAAAGAGCGGCGCGTCCTCATCGAGGAGCGCATCCACCTCAAAGGCCGTCCACAGGTAGTAGCCCCCCTCCTGCCCGGCGGCATCGGCGTCCTGCGTCGCATAGAAGCCCCCCTCGGGCGCCATCATCTCGCGGAGGACATAGTCCAGCGTCTCCTCCACGATGAGGCGGTAGAGGGGTTCATCGGTCATCTGCCAAGCGTGCAGATAGACGCGTGCCAGCAGCGCATTATCGTAGAGCATCTTCTCAAAGTGGGGTACAACCCAGTGGTCGTCCACGGCATAGCGGTGGAACCCCCCGCCGAGCTGATCATAGATGCCCCCGCGCGCCATGGCATCGAGCGTCGTGCGCACGCTCACCAGCAGATCATGGTCTCCACTGACGAGGAAGCGCCGCATGAGGAACTCGAGGGTCATGGGGTGCGGGAACTTGGGGCCATTGCCCCACCCGCCGTGCAAGCGATCGACGCCCTCCACCAAGGTGTTGCCAGCCTCCTGGAGCAGGGCCTCGTCGGAATCACCGCGGCGTCCAAGGCATTCCGCCAGCCGGCCGGGGGCCATGTGCTTGCGCAGCGTCTCTACGAGCTGCGTCCCACCGGCCTCGAGCTCCTGGCGGCGCTCCCGCCACGCCCGCTGGATCGTCCGCAGGACCTCCATGAACGACGGCATGCCATAGCGTGCGTTCGCGGGAAAGTAGGTCCCCCCGTAGAAGGGTTTGCCGTCGGGGGTCAGGAACACCGACAGGGGCCAGCCGCCGCTCCCCGTCAACGCCTGCAGCGCCGACATGTAGACGCGATCGATATCCGGCCGCTCCTCGCGATCCACCTTGATGCTGATGAAATGGGCGTTCAGGAAGGCGGCCACGCGCATGTCATCGAACGACTCGCGCGCCATCACATGGCACCAATGGCAGGACGAGTAGCCGATGGACAAAAAGATCGGCTTGTCCTCCGCGCGGGCGCGGGCCAACGCCTCCTCCCCCCACGGGTACCAGTCCACGGGGTTCTCCGCGTGCTGCAAGAGATAGGGACTCGCTTCGTGCTTCAATCGATTAGCCACAATTGTGCCTCCAACGCCACAACTCAGTACGCGGTCACCTCGCCAGCCCCGATGGCGCGCTGCTCACCCAGGTCCAACGGGTAATCGATGCCCGGTTGGATGTGCCCATCCGTGGAGTACAGGCCAAAGGAGGGCCAATAGCCCGTGCCACCCGTCTCCTGGAAGTGGATGCGCACGATCGTCTTGGGCCCCTTGTAGCCATACTTGGAGGGGAGCAGCAGACGCAGCGGGGCGCCAAATATGTCGTGGAGCGGCTCGCCGTCCATGTCATAGGCGAACAGGACGCGCGGCTCCTCCAGCTCGGCGACCTCGAGATATTCATAGTAGCCATCGCCACACTCAACGTACAGCCACGTTGCGTCCGGTGTGGGCCGAACGTGCTCGGCCAGGGCCTGGTACCGAAACCCCGTCCAGGCAGCCTTGGCCGACCATCCTTCGACGCACTCCATGCGCGAGACCTGCTCTATCGCCGGCAGTGCGCGCAGGTCGGCGAGGCTGAACGTGCCGGGCGCTTCCACGAGCCCATCGACGTGCAGCCGCCACGCCGCGGGGTCGAGGGCCGGGAAAGCGCGGTAAAAGCGCACGTTCCAGTCGGGGCGAATAGCGGGGCTGTTCTCGCTGTGTAGCGCCGCGCCATTCGCTTTGGTGGGGAGCGGCGAGATGGGGGGCACACGCTCCGCCGGTCGGCGGGTGGCGCACGACGCCGCCAGCGTCGCCAGCGTCGCTGTCGCCGCCACGAGAAACGCGCGCCGCGTGAGCTGGGCCACACTGCCTCCTAGATGAACAGGGTCACCGCGGAGTGGCGGGCGTCCTGGATGTAGGTTCCCACGGCGCCCCACTCGTCGATGAGGTCCTCGCGCAGATCCTCGCGCTGGATGCCCATGATCTCCATGGTCATCTCACAGGCAATGATCTTGCCGCCGAGATCGTGAAAGTCGCAGAGGAGCCTCTCCAGATCGGCGACGCGTGCCTTGGCCATGCGTCGCTTCACCATCCACTTGCCCAAGCCGAGCAGGTGCATCTTGGAGAGCGGCCCCTTCTCCAGCCCCTTCTTGGTGAGGCGCTGGAGGCCCCAGAAGGTGAAAAAGAGGGAGGCCTCCATGCCCATGGCCAGGGAACCGTTGGCGATGATCAGGGCGCTGTAGAGCTTGTCCATGTCGCCGCTATGGACGATGATCGTGGTACGTTCAGCCATGGCTCCCCCTAGGCGCGGAATCGGATCGTCCAGTCGGTATCGGTGCCCTCGACCGCGACGAGCTCTAGCCCCAGCGCCTCGAGCGCCATGGGGATCTCTTTTTTGGATGCCGGGTGCGTGCCAACGATCTCGATCACGTCGCCCGGCGTCGCGCGGCGTGCCGCCTTGCGCACCTCCACCAGGGGCACCGGGCAGGTCTCTCCCCGTACGTCGATGCGCGTCTGAACCCGCGTATCCTCCATGGGTCCCCCTAATCGCTGAATGTGACGAGCACCCGCTCCACGTCCCAGAGCGGCTCGATCTTTTCCACAATGTCGGCACGGATCGTGTTGGCAAACTGGTGATCGGTTGGCAGGTCCACGGCGATGCGCACCGTGCCGTCCGTCACCTCGATCGCTTGGACGAGCTTGGTACGCACGAGGTCCAACCCTACCACCGGGTTCATCACGTGCTTGAGCCGACGGCGCACCTCCTCCACCGTGGTGGGTACTCGCTCTCGTACGAGACCGTGCCGCTCCTCATAGTTCTGGATGGCCGCGCGCAACCCGTCCACGGCCAACACCGAGCAGTGCGTCTTGATGGGCGGCAACCCACCCAGCGCCTCCGAAGCCTGCTGCCAGGAGATGGCCTTGGCCTCCTCCAGGGTCTTGCCCTTGGCCAGCTCGGTGATGATGGATCCCGTGGCAATGTTCGAGGCGCAGCCGTACGATTCGAATTTGATGTCCACGATGCGTTGCGTGTCCCCATCCACCTTGAGGTAGACCGCCACCATATCGCCACACGCGGGGCTGCCCTCGACGGACTTGCCGTCGGGGTCTTCAATGCGCCCCACGTTGCGCGGGTTGCGAAAGTGCTCCATAACCTTCTCACTGTAGGGCAGCGGCATGCGCCTACTCCTTTCCCAGCGGGCTGATAGCCCGTAGTCTCGTGATGACGTCGCTGAGGGCGGAGGCCACGGCGTCCACATCGCTCTCCGCGTTAAAGCGCCCAAAGGTAACACGCACCGAGCCGTGAGCCCGCTCGTGGTCGCCGCCGATGCCCAGGATGACGTGGCTCGCTTCCAGCGACCGGCTAAAGCAGGCGGAGCCGGTGCTCACGGCATACCCGCGCATGTCGAGATGCAACAGGATGGACTCGCCCTCGACATAGCGGAACGACACGTTGGCGTTGTGCGGGAGGCGGAACGTGGGGTGGCCGTTCAGGCGTGCATCGGGCACCGCGAGGAGCACCTCGATGAGGCGATCGCGCATCTCCTGGAGGCGTGCCGTCTCTTCGGGGGTGACGAGCTCCACCGCGCGGGCAAAGCCGACGGCCCCGGGGATGTTCTCCACGCCCGCGCGCAGGTTATTCTCCTGAAAGCCACCGTCCATCCACTTGGTCAGCGGCGTGCCCTCGCGCACATAGAGGGCGCCAATGCCGCGCGGGCCGTGGATGAGGTGAGGCGAGAGGGTGACCAGATCCACCGGGACGCGCCGCGCGTCCAGCGGTACGCGCGGAAAGCTGTGCGTCGCATCGGTGTGGAACAGGACGTCGTGCTCGCGGCAGATGGCGCCGATGGTGGCGATATCCTGTAGCGTGCCGATCTCTTGGTTGGCCGCCTGCACTGAGACGAGGATCGTATCGCGGCGCAGGGCTCCGCGGAGGGCGTCGAGATCGATGCGGCCGTCGCCATCCACCGGCAGCAGGGTCACGTCGAACCCCTGTCGCTCCAGCGCGCGTGCGCTGTGCAACACGGGGAAATCCTCGATGGCGCTGGTGATGATGTGGCGGCCCTTCTTGGCGCCCAGCGCCATGGCCACCCCCTTGAGCGCCATGTTGCTCGCCTCGGTATCGCCCGAGGTAAAGACGAGCTCCTCCGGCGCGGCGCCGAGCCCCGCGGCGATGCGCGTCCGGGCGTCCTCCAGGGCGTCACGGGCGTCGATTCCCAGGGAGTAGCCGAACTGGGAGGTTGCCACGGCATAGGTGTCAAAAAAGTAGGGCCTCATCGCCTCGAGCACGCACTCGTCGAGGCGCGTTGCGGCGGCGTTGTCCAAGTAGATCGTTCGCTCCGACACGGTCACCTCCGTGATGTATCCCGTTGGGTGAGAGAAACGGTGGGCGCAGGGGGCTCTTGGCCCTCCCCCCAGACGATGGCAAACGCGCAATCGATGGCTTCTTCGGGGCACATCTCCTCGCAGGCCCCACAACCGACACAGCGCTCGGCATGCACGCGGGGGGCCCCGCCGTCAAGCGCCTCCAAAGCGCCGCATCGACACACCGTGACGCACAAACCACAACGGGTGCAGCGGCGATCATCGATTCGCAAGGGCGTGCAGGCACCGCCCACGGTGAGCCCTCCTGGCGCCACGCAAACCACCTATTCCATACCTACATTATATAGTATTACAGATGGGGGGATACGACAAAAGTCGCCTTGAGGGACGGGGCATCGGCGTGGGGTGCGGTACCGGTGGAGGCCGCCGCCGCGGCGCGGAGCACCCGACGCCAGCCCCCAGTAGGCCCATCGTCTCCCCCGCAGGCCTGCGGGGGAGACGATGGGAAGTGGGGAGAGCGTCGCTAGCTGCGGGCGAACGCGGCGTCAAAGGCCACGTCCGACGGCGTCAGGTCGAGGCGTCGGACCATGGCGAGCGCCTCGGGGGCGCCCTGCTCGCGGTTCATGCCGTTGTCCTCCCACTCGACGGACAGCGGTCCCTGGTAGCCGACGGCGTTCAGCGCCCGGAACACGCGCTCAAAGGGCACGCCGCCACGCCCGGGGGAGACGAAATCCCAGCCGCGGCGCGCGTCGCCGAACAGCAGGTGCGAGCCCAGGATGCCGTTACGCCCGTTCAGCACGCGGACCGACTCTTTGACGTGGACGTGGTAGATGCGATCGCCGTAGGCGTGCACGAACTCGACGGGATCCACCATCTGCCAATAGAGGTGGCTGGGGTCAAAGTTGATGCCAAACGCCTCGCGGCGACCGATCGCCTCCAGAGTGCGCTGGGTGGTCCAGTAGTCGTAGGCGATCTCGGAGGGATGCACCTCCAGGGCGAAGCGGACGCCCACCGCATCGAACACGTCGAGGATCGGATTCCAGCGAGCGGCAAAGTCCTGGTAGCCGGCCTCGATCATCTCGGGCGGCGTCGGCGGGAACATGGCCAGCAGGCGCCAGATCTTGCTGCCGGTGAACCCATTCACCACCTTGACGCCGAGCTGAGCCGCGGCCCGGGCGGTGTTCTTGATCTCCTCAGCGGCGCGCTGGCGCACCCCTTCCCGGTCGCCATCGCCCCAGACGCGCGGCGGTGCGATCGCCTGGTGGCGCTCGTCGATGGGGTCGTCGCACACCAGCTGGCCCACGAGATGGTTGCTGATGGCATAGCACGTGAGGCCGTGCTTGTTCAGGATGTCCCAGCGGCTCTGGATGTAGCCATCCTGCTCCAGCGCCTTGTCCACCTCGAAATGGTCACCCCAGCAGGCCAACTCGAGGCCGTCGTAGCCAAACGCCTTGGCCTTTTCCGCCACGACCTCAAGGGGGAGGTCGGCCCACTGGCCAGTGAACAACGTGACCGGTCGTGCCATGATCATGCCTCCTGGTTACAGGCTGAAGGACATCGGCGTCCACTTGACATCGCTGCCGCTGCTCTCCACCGCCTTGTGGATAAAGTACACGCCCCGCGCGCCGTCCTCTACCGTGGGGAAATCGAGCATCTGGTCGCTCGGCTCGATCCCCAGGATCTTGGCGCGGATGGTATCGGCGAAATTCCGGTACACGTTGGCGAACGCCTCGTAAAAGGCCTCCGGGTGCCCGGACGGCAGGCGCGAGTTGGCGACGGCCGCCGCGCAGTTGTAGGCGTTGCCCCGCTTGTAGATGCGCTCGGGGCCGGCGTTATCGCGCACATAGAGATAGTTGGGGTTCTCCTGGTGCCACTCGAGCCCCGCCTTGGTGCCCCACACGCGGATGGAAAGGCTGTTCTCCTGGCCAGGGCACACCTGCGACGCCGTCAGGATGCCCTTGGCGCCGCCCTGGAAGCGGAGCAGGATGTTGCCATCATCGTCCAGCTCGCGGCCGGGCACGAAGGTGGTGAGATCGGCACAGATGGCCTCCAGCTCGAGCCCCGTGACGTACGAGACGAGGTTCTCGCAGTGCGAGCCGATGTCGCCGATACAACCCGAGACGCCCGACCGCGCCGGGTCCGTGCGCCACTCCGCCTGCTTGGAGCCCTCGGCCTCGGCGCGCGTCGCCAGCCACCCCTGCGGGTACTCGACCATCACCTTGAGAATCTCGCCCAGCGCACCCTCCTGCACGAGGCAGCGCGCCTGCTTCACCATCGGGTACCCGGTGTAGTTGTAGGTGACGGCAAAGACGACGTCCTTCTCTTTCACCGCCCGCGCCAGATCGATCGCCTGTTCCATGGTGTGGACCATCGGCTTGTCGCAGGCCACATGGAACCCCGCCTCGACGAACGCCTTGGCCACCGGATAGTGCATGTGGTTCGGCGTGACGATGGACACGAAATCGATGCGTTCATCCTCCGGGAGGGCACTTTCCTTGGCGACCATCTCCTCGTAGGAACCGTACACCCGCTCCTCGGGCAGCAGCAGATCGCGCCCCGAAGCCTTGGACTTGTCCGCAGTCGATGAGAAGGCACCGGCGACGAGCTCGACGTTGCCCTCGAACATGGCCGCCCGCCGATGCACGCCGCCGATAAAGGCGTCGCGCCCCCCGCCGACCATGCCCATGCGCAGCTTGCGCGGGAAGAAAGCCTCTTCGCTCTTGCCACTTACCATGAGTCGCCCTCCTGTTGCGCATAAAGGGGTGGGTCACTGCCCGCCATTGGGTTGACGGCACCTATTCTGCACGGCGCCAGGAGCCGTGTCAAGGGAATCGGATGGGGATGTTGAAATACGTACCCTACCGTAGTAGACTGTCCGTGGCTTACATCCGAGCCCACACTACAGCGGAGCATGCCATGAAGGTCACGATTGTCGGCGACAGTTTCCACCTGGATGGCAACCCCACCTATACTCGCCTCACCGGCTTTCCCGAGGCAGATCCACGGTTGGCCGGCTTGATCCTGAACCACCGCGTCGTCAATGGCATCTTTGATGACCTCACCCCCGGCCACGCCTACTACGGCGACGGCGTCGACGCCTGGGCCTATCCCGACACGGGAACCTGGAACGCCAAACGCAACACCGATTCCTTCGTCCAGGCCATGCGTGCCTGGCGCGACCATGGCGTCATCGCCTTTACCATCGGGTTGCAGGGTGGCAACCCCTTCTGGACGTCACCCCCGCCCGAGGGGGTGCGCATCGAGGCGATGGATTCCGGCGCCTTTGCGCCCGACGGGTCGCTCCGCCCGGCGTTCATGGCGCGGCTCAAGCACATCCTCGACCGCGCCCGCGAGCTCGACATGGTGCCCATCGTCAACTATTTCTACCAGCACCAGGTGCGCCGGATCCGCGAGGATGCCCTGCCGACGGCGGTGGATAACGCCACGAACTGGCTGCTCGAGAACGGGTACGATGGGCTAATCATCGATCTGGCCAACGAGTGCCACCATCACGCCTACTATCCCGCACTCCGCGTGGATGGCATCCACACGCTGCTCTACCGCGTACGCGATGACGTCGATCTGTATAACGCGCGCACCGGCAAGGAGCGCCGCTTCTACGTCAGCGCCAGCTTTGGGGGGTGGGAGTCCACCGCGGTCCAGCTCGCCCGACTGCCTGAGAGCTTTGTTCGGGCCGTCGACCTCTTTCTCCCTCACGGCAACCAGCGCACCACGGAGGAGGTGCGCCAGGCCATCGCCACGCTGCGCGAGCGCGCCAGCGCTATCCGCGGGCACACGCTGCCCATCGTCTACAATGAGGATATCGCCGACCCGCAGACTCCTTCGGGGGTTGATTCCGCGGGCGACCTCGCGCACCTGGAGGCGTGCCTCGAGGCCCACGTCTCGGGGGGCAACCTCATCCGCAGTCACCAGGCGGTGCCCTGCCAGGCCTGGTTCGGGGGCAGCGAGGTGCAGAATGCGTGGTTTGCCGCCACCCATGCGCTGGCCGGGCAAGCGCGACCGCCGAGCTCGGTGCGCACGCTGTACCATCGCATCTAGAGGGGGGACGGGTGTAGGCGACGGCGCTGACCGCGGAACTCGCGCCCGTGGTCTTGATGGTCGCTCGCGGTGGCGCGGCGCATGAGCCCGGTGCGCACCCTCCAGCCGGGCGAGATCGCCCATGCGCGGAGGCTCGAGGCACGATCGCAACGGGGAGCGGCTC
>DUUT01000094.1 GCA_012841405.1 Chloroflexota bacterium
CGTGCGGCGAGAGGCCCGGGGTGAAGGGCCTGTAAAAAGGCGCCAAGGGCGCTCGCCGCGGGGTAAACCCCGGCGCTGACGCCTCAGGCGTCGTACGCCTGAACATGGCCAAGCCCGCCTGCGCGGGCCGCGCCCGAACCCGCCGCGGCGGCGTCACAGCTCCCTCTCCCCGCCGCATGCGGGGAGAGGGGCTGATCACCCTCGCGCGAGGCGTTGGCCCCTGCTCCCTTGCACCGCCGCCCACCTCGTGCTATCCTGCACCCCACTCACCACCGAGCTTGGAGGAAACCGATGAAACCTGAGATGATCGCCGACTATCAATGCGTCACCGGCGAGGGTCCCCTGTGGCACCCCATGGAGAATCGTCTCTACTGGACCGACATTCCCACCGGACGCATGTTTCGCTACGACCCCGCCACCGGTCACCATGAGCAGATCTACCAGGGAGAGATGGTCGGCGGTTTTACCATTCAGGCCGACGGCGCGCTGCTGCTCTTCGGAGAGCGTGGCTCGGTGCGCCTCTGGCGCGATGGCCAGCTCACCACGGTCATCGACGAACTTGCTGATGAGCGTGAGACGCGCTTTAACGACGTCTTTGCCGACACCGAGGGGCGCGTCTTTTGCGGTACCATGTCCACCCGCCAGCGCAAGGGCCGCCTCTACCGCCTCGATACCGATGGCAGCATCCACCTGATTCTCGAGGGCATCGGCTGCTCCAACGGAATGGGCTTTACCCCCGACCGCAAGTGTCTGTACTATACCGATACCACGGTGCGCGAGATCTACCTGTTCGACTATGACGCCGCCACCGGTGCCCTCAGCAACCAGCGCCTCTTTGTGCGCACCCCCGAGGGCGAGGGCGGCCCCGACGGCATGACGGTCGACGCCGAGGGCTATGTCTGGTCGGCGCGCTGGGACGGCGGGCACCTCTTCCGCTACAGCCCCGACGGCCAGGAGGTCATGCGCGTGCCGTTCCCTGCCAAGAAGGTCTCGTGCGTGACCTTTGGCGGCCCCGACTATACCGACATGTACGTCACCACCGCCGGCGGCAACCGTAAGGAGACCGAAGGCGAAGGCGCCGGCGCGCTCTTCCGCGTCAACCTCGGCATCCGCGGCCTGCCCGAGTACCTGTCGCGCGTCGGCCTCTAGGTAGTGTTTGGAAAAAGGGCCACAGCATGGTTCTGAGCGTGGCGAGAAACCTTGGCGATGGGCGTCAAGGCCCTTCGTGTACGCTCGGGGCGACATCGCTTCGACGTGGGGCGCGTTTTCTAAACACGGCCTAGCATCGCTCCCAGAGCGGTACTGCGGCGCGGGTCGGTGAGGGTCAACCCGCGCCGCTGTCGTAGGATCCTCCCTCCGCGCACGCCGGCACTTCACCCCCCGCAAGTGAGCTGGACACGTCCCACGTCGTCTCATCCAGGACCCGCTCACCCGTATTCTGTGCTGTTCTGAACGAGCTAGAGCTCGATCTCTGCTTTTTTGCGATGCACTCTTGACACAAGACGGACTTGGTCCATATACTAGAGTATCATCACTAAGACTGCGTTCCTGTGTCCGGTTCACTCGTGCTGGTGCGCACAGTCTTCCGCGTTCGCACCGCCGCCGCGTGGCGTGGACGATCGCTCGGTCTCAATCGCGGAGAGATACGAACGCCCACTCACACTTCCATGGGCATTGCAGTACGCGTCTCCTCCACCGTGTTCTGCCCATTCACAAGCGACACCGTTGCACGCGTTCCCTTTATCGAGGAGGCAAACGAGCCGTGGAGCCACAGCCGAACCGGATCCTTATCGTCGAGGACGAGCGCATCGTCGCGCACAACCTGCGGCGGCGCCTGGAATCCCTGGGTTTTTCCGTACCCGCCCTCGCAACGACCGCCGAGCAGGCCATCGTGGAGGCAGAGCGCACCAACCCCGATCTGGTGCTCATGGACATCCGCCTCCAGGGAGATCGGGACGGCATCGAGGCGGCGACCGAGATCCACCGGCGGCTCGGCATCCCCGTCGTGTATCTTACCGCCTACACCGACGCCGATACGGTCCGCCGCGCCCGCGTGTCCGAGCCCCTCGGGTTTCTCTCCAAACCCTTTGGGCTCCGTGAGCTCCAGTCCACCATCGAGGTGGCACTGTTCAAGCACAGCGTCGATCGCCGCGTGCGTCGGGCAGAATGCTGGCACGATGCCGCCCTCCGCGCCATCCACCAAGCGGTCATCGTCACCGATGAGCAGGGCGCCATCATCTATCTGAACCCGGCCGCTGCGTCGCTCACCGGTCTTGAGGAGCGTGCCCTCGGCAAGCCCCTTTCGGAGGCGCTCACGTTCGTCCGTTCCGCCCCGAGTGAGGATGCCGACGATCCCCTTGCCACGGCCCTCCGCGAGCAGCGCCAGGTTGACCTTCACCCTGGGAGTGTCATCCGCGGCGCCGATGGTCGGCACACGCCGGTGGATGGGTGCGCGATCCCTCTGCTCGATGAACGTGGCCAGGCGGCCGGCCTCGTTCTCGTGCTGCGCGTGCTGCCTGACCACTCCTCCTAGATCGTACTCGCCCTGGTGATCGTGCGCCGCAGCGACGCGTGCCACCCCACGCGTCGCTCACGGTCGAGCCCCCTCACCCCTCCCCCTCTTCCTGCGTGCCGAGGAAGCAACTGCCTTGCCTGTCACGAGCCACCCGGTTGGGGAGAGGCGCGGCGACGCGCGCCGGAGCGTTCGCCGCGGGTTATAACCCGGCGCTCCGATGGCCAAGCCCGCCTTCGCGGGCTCTGGTACTGGCAGGCGGATGCAGCGGCCATCGCGCAGGGTTTCATCCGCGCCACGAGGCAGTGTGCCACCGCACGCCCCCTCTCCCCGCCACATGCGGGGAGAGCGCCCGGGGTCAGGCGCCGGTCACCCCCGAGCGATGGGTTCGCTCCTGCAACCCGTGAGACGACGCCCTTCGCACCTGAGCTCGGTCAGCAGCGTGCTCTCGCCGCAGCTCCTCTAGCTAGCCATCTTGATCGATTTGCTGTACAATTGGGCAGAGAGGGATTACGATAGAGGAGCTACGAGTGTGGAACAACAGGGACCTCCCAAGCTCAATCTGAGTTGGATCTGGTGGGTCATCCTCTTGGGCCTCATCGCCTGGAACGTCATTGGCTTGCTCCCAACCGATACGGCGTCGGCCGATATCCCCTACACCACCTTCCTAGGCCAAGTGCGCGACGGCAACGTGAGCAGTGTCACCATCGCGGGGACAGAGATCAGTGGGGCATTCGAGCAACCGTTGCTCTGGCCGGACCCCGCCATCAGCCCGGGCGTGCCGTCGGAACAGCGCCCCCAGACGCCTCAGCGCTATACCCGCTTTCGCACGACCTTTCCCGAGGCCGTCGGGGATCCCACCCTGCTGAGCACTCTCGACGCCCAGGGCGTTATCGTGGAGGTGCGACCACCCGCTACCCCCATCCTGGCGATGCTGCTGGCCAACATCCTTCCCCTTCTCCTGTTGGTGGGCTTGATGGTGTGGATGGGTCGCCGGATGACCCAGGGCCAGGCCTCGGGTCTGACCGACTTTGGTCGGAGCAAGGCGCGGCGTCACGTGTCCACCCGCACCGACATCACCTTTGACGACGTCGCCGGCGCCGATGAGGCCAAGACGGACCTCAAAGAGGTCGTCGACTTTTTGCGCTTCCCCGGCAAGTACCACAGCCTGGGCGCACGCATCCCCAAGGGCGTGCTCCTGGTGGGTCCTCCCGGAACCGGCAAAACGCTCATGGCGCGGGCAGTGGCCGGCGAGGCCTCAGTGCCCTTTTACAGCATCAGCGCCTCCGAGTTCGTCGAGATGTTTGTCGGCGTCGGCGCCAGCCGCGTGCGCGACCTGTTTGAGCGCGCCAAGCAGACCTCGCCGGCCATCGTGTTCATCGACGAGCTCGATGCCGTCGGCCGGCGCCGCGGCGCCGGCGTTGGCACCGTGAACGACGAACGCGAGCAGACGCTGAACCAACTCCTCGTCGAGATGGACGGCTTTGATGACCGCCACGAAGTCATTATCATGGCCGCCACCAACCGCCCCGATGTGCTCGACCCCGCCCTCCTGCGTCCGGGCCGCTTTGACCGCGAGGTGGTCGTTGGCCTACCCGACCGCAAGGGCCGTGAGGAGATTCTGCGCATCCATACGCGCCATCTCAACCTCAGCCCCGATGTAGACCTACACCTGTTGGCCGGGGCCACCACGGGCCTCAGCGGCGCCGACCTGGCCAACCTGGCCAACGAGGCGGCGCTCATCGCCGCGCGCCGCAACCACCAGCACGTGTCGGCCGTCGATTTTGATGAAGCCATCGACCGCGTCCTCCTGGGGAGTGCCCGCTCGGTGCTGCTCAACGAGCAGGACCGGCGCATCGTCGCGTACCACGAGGCGGGACACGCCCTCGTGGCTTGGCTCACCCCTACCGCCGACCCGGTGCACAAGGTGAGCATCATCCCGCACGGGCAGGCCCTGGGCGTCACCAAGCAGCTCCCTAAAGAGGATCGCTACAACCTGGGGCGCGAGTACCTCCTGGGCCGCCTCGCCGTGATGCTCGGCGGGCGCGCCGCCGAAGAGATCGCCCTGGATGACATCACCACCGGCGCCGAAAGCGACCTCGTCGAGGCGACGCGCCTGGCGCGGCGCATGGTCACGCGGTGGGGCATGGGCAGCCTCGGCCCTATCGCGCTGGACACGAACGACGAGGAGCCGTTCCTCGGGTACAGCCTCTCCCAGAACCGCGAGATCAGTGAAGAGACGGCGTCGCGCATCGACCGAGAGGTGCACCGACTCATTGAGGACCAGCACCGGGCGGTGTGTGACCTGCTCATAGAGCATCGCCACATGCTCGATGCCCTTGTGGAAGCGCTGCTGACCGACGAGAGCGTGGACGACGTACAGATCGCCAAGGTCCTCGGGCCGCGCCCCACCCAGCCGATCCCGGTACCCAGCGGTGTCCAGGCTGGGTGACGCCCTGCGGCGCTTGGTGCGCTGGCTGTTCGGTTCACCGATCGAGGAGCTGCCCCCCGAGTTCGGTGACCCGCGCCCTCCGGATCTGCGTGCCTTCGAGTCGGAGCTCGAGGCGCGCAAGGAGGTGCAACAGCCCCGACACGACCATATCCCACCGCGCGACGACGAGTAAACGCTCCCCGTTCCGTTGACCGCCCTCCACCGCCATTGACTCCCTCCGCTTCCTCCCCTACAATCCTCCAAAGCGCCCGCAAGGAGGTCAAGATGCTGCTCATCGACGGACACCTGGACCTGGCGATGAACGCACTGAACTGGGATCGCGATCTCGAGCTGGACGTACACGAGATCCGTCGCCGCGAGGCGGGCATGCCCGCAAAGGGGCGTGCTCGCGGCACCACAACGCTCCCCGAGCTGCGCAAGGCCAAGGTGGCGGTGTGCATGGCCACCGTGATCGATCGCACCGCACGCCCCGGCAGCCCCGCAGAGGGCTCGGCGTGCCAGGCCATCTCGTACGCCAAAGCGCAGGGCCAGCTCGCCTACTACCGCCTGCTCCAGCGCCAGGGCGAGGCGCGCCTCATCACCGACTGGCCCGCACTGGCCGCCCACTGGGACGCCTGGGCTACCGGTGGCGCCGCAGATCCGTTGGGGTTCATCCTGACCATGGAGGGCGCCGATCCGATCGTCAGCCCCGACCAGGTGGCCGATTGGTGGGATGACGGCCTGCGCGTCGTAGGGCCCTCCCACTATGGCATCAGCGCCTATGCGTACGGCACCGGTACGGAGGGCGGGCTGACGCCCCTCGGCGCGCCGCTGCTACGCGCCATGGAAGAGGTGGGCATGATCCTTGACGTGACCCATCTGGCTGAGCAGGCCTTCTGGGAGGCGTTGGACACGTTCGGGGGCACGGTGCTGGCGAGCCACAACAACTGCCGTACCCTGGTCCCCGGCGACCGTCAGTTCTCCGACGACCAGCTCCGCGCCCTGTTCGCACGCGACGCCGTCATCGGTGTGGCCCTCGACGCGTGGATGCTCAAGCCGGGCTGGATCAAGGGGGAAACGACGCCCGAGGGGCTCACGCTGGACGCCGTAGCCGATCACATCGACCACATCTGCCAATTGGCCGGCAACGCCACGCACGTCGCCATCGGGAGCGATCTCGACGGTGGCTATGGTACGGAGCAAACACCGTCGGACCTCGACACCATCGCTGATCTGCAGCGTATCATCGCCATCCTGCGTGCGAGGGGCTACGCTGAGACAGACGTAGAGGCCATCGCCCACGGGAACTGGTTGCGCCTCTTTGAGCGGGCATGGGCGTAACGGCAGAGGGGCCGGTTGGGGCTGCATCGCCTTGCACTGACACGATATCGGGGGCGTCTGGATCGTAGCGATCCAGACGCCCCCGTCGTGCGGCTACACCCCGCGCAACGTGACGGCTTGCACCACGCGGCTGATCGCCTTGATGTACGCCGCGACGCGCATGTCGACGCCCTTGGCCTCGGCCACGGCCTGCACCTCGCGGTATGCGCGCGTCACATAGTCGCGCAGGCGAGCGTTCACCTCTTCCTCGCTCCAGTAGAACGCCTGCAGATTCTGCACCCACTCGAAATAGGATACCGTCACACCGCCACTATTCGCCAGGATGTCGGGTACCACCGTGACGCCACGGTCGAACAGGACGCGATCGGCGTCGGGCGTCGTCGGCCCGTTGGCCCCCTCAACGATCACCTCAGCCTGGATGCGATCGACGTTCCTACCGGTGATCACCTTTTCCAGCGCCGCGGGCACGAGCACCTGGCACGGCACCTCGAGCACCTCGCCGTTCGTGATGCTGTCAGTGCCGGGGTAACCGACCACCGATCCGCTCTCCGCCTTGTGGCGGAGCACATCAGAGATATCGAGGCCACTGGGGCAATAGATGCCGCCGCAACTGTCGCTCACCGCCACGACCGTGGCGCCGGCTTCCTGCAGCAGGCGAGCGCTCACCGAGCCCACGTTGCCAAACCCCTGAACGGCCACCGTGACCCCTGTCAGATCCATGCGCCTGGCACGGAGGGCTTCCATCGCCGTGATCATCACGCCCCGGCCGGTGGCTTCCTCCCGTCCGCGTGAGCCGCCCACGCCGAGGGGCTTGCCCGTCACCACCGCCAGCTGCTCGTTGCCCGCGTGCGCGCTGTAGGTGTCCATGATCCAGGCCATCGTCTGCGCGTCAGTGTTGACGTCGGGAGCGGGCACATCGACCATGGGGCCGATCACGGGCGCGATCTCGGCGGTGAAGCGGCGTGTGAGGCGCTCGAGCTCGTCGCGCGACATCGTCTTGGGGTCACAGATGATGCCGCCCTTGGCACCGCCAAAGGGCAGATCGGCGACGGCGCACTTCCACGTCATCCACATGGCCAACGCCTTGACCTCGTCCAGAGTCACGTTGGGGTGGTAGCGAATACCTCCCTTGGATGGGCCCATGGCCACCGAGTGTTGCACGCGATAGCCAGTGAACACGCGCAACGAGCCATCGTCCATCCTGACAGGAAGCGCAACCGTCACCTCACGCTTGGGCTGACGAAGAACGTCAGCGATTCCCGGCTCGATATCGAGGTAGCGCACGGCGTTGTCAAACTGCTCGATAGCAATGTCGAACGGCGAGCGGTCCTGACTCATCAGAGTACTCCTCTATCTCTCTCTGTGCCGCGTGGTGCCTTGCTTTCGCACCCTTCGCCTGGAGCCGATCACACCTCCCGCATCTGTCTCGCCGTGCACGGCGCCGCGCGCACAAGCCGTGCGGCCGGGGTCCCCTGGAGGTGTGGGTACGGGTCCCCCGCGGCGAAAGCAAAACGCCCCGACCCACAAGCGTGGGTTGGGGCGTAACGATGCCCAGGCTGCTACAGAACAGCAGTCGTTTGTATAGGGCTGTCAGTGTTTGATGCGATCCAACTCGTCGCGCAACAGTCGGGCGGCCACTTGAGGGTTCGCCTGGCCGCGCGTGGCACGCATCACCTGGCCGATGAGAAAGCCCAGAACCTGAGGCTTGCCGTCCAGGTACTGCTGCACCGGCTTGGGATTGGCCTCCACTGCCTGCCGCACGATGGCCAGTAGCTCGTCCTCATCGCTGATTTGCGTCAGTCCGCGCCGGGTGACGATGGCCTCCGCCGCATCGCCGGTGCTGTGCATCTCGGCAAGCACCTCCTTGGCCACCGTCGCGTTGATGGTGCCTTTGGTGACCATGTTGAGCAGAGCGGCCAACCCCTCCGGCGAGACACGCAAGGCGTCGATGGTGGTGTTCTCCTCGCGTAGCAGGCGAAACACCTCGCCGGTGATCCAGTTGGCCACGACCTGCGGCCCGACATCGGCGCTGGCCGCTACAGCCGCCTCATAGTATTCCGCCACGGCGCGATCCTCGGCAAGCACGGCGGCGTCCTCGGCGCGCAAGCCGTACTGGGCGACAAAGCGCTCGCGCTTGGCGCCAGGTAGCTCTGGCAGGCGCTGCCGTATCGCCGCGATCCAGGCCTCATCGAGCTGCAACGGCGGGAGGTCCGGCTCGGGGAAATAGCGATAGTCCTCCGCCTCTTCCTTCGAGCGCTGGAACACGGTGCGCTGGCGATCCTCATCCCAGCCCATGGTCACCTGCTGCACCCGCCCACCCTCATCGAGAATGCGCGATTGGCGCTCGACCTCGTAGGCAATGGCCTGGCGCACCGAGCGGAACGAGTTCAGATTCTTGACCTCAACCTTGGTGCCGAGCGCCTCTGCGCCTACGGGCCGAACGGAGACGTTGGCCTCGCAGCGCATGGCGCCCTCCTCCATGTTGCCCGAGTTGACACCCAGGTAGCGCAGGATGGCGCGCAACTCGAGCAGGTAGGCCCATGCCTCCTCGGCGCTGCGGATGTCCGCTTCGGTGACGATCTCGATCAGTGGCACGCCCGACCGGTTGAAATCGATGAGGCTGCTGCCCCCATCGTGGAACAGCTTGGCCGTGTCCTCCTCGAGGTGCACGCGACGAATGCCGATGCGCCGGGTTCGCCCATCGACCTCGATCTCGAGCGCCCCATCGACGCACAGGGGCATGTCGTACTGCGAGATCTGATAGCCCTTGGGCAGGTCGGGATAGGGATAGTTCTTGCGGTCGAACTTGGTCTTTTCCGGGATGCGGCAGTTCAGCGCCAGGCCCGTGAGCACTGTCGCCTCCACGGCGGCCCGGTTGATCGTTGGCAGGACGCCGGGAAGCGCCAGGCAGACGGGGCACACGTGGGTGTTGGGCGGCGCGGAGGCATAGTCTGCCGAGCACGCACAGAACATTTTGGACTGGGTGATGACCTGCGCGTGCACTTCCATCCCGATGATCGCTTCGTAGCGCATGGAACCATCCTTCGAGCAAACGGTTAGCAGCTATTATAACCGCAAACCAGGCAGACGAAAAACGGCGCAAGTGTAAGAACGCTTTCAACGCTCGGGCTGGAGCACAGGGCGCCACACCGGACGCGAGGATGCGGCGTTCCCCTTCTTGCCCGAGGTACCGGTTTTTGCTACCATCGCCCTGATGGCGCATCGGCCGCCGGCGTGCCATCGCTTATCTGACGCACGCGAAAGGACCTAGAGTGATGCGAACCCCGATTCTAGCCGGAAACTGGAAGATGAACAAGACGGTCGCCGAGGCCGAGGCGCTGGTGCGCGCGATGATCGACCCTCTGGTGGCCATTGAGGGGGTGGACAAGGTCTTCTGCCCGCCGTTCATGGCCATCCCCGCCGTCGCGCGCCTCGTGGAGGGCACGCCCATCGGCGTGGGCGCCCAGGACATGTACTGGGAGGAAAGCGGCGCCTACACCGGCGAGATCTCGCCGCTCATGGTGGCCGAGTTCTGCCGCTACGTCATCATCGGCCACTCGGAGCGTCGCGAGCATTTCGGTGAGACCGACGAGACGGTCAACAACAAGATCCGCGCAGCGCTGCAGCACGGTCTCGTACCCATCGTGTGCGTCGGCGAGACGCTCGAGCAGCGCGACGCCGGCATCACCGACGCGTGGGTCAGTGGCCAGGTGGAGGCGGCGCTGCGCGGCATTCCCGCGGAGCAGGTCGCCGGCATCATCATGGCCTATGAGCCGATCTGGGCTATCGGTACCGGGCGGGCCGCCACAGCGGCAGACGCCGAGCACATCTGTGGCAACGTGGTGCGCGCCACCATCACGCGGCTCTTTGGCCAGACGACGGCGGATGCGGTGCGCATCCAGTATGGTGGTAGCGTCAACTCCGCGAATGCGGCCGAGCTCTTGGCGCAGCCGAACGTCGATGGCGGGCTGGTGGGCGGCGCCAGCCTCAAGGCAGAGGATTTCGTGGCCGTCGTGCGTGCGGCGGTGCCCGCGTAGGCGCTGGTGGTGGGGCGGAGCACCGGCCGGTGCTCCGCCCCGCGTTTGACCCGCAGCTGCCGCCCGCCTAGAATGCCCCCTAGGGCGCCCCGAGTGGCGCTCCAGACCTGTTGTGAGGGATTGGATGGAAATCTACCTGATTCGACACGCCGAGGTGGACTATGCCGGGGTCGCCGATCCCAGCGCTGTGCGCCTCACACCCCACGGAGAGGAGCAGGCCAAGCGCATCGCCGAGCAGGTCGCTGCCTGGGATGTCCAGTTCCTCTGCGCCAGCACCATGATCCGTGCCGAGATGACCGCCGACGCCGTCAGCGGGCGCCTGCCAGACTTGCTGCGGTGGGACCTCGAAGAGCTCGAGGAGTTGGGCCTCGCGGACATGGAGGGCCAGCCGTTGGCGAGCCCGCTCACCGCCAACTGGACGCCCGAGCTCATCGCCTATGGTCTGGAGCGCGTATGGATTCGCGTCATGGCGGCCTGGGCGCGCATCCGCCTCTATGCCGAGACCTATGGCATCGAGCGGATCGCCCTCATCACCCATGGGACGGTCATCAAGCTCCTGCTGCTCAACTGGCTCGGCTACGACTGGCGCGCCAGTGATCGCTTCGATTTCCCCGTCGCGTTTGCCTCCAGCACCCGTGTCACCCTCCGCGAGGGAGAAGCGGGTACAACGGTGCAGATCGATTGGCTCAATCGACTTCCCTAGACCCCAGGCAGGGCCAACGCCCTTGCTGCCAAGGAGGACAGCACGCCATGGACGTCAAGCCGTTGCGCGTTGGGATCGTGGGCACGGGTGGCATCGCCGTCAATCATCACGTGCCGAACTTTTTGCGGTGCCCGAACGTCGAGGTGGTGGCGGCCTGCGATATCAGCGAGGCGGCTCTCGAGCAGATGCGGGCACGCCACGGCGTCACCGACTGCTACCGCGACTATTGCGAGCTGTTGGCCCGGGACGACCTGGACATCATCAGTGTGTGCACCAGCAACGACATGCACTACCCGGTGGTGATGGCCGCCGCCGAGCGTGGGCTCGACATCTTTTGCGAAAAGCCCTTGGCGATGGATCTGTGCCAGGCGCGCGAAATGTGGGCCGCCGCTGAGGCCAAGGGGCTCAAGACGGGCGTCAACTTCTCTCACCGGCGTACGCCGGCGGCGCAGCTCGCCCGCGAGATCATTGCCCGGGGGGCCCTCGGGACGATCACCACGGTGCAGGCGGTCTATGCGGCGGGCGGCGTCGGCTATGCGCAGCATCCGGGCACCTGGCGCAACGACCGGCAGCGCGCGGGCTGGGGCGGCTTGGGCGATATGGGCGCCCACATGCTCGACATGCTCGGCTGGTGGCTGGACGATGACGTGGCCGAGGTCGCCGCCTACACGCGCACCTTTGTGCCGCAGCGGCTGTCACGCGAGACAGGGTTGCCCATGACGGTGACCACCGAGGATCAGGGGATGGTGCTGATGGCGTTCGCCAGCGGCGCCATGGGCTACCTCTGCGGCGGCTATATCTTTACCGGGCGCGGGTACGACCAGCGCATCGAGGTGTACGGCAGCGAGGGTGGCCTGATGTACAACCAGCAGCGCCCCCTGGAGCTCGATGTGTACCTGCCACCCGAGATCCTGGCCGACTATCAGGTACTGCGCCAGGGCAAGACGCCCGACACGCCCTACACCACCATCTTGGTGCCTGAGCGACTGCAGGGGCTGATCCCTGGTCAGAACGGGGTCCGACGCAGTGTGATTATGGATTATGTCGATGCCTACCGCGCCAGCCATGGCCGCGACGGTGCCTTCTGCTTCGAGCCTGGCTTTGCCGAAGGGGTGCGCGTGCAGGCGATCCTCGACGCCTGCGCGCTGGCAGAGCGTGACGCGCGCTGGGTACAGCTGCCGCTCTAGCCGCCTCGGGCTCGACACGACGCTCGGCGACGCGTGGGGCCGAGATGAACAGTCGATAGCACGTAGCACGCGGCACGACCGCCGGCTGACGGCGTGCCGCCTATGCATTGGAGGAGCAATCATGACGTTTGGCCATTGGGGCAAGCTCTTGCGCGTGAACCTCACCACGGGCAAGACGACCACCGAGACTCTGGATGAGCTCTTCCTGCGGCGATACGTCGGGGGATGGGGGTTCATCGGCTACTACCTCCTCAAAGAACTCGCACCGGGCATCGACCCGCTGGGGCATGAGAACAAGCTGATCTATGCCACCGGCCCCATCACGGGACAACCGATGGCCGGGGGCGGCCGGCACATGATCGGCGGCAAATCGCCGCTCACCGGCGGCTTTGCGGCCTCCGAGGCGGGCGGCTTTTTCGGCGCCGAGCTCAAGCGCGCCGGCTGGGACGCCGTCATCGTCGAGGGCGCCGCGCAGACCCCGGTCTACCTGTGGATTCATGACGATCAGGTCGAGCTACGGTCCGCCGAGCACCTGTGGGGGCTCGAGACGGCGGACGTGGAGGAGCGGCTGCGAGAGGAGCTCGGCGAGCGCCGGTTGCGCGTCTCGCAGTGCGGCCCGGCGGGAGAGCGGCTGGCGCGCATCGCCAATGTGATGCACGATGCCACCCGCGCCGCAGGGCGCACCGGGCTGGGCGCCGTGATGGGCGCGAAAAAGCTCAAGGCGGTAGTCGTGCGCGGCTCTCAGCGCCCACCGGTGGCCGATCCGGAAGCGCTGGACGCCCTGGCCAAGTGGTTCCGCGATAACTATCACCAGACCGGCTCTGCGGTGTTCTCCACCCTGGCCACCATGCGTATGGTGCGCGTCAACCAAGGCGTCGGCGGCCTGCCCACGCGCAACTTTCAGCACGGTGTGTTCGAAGGGTTCGAGAACCTCACCGCCGAGAGAGCGCTGGAGACGATCACCGTCGGCCGCGATACCTGCTACGGTTGCCCCATCCGCTGCAAGTGGGTATCCGAGGTCAAGAGTGACACGTATCCCGTCGATCGCAAGTATGGCGGTCCCGAGTACGAGACGGCGGGCTCGATGGGCTCGCTGTGCGGTATTGACGACCTCGAGATCGTGGCCTACGCCAACCAGGTGTGCAACGCCAACGGCCTGGACACCATCGGCGCCGGCGTGACCATCGCCTTTGCCATGGAGTGCTTTGAGCGCGGGCTGCTCACCACCGAGGACACCGGCGGGCTCGACCTGCGCTTTGGGAACGCCGAGGCGCTCGTCGAGATGCTGCACCGCATCGTCCGCCGGCAGGGCTTGGGCGATCTATTGGCCGAGGGCTCGCTCCGCGCGGCGCACAAGATAGGCCGCGGTGCCGAGCGGTACGCCATTCAGATCAAGGGGCAGGAAGTGGCCATGCACGACCCGCGCGTCAAGTACGGCCACGGCCTGGGCATCGGCGTCTCGCCCACCGGCGCCGATCACATGCATAGCGTCCACGATAGCGCCTACACGAGCAAGGGCGGCATCGCCGACCTCGAGTCCTTTGGCATCATCGAGCCCCTGCCCTTCGATGATCTGAGCACCGACAAGGCGCGCATGGTGCGCTACGGCATGATGCTGCGCGTGCTGGACAACCTCACCGGCATGTGCATGTTCCACATGTGGACGCCGCGGCAAAAGGCCGACATCATCCGGGCGGCCACGGGGTGGCCCACGGATGTCGCCGACCTGTGGCTGGCTGCCGAGCGTGCCTACGACATGGCGCGCGCGTTCAATGCGCGGGAGGGGTTTCGCCCGGAGGATGACATGTTGCCCCCGCGGCTCCTTGAGCCCTTGCCCGAGGGGCCAGCGGAGGGCAAGGCCCCCACGGAGGAGCAGTATCGCGCTGCACTGGCCGACCTCTATGGCTTGATGGGTTGGGATGCCGACACGGGTGCACCTACCCGCGCCAAGCTGGCCGATCTCGGGATCGCCTGGGTCGCCGATCTGTTGGAGGCCACACCGCGCGCCTAGGCGACGCCGCGGCGCCTGGCACGCGGGCATAGAGCATGGCGAAGGGAGAACCGGACGGCAAAGGGTTGCCGTCCGGTTCTTTGTTGGCGCGGTGGATAGACTATAATCATGCTACGTAAGCGGCGCAGACGTCTTGGCGAATAGAGGATCAATGTGGCGAACAGCGCACCCTTTCAGAACACCGACGTTGCCGACGGCGGTCAGATGCAGGCAGAGGAGCTCAAGGATAGGCTCGTCGTCCTCGTGTCCCTGCTGCTCTTCGTAGGAGGGACACTGCGGTGGACGACGGTTGGCGGCATCGCCGGCCACGCCGGCGTAGATCTCCAGATGTTCCTAGCCGTCTCGCTGGTTGGAGCGGTGACGCTGGGCGTCCGCCGGCGCTTTCCCCGCGCGGCGCGCGGGCTTCTGACAGCGGGCCTGACGGCCTGCCTGGCCTACGCCCTCCGCCTGTATAGCGACCCGCTCCTGCCAGCCGCGGCCACCCTGACCATCATCGTGGCTTGGACGTTGAGCCCCCTTCTCGGCTTGGCGGCAAGCGTCGCGAACACGGGGGTGCTCCTGGCCATGCGCCCACTGGAGGCGGTGCAGATGGTGGTGGCCATCGTGTGGCTGGCATCCCTCGTCGAGTGGCTGAACGCCCGCGGTTTTGAGGCCACATTGCGGTGGGCGTGGGAGAGCCAGCAGCGCATGATGACGCTCCTGGAAGAGGTGCGCGACCGGCGGGGCGAGTTGGGGCGTACGCTGGAATCCCTCACCGAGGCGACGCGCCGCCTGCAGCGCACCAGCTATGAGCTGGCAATCGCCCGACAGCAGGCTGAGGAGGCGCGCCACATCAAGGCCCAGTTCGCCGCCAACGTGAGCCACGAGCTCCGCACGCCGCTGAACCTCATTATGGGGTTCAGCGAGATGATGTACCGGACCCCCGAGGTTTACGGCCAGGTCCGGTGGACGCCAGCGCTGCGGGCCGATGTTCGCGAGATCTATCAGAGCAGCCGCCATCTCATGGGCATGGTGGACGATATCCTCGACCTGTCGCGCATCGAGGCGCAACGTCTGCCCTTGCGGCTCGAGCCCACCGATATGGGCGAGCTCATCCACGACGCTCTGGCGACGGCCAGTGGCCTGCTGCGTGGCAAGCCGGTGACACTGAGCATGAACGTGCCCCGCCGCCTCCCCGAGATCACTGTCGACCGAACGCGCATCCGCCAGGTGCTCCTCAACCTGCTGAACAATGCCATCCGCTTCACCGACCAGGGGCGCATCGAGGTGGGCGCCCTCGAGGAGGACGGCGAGATCGTCGTGTCGGTCTCGGACACGGGGGTGGGCATCCCGAAGGACGAGATTCCAGCGCTGTTTGAAGAGTTCCATCAGGCCAAAGGACCGATCACCAGCGGCCGCGGCGGTACGGGGTTGGGGCTGGCCATCTGCAAGCAGTTCGTGAACTTGCACGGGGGGCATATCGAGGCCGATAGCGTCGTGGGCAAGGGCAGCACGTTCCGCTTCTACCTGCCGCTGCCCGAATCGGGGCGCGCCGTGTCGCGGCTGGCGTACTATGCCCCCGAGGGATGGGCGCCGCGTGCGCCCGAGAGCCCGCTGGACAAGACGGTCGTCATCCTCGGGCAAGATCTGGGCGCCGTGGGCATGATCGCTCGCGCCATCGAGGGGTACCGCGCGCTGCCCGCCATGACCCTGTCCGAGGTGACCGACGCCGTTCAGAGTGACGACCCCACCAGCATCATCCTGCTACATGATCCCTTCAGTCAGGACGGTTTCACCCCCGAGGACGTGTGGCGCGCGGCAGGGGACCCGACGCTGCCCATCGTGCGCTGTGAGGTGGCCATGGAGACGGTGGTGACGCGCGAGCTCGGCGTGGCAGATTACCTCGTCAAACCGGTGCACCGGGAGCACATCATCGACGCCGTACGGGCCTCCTGCAGTCGCCCATCGGCGCTGCTGGTGGTCGATGACGATCCCGGTTTTGTGGCCCTGCTCCAGCGCGTGCTGACGGCAGAGTGGCCCGAGGCCAAGATACACCGCGCCTACTCAGGAAACGAGGCCCTCGCCATGCTCGAGCACGTCACGGTGGATGCCATCATCCTGGACCTGACGCTACCGGGCATGACGGGCCTTGAGGTGCTCCAGGCGCTACGCCGCAACCCCCGCCTGGCGTTACTGCCGGTGATCATCGCCACTGCATCGAGCTATGGCGAAGAGCTCGCCAAGCTGCGGGGGGGACGCCTCGAGCTCCTCCATAGCGACGGTTCTACTCGCGCCGAGCTAGGTCGCTATCTCCGCGCTCTGCTCGATGCCCATCAGCGGGCCCCGGAGCCAGTAATACCTCGCGCAGCGCCGCCACCATCTGCTGCTGAGTCACCGGCTTTTTGAGGTAGTAACACGCGCCGAGAGCCTCGGCGAGCTCGGGCTCGTTGAGCACCGAGCACACGATAATGGGGACGTCGTCCAAAGCGGGATCACTGCGCATGCGCTGCAGCAGCTCCCAGCCGTCCATCGTCCGCATCATCACGTCGAGGACGATGACCGCAGGCGTTTCGCGCGCGGCGGCGTCGAGGGCCGCGTGACCATCCGTGACGGCCGTCACCTGATACCCCTCAGGGATGAGGTAGCGCTCAAACAGCTGCAGAACGCGCTCGTTGTCGTCAACGACGAGGACGGGGATCCCTTCGGCCCGCCGAAAGCGCAGGGCGATCTCGTGGACGCATTGGCTGTCGCTGCCTACCTCCAACCAGCCGCCCTGGACGGTCAGCAACTCGGTCACGGCCTCCAACCGACGATTTACCTCTCCGAGGAGGAGAGGCTGATCGTGCTGCAGGGGCGGCTCGGGCCGCAATATCAGGGCGACCTGCTCGGGCGTGGTGCGGCTGCCGACGGCGAGGGTAGCAGGGCGGCCAGCAATGAGGGTCGACATTGCGGCCAGCGCGGCCTGCTTGGCCAAAGCGGGGTCGGCCCACACTGTCGTCACATCCTTGCTCAAGCACACGTCGACCCACACATCGTACTCCTGGGCCATAGCCTTGGCTGGCGCGAGGACGCCGTCGAGCAGGGTGCTCAGCTCGAGCTTGGTCACGGCCAGCCCCAGCGGCTCCATCTCACTGTGCAGCCCCGCGTAGGCCGCGGTGGGCGCGCCGATGTGGGCGTCGACCGGCGCGTCGGTGGCGTCCTCCCTATCGGCATCGCGGCACACCGCCTGCCAGCGTGGCCAGAGGATGCTGGCCATCGCCAGGAGGCCCTTGCGGTGGTCACGCTGGAACTGGCGCAGGCTGGTACGGAGCTCGGTGACAATGTCGTCGATCTCGTAGCCATCCACGTAGCGGTGCGTCAGGATGCCGTAGGGACGCCACTCCCTGTCATTGCGCGAAACGTGACTGCCTGGATCGAGCTGCTCGAGGGTGTCCAACATGAGGTTTCGAAGCGCCCGGGCGACGTCGTGGTTGGGCGCGGGAGGGCCCACCAGCACTGCGAGTGGGTGCCGCTGGAGATGGGCATAGTCGTAGAGATGTGCCAGCGCGTCGCGCACCAGGGCGATGAACGCGTCAGGCACCTCGTCGGTGGCATGGAGCAATTCGCCGGTTGTACGATCAGACATGGATCCTCTGGCGGGAGAATGGCGGGGCGATGGCGCACACCCCGTTGCATCGGCCTAGGTAGCATTCTATTATAGGTGTTACTCCGGTAGGGTCAATCGCGTCGCCCGATGCCCCTGCCTCCGTACGCCTCTGCGCTGAGGCCACCAGGCCTCTACGCTCTGACGTGTTTCCGTGACACTGTTTTGACCCTGCGAGGGGGCTTTGTTCGGCCTCTCGCGTAATTGCCACGAGAGGAGCCCCATGCGGGTGCTGCGCTACGGTCGATGGACAACGACGTTCGATCGCTTTCTCGGTGTTGATCGCGTTGTCTTTCGTGCACCGGACGGCTCTACGGTCACGCGCCCTACCTTTGACCATCAGCCCGCCGAGCTCGTGTACGACCACCACGGCTATGAAGACACCATCGCCAACGGTGAGGTCGTCACCGCGGTTCGCTTTACCCCCACGATGGTGGGCGTCTATCACTACCGTGCCATGCGGAGCGATGAGGTGGTCGAGGAGGGTACGCTGACGTGCGACTCGTCCGACCATCCCGGGTTCGTCCAGGTCAGCGAACGCGACCCGCGCTATTTCGCCCTCTCGAACGGTGACGCCTTTTGTCCCATCGGCCTGTGTCTGTGCGCTCCGCCGCGCTACCCGCTGCCCCAGGGCATGGCCCATTTCCTCACATCCGAGGACACCGCCACCTTGGGCACCGCCGAGTACCGGCGCTGGTTCCGAGCCCTCGAGGCCGCCGGCGCGAATTTCGCGCGGCTCTGGCTGTCAAACCCCTGCTTTGAACCCGAGACCGAGGTCGCCGGCGAGCTCGACCTGGCGCGGTTCGCCCGGCTAGATCGCATCATCGAGCTGGCGCGTCAGCACGGCATCCGCCTCAAGCTCTGTCTGGAGCACTTTCGCACCTTTGAGCCCGGCTCGCCCTTTTCCAAGGTGCTGCGCCACCCAGAGGACGGTCGCTCCCCGGCCTCCATGGACGAGTGGTTCACCGAGCCAACCTGGCAAGACCTGTGGCTGCGCAAGGTGGGCGCCTACATCGCTCGCTACGGCGACGACCCCACCGTCATGGCGTGGGAGCTGTGGAACGAGATCGACTGCTGCGCGACGAGCTCCTGGGAGATCCAGCGCTCCTGGACGCGCAGGATGCTGCGCACCATCAAGGCTATGGCGCCCCAGCAGCTGGTGACCAACTCGTTGGGCAGCTTTGATGACGAGCACAAGCAGGCGCTTCAGGACGATTTCCACATGGAGGAGATGGACTTTCAGCAGGTCCACCGCTACCTCGATCAGGGCGCCCCGTGGCGCATCTGCACGGTGGACCCGGTGGCATTCTCGGTGGACGCCGTGCTCCGCGCCCGCCGCCCCGACCGGCCCGTCATCCTCGCCGAGACAGGCGCGGTGAACGATCGTCACACCGGCCCATTCCGCTACTACCGGGCGGACTATCGCGGCATCCTCCTGCATGACACTACGTTCCCGGCCTTTTTCGCCGGTGCTGCCGGAACGGGCCAGATCTGGCACTGGGATCGCTACGTGGATGAAAAGCACCTCTGGCACGCGTTCCGCCCGTTCGCCGATCTCGTGGCGGGCATCGCCCTGGATGCCGAAGCGTTCCGACCCATCGATCTCTCCACGGAGGATGCATGGATTCTGGGTCTCCTGGGGCGCACGCACCTCCTCCTGTGGGTGCGTAACCGGGCCGATAGCTGGCACGCCGTGCTACGCGACGAGGTCGCGCCGGCCGCGCTGGCACCCCAGGATGTCGATCTCACGCCCCTCGGTGTGACCGATGGCACCATCGAGTCCTATGCGCCGTGGCACGATGACACCGTCGGCGCCGCGCTGGACGGGGGCACGCTCCACCTGCCCGCCGTGCAGTACGCCGCCATGGTGCGCATCCGTCGGAAGGAGGCGGTCACCTAGCGCCGGGCCGAACGGCGTGGGTCCCCACGTGGCGCAGTGACACCCCCTGGGAGCGCCGCGCGTGAGCCCTTGGGACGTGCTGTGTGGACCGCTCGTTGCCAACAAGCAGGCCAAGGTAATCAGTCGTAGGAGACGAGAACTGTGGGTACTCCGATGTCGAGTAGGCCGATGCCCGATAGTGATCGCTGGCCCGTCTTTACGGTGCCGTGGGATGACACAACGACGGGCGCGACGGACATGTCGCACCTCCTGGACAAGCCCGCCGGCGCCACGGGCTTTATCCGCATCGTGGATGGCCACCTGGCCACCGGCGACGGCAAGCGCTGGCGCATCTGGGGGCAGAACCTGACGCGCGCCGCCGCCCTGCCGCCGATGGAGCTCGCCCCCGTCATCGCCCGCCGCCTGGCCAAGTTTGGGCTGAACTGCCTCCGTCTGCATCACATCGACCATCGCTGGCCCGATGGCATCCTCATGCGCCGCAAGAGCCAGACGCCGTTGCCGCCGCGCTTTCGTGATGCCGTCCAGCGCGATGACGAGCCGACGCGCGCCCTCGATCCCGAGGCCATGGCGCGGCTCGACTATTTCATCTTCTGCTGCAAGCAGGAGGGGATCTATATCGACCTCAACCTGAACGTCTCGCGCCCCTTTACGGCGGCAGACGGCGTCAAGCAGGTGGATTGGATCGGCTACGGCAAAGCGCTGACGTATTTCGACCCACAGCTCATCACCCTCCAGAAGGAGTATGCCGCGCAACTCCTCGGCCACGTGAACGCCTACACGGGCAACCGCTACGCCGAAGAGCCCGCCGTGGCCATCGTCGAGCTGGTGAATGAGAACAGCATCGTCGAGTCGTGGGTCAAGGGACGGCTGCGGGGCGAGCAGCGCGAGCCCTTTGGCACTTGGGGCGATATCCCCTCCGCCTATGCGGAGGATCTGGACCGGCTGTGGAACGACTGGCTGCTGCGCCGCTATCCCGATCGGCAGGCGCTGGCCGCCGCCTGGGAGGGTGACCTGCGCGAGCATGAGGACGCCCTGCGCGGCACGGTACGGCGTCTCCAGCCGGAGGATTTCGCCGCCGCCTCGCGAGGGCGCTTCCACGATGAAGCGACGTTCTACAGCTCGATCGAGCGACGGTTCTTCCAAGAGATGGCCGCCTACCTGCGCGGCGAGCTGGGTGTCCGCCAGCCGATCGTTGGGAGCTCTGACCACAACCACGGCATCAACGGCACCATGCACATCTATGATAATTCCCTTCTCGGCATCATCGACGGACACTGCTACTGGCAGCACCCGCGATACGGCCTCGAGGGATGGTTGGGCAGCGAGTGGACCATCACCAACACGCCAATGGTGGATGCCCCCGACCACTCGGCGGTGGCACAGCTCTCGCGCAGCGCCGTCGCCGGGCTGCCCTACACGCTGTCCGAGATCAACGAGCCCTTCCCGAACGACTATGCCTGCGAGTTCATCCCCATCATCGCCGCCTATGCCCTGTTGCAGGATTGGGACGGGGTGTTCATCTATGACTATGGGCTGAACTCGGACGAGTCGCGGCGCAACCGCGCGATCCAGCGGTTCTTCTCCATCGGCAACGACCCGGTCAAGATGGCCGAAACAGCCGTCGGGGCGCTCATGTTCCTGCGCGGTGATGTCCGCGCTGCCGAGAAACTCGTCGAGCGCACGTTGACGCGTGAGCGGCTGGTTGAGAGCCTGCGAACCGACCTCCCCGATGACGAGCATCCCTTCGAGATCCCGCTCATCAAGGGGCGGCTCGCCCTGGTACATCGTACGGCGCTCGCCTCCTTTGACGCCGAGGCTGTGACGCCGACGGAGGACGAGCTCACGCTCCCCGAGGGGGATATCGTCAGCGATACCGGCGAGCTCGTCTGGGAGGACCGTCCCGACGACGGGCGCGTGCTCATCGACACGCCCCGGCACCAAGCCGTCATCGGCCGCACCGGCCGACGCGCCACGACGAACGTCGTCGTCGACCTCGAAACGCCGTTTGCCGCCGTGCAGGTGGCCAGCCTCGCCGATGCGCCCCTCGCCCGCGCTGAGCGCCTGTTACTGCTCACCGCGGCACGCTCGGCGAACACCGGCATGCGCTGGCTCGATGACACGCGCCGCTCACTGGGCCAGGCGTGGGGCCATGCCCCCACGCGCATCGAGCCGGTGACGGGACGTATCACCCTGCGCGGGCTCGAGGGGGCAGACGCCGTGACCGTCCAACCGCTCGATGGCCAGGGCCAACCCATGGGGGCGCCCATCACCGCCACCCGCGACGCGGAGGGATTTGTCATTCCCCTCACGGCAGAGCCTGCCACCCTCTGGTATCTTGTCACCGTTTCGCGCCCGGCATCGCCCGGCGCCACGCACTAAGGATGTGAATGCCATGCGTAGACCAATGCCCAATACCGACAACTGGCCAGAGTACATCGTCCCGTGGGACGACACCACCGAAAGCCCGGTGGATGTGTCCCGCTTGCTGCACAAGCCCGCCGGCTCCAAGGGGTTCATCCGCAACATCGACGGTCACCTGGCCACCGGCGACGGCGAGCGCTGGCGGATGTGGGCGCTGAACGTCTGCACCGATAATCCCCTGCCGCCGATGGAGTACGCGCCGATCGTGGCGCGCCGTCTGGCCAAGTACGCCGTGAACTGCGTGCGGCTCCACGCCATCGATCATCGCTGGCCCAAGGGGATCATCATGCGACGCTCCGACGGGCAGCAATCGACGTGGAACTCGGGGCCAGACCCCGACACGACCCGGGCCCTCGACCCCGAAGGGCTCGCCCGGCTCGACTGGTTCGTCTACTGCTGCAAGAACGAGGGCATCTACGTTGACCTGAACCTCAACGTCGCGCGGCGCTTTACCGACGCCGACGGCGTGGTCGACGCCGAACAGGTGCGCTGGGGCAAGGCGCTCACCTACTTTGACGAGCGCCTCATCGCCCTCCAGAAGGAGTACGCGCGGCAGCTGTTGGACCACGTCAATCCCTTCACCGGCGTCCGCTATGCCGACGAGCCGGCCGTCTGCCTCGTCGAGATCGTCAACGAGAATAGCCTGCTCGAGTTTTGGGTGGGCGGCTACCTCACCCGAGGCGAGGCCGAGTCGCGCCACGGCCACTGGTATCCCGTCGCGCCGTACTATGTCGACAAGCTCGATCGTTTGTGGAACGACTGGCTGGCGCGCCGCTACCCAGATCGCGCCGCACTCTCAGCGGCATGGGGCGGCGACCTGCGCGAATATGAGGACCCCCTGCGCGGCAGTGTGCAGCGACTGCACATTACGGACTTTGCCACGGCCAACGCGCAGCGTTTTCGCGATGAGGCGCTCTTTTACACCGAGATCGAACGCGACTTTTTCATTGATATGCGCGAGTTTCTCCGCGGAGAGCTGGGCGTCCAGCAGCTCATCCTGGGCACCTCGGACCACAACCAAAACTGGAGCGCACTCCCCATGCTCCAGGCGAATGCCGTGCTCGACGTGATGGACGGCCACTTTTACTGGCAGCACCCGCAGCGGCCGGCGGTGCGCAAGCCGGGGGAGGACGTGTGGACCATCGTCAACACGCCCATGGTCGATCAGCCGGACGCCTCGGTGGCAGCCGCCGTGTCGCGTAGCCGGGTGAAGGGGCTGCCCTACATCCTGTCCGAGGTGAACGAGCCCTTCCCCAACGACTATGGCGCCGAGTTCCTGCCGATCCTGGCGGCCTATGCCCTGCTCCAGGATTGGGATGGCATCGTTATCTATGACTTTGATGGCACCTGGGGAGCGCCCTACTGGCAGAACGAGCAGTGGCGTGACGCCAGCATCCTGACCTTCTTTGAGGTGAGTCGCGATCCGGTCAAGTGGACGCAGATGGCCAGCGTAGGGCTCATGTTCCTGCGGGGCGACATCCAAGCGGCGCGCCAGGTCGTGGAGCGCCACATGCCCCAGGAATGGGTGCTTGAGAGCCTCCGCGCTCCCGTCGACCGCACACGCCCCTATTGGATGTCCCATCTGCCGGGTCGGCTCGCGCTGGTGCACCGTACCGAGATCGCCTCGTTTACCGCTGATGCGCTGTCGCCGGCGCCAGGGGAGATCGAGCTCCCCACAGAGTCCATCGTGAGCGATACGGGCGAGCTAACCTGGGAGGCGGTGCCCGAGGACGGTCGCGTGCTCATGGACGCCCCCCGCCACCAGGTCATCATCGGTCGGGCCGGCAGCCGAGCGACGTCGAACTTGCGCGTGGATCTCACCACGCCGTTTGCGGCAGTCGAGCTGACTAGCCTGGACGACCGCCCCATCGCCGACAGTGACGAGATGCTGCTGGTGGCCGTGGCACGCTCCGCGAACACGGGCATGCGCTGGACGGACGAGACCCGCACCTCCTGTCAGAATGACGGGGGCTCCTGGGGCCATGCCCCCACACGACTCGAACCGGTCACCGCGCGGATCTCCCTACAGGGGCTCAACGGCGCCACGCGTGTCGCGCTGCAACCGCTGGACGCGCGCGGGCTGCCACAGGGCGAGCCGATCACGTTTGAGCAGCAGGGCGATACCTTTGCCCTTGCCCTGCCGAGCACACCGACCACGCCCTGGTTCCTGGTCACCGTGTCGCGATGATAGCGCGGCGCCGCCCGGCGGAATCACCGTGGCGACGACACGCTGGTGGCGGGTAATTGCCATAAACCGCATTCCTTGGCATAATGCGCCCGGAAGGAGGATGCCTATCGATGATGTGTGCCCAGCGATTGCCTCGGCTAGCGCGTGCGGCAGACACTAGTTCGGATCCCTAAATCAAGAAGGAGAAGCCGTCCATGTCTATGCAAGAACGTCTTTCACGTCGTGGTTTCCTGCGGTGGAGCGCCCTAGGCGCCTCGGCCACGCTGCTCGCCTCGTGCGCCCCGCAGGTCGTGAAAGAGACGGTGGTCGTCGAGAAGGAAGTCGAAAAAGAGGTCACCACCGTCGTTGAAAAAGAGGTCGAGAAAGAAGTTACCGTCGTCGTCGGTTCCAAGACGCCCGAGGAGATCCTCACCGAGATCGGCAACATGCCCGGCAGCCCCGATCACCCCAAGGGCTGGAAGACGCTCCTGCCTGATCTGCCGGCGGGTGTGCCCTACGAGGACCCCGTGGTCATCACCTGTACCCGCCGCGTCGACGCGCAGACCCGCTTCTGCGAGGGCGAGGATCTGGACAACAACCCCTGGTCACGCATGATCGAGGCGTTGTTCAACGTTCGCTACGAGACAGCCTGGACGTGGAGCACCGGTGACGAGGGCAACCAGAAGTACAACCTGGCGATGGCCAGCGGTGATATGCCCGACTTTCTCGAGACGGTACCCCCCACGATCTTTTCCAAGATGGTGGAGTCGGACCTCCTTGAGGACATCACTGAAGCCTACGACATGTATGCCAGCCCCCGCTGGAAGGCCATCTGGCGCGAGTACGGTGACCTTCCCTGGACGTGGGTGACGTTCAACGGGCGCAAGTTCGGCATCTCCAAGGTCGAGGACCTGGCCCACAATGACTGCCTCATGTGGTACCGCGCGGACTGGCTGGACAAGGCCGGGCTCCCCGTGCCCACGACCTTTGATGAAGTGCGCGAGCTGGCGCTGACCTTTGCCCAGAACGACTATGGTCAGGGTGCTCCGGGCACGACCATCGGCCTGCTCGCCAGTGCTGCCGAGACCAGCAACCTCTTCCACACCTGGTTCGGTAGTCTCGACTGCTTCTGGGGCGGCTTTGGCTACATTCCGGACCAGTGGCAGCCCGAGGGCGACGGCCTGATGTACGGCGCCATTCGCCCCGAGATGAAAGAAGCCTTGGCCATGTTCGCCCAGTGGTACCAGGATGGGGTGTTCTCCAAGGACTTTTACACCCTCACCACCTCGCAGTCTATGGAGCAGGTGGCGGCCAACCTGTGCGGCCTCCACTTTACGCCTTCCTGGGGCGCCAACTTGGACAGCGTGACGAACGACCCCGAGGCCGTGTGGGCCTTTGCCGACATCCCCGTCGGGCCCAAGGGCTTTGCGCGGCGCTACACCGAGAACAACTTTAAGGCCGACCCCTTTGCCTTCCGCAAGGGATTCGAGCACGTCGACAAGATCTTTACCATCACCGACTGGTGGGATCAGCTCTGGCACGACCCCTGGCGGCGCATGCACGGCTGGGAGGGCTGCAACTATCAGTTCGAGGGTGATGAGGTCAGGTCCACCGGCATCGGCTTCCAGGCGTGGACACCGGGCCCCGTGGGCACCCGTGGCGGCGGCTTTATCGATCCCAAGCAGCCCGCCACCCAGATCCGCTACCAGCTCGATGAGTGGGGCAAGCTCCCGCGCGAGCAGCGTGACGCCATGATGAACCTGATCCTGGAAGACCCCACCGGCACGACGACGGTGAACAACCTGTGCCGCCTGCGGATCCTCGAGACGGCGGACCAGGGCGTCATGACGCAGCTGCAGCGCACCGCAACCCCGACACAGATCGAGCGGGGCGCCGACCTCGAGAAACTGCAAAACCAGACGTTCATCAACATCATCATCGGTCAGCAGCCACTGGACGATTGGGACACCTTTGTCGAGCAGTGGAAGGCAATGGGTGGCGACCAGTGGACGGCAGAAGTCAACGAGTGGTGGCAGAGCAGGTCGTAACCTGAGCTGCCCAGGCCCGACCGGTTCCGGTAGCGGAACCGGTCGGGTCACGAATCCTTACCGCTGGGGCGGGCGGAGCGCCCGCGCCGGTCACACTTCGGTGTGTGTGGCTGGCGATGATGCCCGGTATCGTCGCCAGCCTTCTTGAGCCGATCGCACGTCGGACCTTCACCGTCCGACCGCGTCTGATCTTGACAACAACGCCGGGCCGTAACTTCTGGCATGGAGGATACAGCGATGGCAGTTGCGGGAGCCGAACGAGTACAGGCGGGGGCAACCCGCGCCAGAATCCTACGATACCTGGCCCGAACGTGGCCCCTGTACCTCATGCTCGTGCCCGGGATGATCTTTGTGGCCATCTTTAGCTACTACCCGATGTATGGCGTCGTTATCGCCTTTCAGGATTTCAACCCAGGATTGGGGTTCGTCCGGTCTCCCTGGGTGGGGCTGAAGCACTTTCGCTACATCCTCACGATGAACCCCGACTTTTATAACATCCTGCGAAACACGATCGTCATCTCTACCCTCAAGATCGCGACAATGCAGGTCTCGGCGATCGCGTTGGCGCTGTTGCTCAACGAGGTCAAGAACGCCCTGTTCAAGCGCACGGTGCAGACCATCGTCTACCTGCCCCACTTTTTGTCGTGGATCGTACTGGGCGGGATCATCCTCGACATGCTGGGCTCGAACGGCATCGTGACCCGCGGGCTCAAGTCGCTGGGCCTCGAGAGTCCCCCGATGTTCCTGGGCAGTAACAAGTGGTTTGTACCGACGTTGATCGTCACCAACCTGTGGCAGGGCGTCGGATGGTCCACCATCATCTATCTCGCCGCCCTCACGAGCGTGGATCCCCAGCTTCACGAGGCTGCCGCCATCGACGGCGCGAACCGCTTTCAGCGCGTCTGGCATGTGACGCTGCCGGGGATTTCGAGCACTATCGTGCTGTTGGCCTGTTTGTCGCTGGGGAACGTGCTCCAGGCTGGGTTCGATCAGGTGTTCATGCTGTACAACCCGGCGGTGTATGCTTCCGGCGACATCCTCGACACGTACGTGTTCCGCGCAGGCCTCATTGCGGCGCAGTACAGCATGGCTGGCGCCATTGGCCTCATCAAGTCGGCAGTCGGCTTTGTACTCATCGTCATTGCCTACTATCTCGCCGACAAGTATGCCGGCTACCGCATCTTCTAGGCCGACGCCTCAGGACAGGAGCCAGCGATGATCGAAAGCAAAAGCCTGAGCAGCAGGCTCTTTGATATCTTTAACTATGTCTTTCTCGCCTTGTTCGCACTCGCCTGCCTGTTCCCCATGCTCCACGTCGTCGCCGTATCACTGAGCGACCGCGCGGCGTCGGCCGGAGGCTTTGTAACGATCTATCCGATCCGTTTCACCCTGGCGAACTATGAAAAGATCATCCAGGCAGGCACGATCTACCAGGCGGCGCGGATCTCGGTGCAGCGCACGGTGTTGGGCACAGCCCTCAACCTGCTGCTCACCGTGCTCACCGCCTACCCGCTCTCCAAAGCGGCGGACTCGTTCAAGGGCCGCAACGTCTTTATGTGGTTCTTTGTGTTTGCGATGCTGTTCAGTGGTGGGTTGATCCCCTGGTTTCTCGTGATCCGCAGCCTGGGGCTGATCAACAAGCTCTGGGCGCTCATCCTGCCGGGAGCGGTGCCCATCTGGAACGTCATCCTGACGATGAACTTTTTCCGGGACGTCCCCAAAGAGATCGAGGAGGCGGCCATCATCGACGGGGCTAACCACTGGCGCATCCTGTGGAGCGTGTTCGTGCCCATCTCGGTGCCGGTGCTGGCCACCATGACGCTCTTCTCCGCAGTGGGCCACTGGAACGCATGGTTTGACGGCATGATCCTCATGACCAAGAGCACCATGTACCCGCTGCAGACGTTCCTGCGAAGCATCGTCGTCGCCACGAACTTGCAGGCCGTGCTGACCCTCGACCCCAAGGAGCTGTACGAGATCTCGGACCGCGGGGCTCGCGCGGCGACCATCGTCATCACCGTCGTCCCGATCCTCGTCGTCTACCCGTTCGTGCAGCGGTACTTTATCACCGGCATCCGCCTCGGCGCCGTCAAGGGTTAGGATCGCGCGACGCGCATAGGGTAGAACGCAGCGCGGGAGGCGAGGATACCCTCGCCTTCCGCGTGGTTTCGGCGTCATGCCCTAGGGTAGAGACCACACCTTGAGGTTATCAAAGGCGATGTGCACCGGCGCCTCCTGAATCGTGCCGACCTGCAGACCGATGTCGCCGGCGGGGAAGACGCTGTCCCGATATTCGTCCAGGTACACGCCGTTCACATAGAACGTGAAGCGATCCCCTGCGCATACCACCGTTAACGTGTTCGTGCTGTTCCCCTGCCGGATGGCGTCGGACGGGGTCCAATTGATGAGCGTCGTCCACGCGTTGTCCTCTAGGCGGTCAAAGCTATAGTAACCGTCGCCCGAGATCTCAAAGCGGTAAAAGTTGTCCTCATCGACGTAGCGCAACAGCACACCGAAGCCGTTGTCGTCGGTGCCCGCCACCTGCGTGGCGTCGACCTCCAGGACGCTATCGGTAAAGTACGCGTACGGGTTGCCCCAGACCACCCAATCGGGCTTGTTGACGATGATGTGGTACTGACCGCTCTCGTAGATGGTGGCGGCATCGACGCCCTCAGAGCTGTCCCAGCCGCTGTTGGGGTCCGAGAAATCATCGGAGAAGAGCAGCGCACCGCGCGCCGGCCCGTCGGCCACGGCAGCGATCGGCGCATCCCCCGAGTCGGTGCCGGTGAGGCTGGGCAATCCCGGGTCCGACTGCATCTTGAACCACAGCCAAGCACCTACCGCCAAGAGCCCGATAACCGCGACAAGCGCGAGGCAGCCGCACGTGATCACGAGGCCGGTGCGTGCCTTCTTCTTGGGCGGCGCCTGGCCCACTCCCGGAGGAGGACCGCCGGCGGGCTGGGCGTACGGGGGAGGCGCACCTGCGAATGCCGTAGGCGGCGTTGCCGGGGGAGCGGCCTGCTCGACTGCCCACGGTGGGGGCGGAAGCGGTGGCTGGCCGCCGGCGGGGGGCTCTGTCGCCGTCGTAGCCACAGGGTGACCACAGGCCCCGCAAAAGCGCCAGTGGGGCGCCAACGCAGCGCCACAGCTCTGGCAGTACCTCGTCACGTCCATGGAAGGGGTGCCTCCTCGATGCGTCTTGTACGATCGTGGGATCGTCGTGCGAGTATAGCCAATACTGGCCGTGTTCTAAAACCGCACCCGACGTAGAAACGATGTCGCCCCTCGCTTACGCTCTGGGCCTAGACACCCATCGACAAGGTTTCTCGCCACGTGCTGAACGACGCTGTGGCCCGTTTCTAAACACTATCTAGCGCGGCAGCTTGTGCCCATCGACGAGCTGGCGCCGCATCGACTCGTTGCCCACCAGCGGGTCTCCCTGCGCACGGAGGCGTTCATAGAGGCGCGCACGCATGTCCGACAGCACATGAGCCCACGCCGGATCCGGCGCCCGGGTCACCACTTCCCAGGGGTCCTCGACGAGATAATAGAGCTCGTCGACATCCGTGGGGTTCCACACGTACTTCCAGTGGCGATCGCGCAGCATGCGCTGCGTATAGAGCCCGAACTGGGCGCCGCTGTAGGTGGCCACCACCTCCTGAGGCCAGTCCGCTGGCGTGTCACCGCGGAGGATGGGCACCAGCGAGCGCCCCTGGCAGTGGTGGGGCACCGGCAGGCCTGCCACCTCGCACATCGTCGCGGCGAGATCCAACGCCTGAGTGACCATGGCATCGCTCACCGTCCCTCGGGTGGCCACGCCCGGCCAGCGCACCACGAGGGGAACGCGCACCAGCTCGTCGTACATGGTATAATGCTTGTCAATGAGGCCGTGGCTCCCACAGGCATCGCCGTGATCGGCGGTATAGATGACCAGCGTCGAATCGGCGAGCCCGAGACGCTCGAGGGCATCGAGCACGAGCCCGATAGCGGCGTCGATCTGGGTGATGATCGCCAGGTAGCGTGCCACGTACACCGACCAGTCGCGCCACGTGAACGCTTCGAGGCCCCAGCTCGCCCGCTGCTGGCGCTGTATGTAGGGTTTGCCCTCCAGGCGATCCTCGGCGTTCCCCCACGGTGGCACGTCGTCGGGGTGATAGAGCTGGGCGTACGGCGCGGCGGGATAGCAGGGCAGATGGGGCTCGTCGAAATTGAGGCGTAGGTGCCAGGGCTGGGAGCCTGCTGCATAGCGCTCGAGCAGCCCTACGGCTCGCGCCGCCAACCAGAACGGGCGCGTCTGTTCCGGCGCGACGGGATCCACCCCGCCGAACCAACGCCACCCCTCGGGGCGCAGCTCCGGGAGGCCGGCGCTGCGCCGCCATGCTCCATAGGCCTCGGTCGGGACGACGTCGCTAAAGCCAAACGCCGCGGGCCCACGCGTGGGGTGCTCCTGCCACTTGCCCACGTGACCCAGCCGATAACCGGCATCACGCAACGCGGCCGTCCACGTTGCCTGCTCAAAGGGCGGTAACGGCAGCCCACCCCCATAGTTCCACAGCCCCCCGTGCTGCTCCGGCCACAGGCCACACAGCAACGATTGCCGCGCCGGGCAGCAGATCGGGCTCGGCGTAAAGGCGTGGGTGAACCACACCCCTTCGCGCGCCAACCCATCGAGGGCTGGCGTGCGGATGAACGGGTGCCCGCCCATGCCGGTGCAATCGTAGCGATGCTGGTCCGACTGGATCAAGAGTATGTTGGGGCGTTGTGCGTGCTCCACGGGACCTCCTCTGCCTGCCGCCTCGGCGACAGCATAGACCGGTGTGACCCGCACCGCAAGCGAGGCAGCGTTTGCGGCCGCAAGCGGGCGACACGGCGGCCAACCGAATAATGCGCGCCACCATCTCGTCAGAATGAATGATCGACACCTATGAGATTCGGGAGGAGTGTACCATGCACCTGGGAGCCATCGCGATTGCGCTGATCGACCGGCCGGGCCAAACCATGCGCGAGGCGGCGAAGCGACCTCGTGGATGGTGGCTGCCAGCCCTGCTGCTGGTCATCGGGTTGGCCACCTATGCCGTCGTCACCGCGGACGCTCAGGTCAGCCTGGCGAACGAGCGCAGCGCGCAGTTCATCGAGCGCTTGACGGAAGCGATGAGCGAGCAGCAAGCGCAAATGGTGCGCGAGTCGTCGCGTCCCCTCGATCGGCCCACGTACCTGCTCTCGGCGATCGGGGGCGGACTCGCGGCGATGGCCGCCGGCTGGATAGCGCGCGGGGCACTCGTCCATTTCGGCAGCATCGCCGTGGGCGGCGTGAGCACCTGGGGATCGGCTTTTGCCTGCAGCCTATGGAGCATGGTACCCTATTTCGTACGCGACCTGCTCATGACGGCCCTGTTTGTCATCCAGGGGCGCCTCACTGAACAGATGGGCCTCTCGTTCTTGGTGAGCAGCGGCGATTGGTTGCGTGACAGCCGCAGCATTCCCGTGGCCCTGCTATCCACCATCGATCCCTTTATGGTGTGGCACCTCGTCTTGCTGGCGCTGGCCATCACCGCCGCCACCCGCCTGGGGCGTGGGCGAGCGGCGTTTCTGGCCATCGTCGTTTGGGCGGTGCTGACGGCCGTCAAGCTGGTGCCGGTCGCCATCAATGCAGCCATCATTGGCTAGGTAGCAGGAGCGTGCACGAGCGCGCCACTGGCAGCGATGGTGCGCCGCACGCAGCGCGCTGCCGGCCATCACAGCGGGCGCGTTGCGCACGTACTACACCCCGACGTGCCACCTGACGCAACACGCAGCGTACAGATCTGCATTCGATTTACTGTCTCGTAAGGAGTCAGCGCAGCATGAAGCGTATCGCAACCGTCCTCCTGGTGGTCGCTGTGGTGATCGCCGGTTGGTTCCTCTACAGCCGTAGTCCGGAGCGGGTCGCCACCGTGCCGGAGGGTTACCAGTTGGCAACGGTCGAGCGCGGCCCGATCGAGGCCGCGGTGAGCGCCTCCGGCAGCATTAAAGCGGCGCGCTCCCAGGCGCTGACGTTCGCCCTCACGGGCACCGTGGCCGAGGTCCTGGTGAGTGACGGTGCCGAGGTGAGCCGCGGCCAAGCCTTGGCGCGCCTCGATACCACCGATCTCGAGCTGAACCTCAAGCAAGCGCAGGCCGCCCTAGAGATCAGCGAAGCGCAGCTCGAGCGCGCCCAGAGCACGCCCACCGAGCAAGAGATCGCCGCCGCGCGGGCAGCCGTCGAGGCGGCGCGCGCCAGCCTCGCCGAGCTCCAGCGCGGACCATCCGAGCGCGAGATCGAGCTTGCCAGGCTGGCCATCGACCAGGCCAAGAACTCGCTGTGGGCCGCCCAGGGGAACCGCGACGCCATCAAGGGGAACCCTCTGAGCAGTGGTGGGAGCGCAGACAGCGCCGAGGCGCAGGTGCTCAACGCCGAGCTCGCCGTGCGCCAGGCCGAGATCAGCTATGCCCAACTCCTCGAGCCACCGTCGTCGGCACAGATCCTCCAGGCACAGATGCAGGTCGCCCAAGCGGAGAGCACGCTGGCAACGCTGCTCTCCACCCCGCGCGCAGCCGACGTCGCCGTAGCCGAGGCACAGGTGGCGCAGGCGCGCGTGGGCGTCGAGGTGGCCATGAACAACCTCACGCGTGCGGTGCTGAGGGCGCCCTTTTCCGGATACGTGTCGTCCATCGACCTGAACCCTGGCGATACCGTGGCGCCGGGGACGCCGGTAGCCACGCTCGTCGAACGCGGGTCCTATGACATCGTCGTCGCCATCGACGAGACCGAGATCGGCCTTGTGGCGCCCGGCCAGGAGGCTGCGGTGACCCTCGATGCCTATCCCGACGCGACCCTGCGGGGCCGCATCGCACAGGTGGACCTGGTGGGCACCCTGACCCAGGGGATCGTCACCTATGACGTCACCGTCACCCTCGAGCCGACAGACCTCGACCTGCGCCCCATGATGACCGCCGCGGTCGATATCGTCGTCGATCGCAAGGAGGACGCCCTCCTGGTGCCCGCCCGCGCGCTCCTGCGGGATCGCCAAGGCTATTATGTCGAGGAGCTGCGCAACGGTGCCCCGGCTCGCGTCCCCGTGGTCACTGGCCTGGCCAGCAGCCAGTACACCGACGTGGTGGAGGGCCTGGAGGAGGGCCAAGAGATCATCGTCGGTCGACCCCGTGGCAATGCCTTTGGTGGCGGCGTTGTGGTTGGGGGTGGCTGATGCTCATCGAACTGCACGAGGTGACCAAGGTCTACCAGATGGGCGACGTCGAGGTGCGCGCGCTCAACGGCATCGATCTATCTATCGAAGCGGGCGAGCTCACCGCCATTATGGGGCCATCAGGCTCGGGCAAGAGCACGCTGATGAACGTGCTGGGCTGTCTCGACCAGGTGACGTCGGGGGAGTATCTCCTCGAGGGAACGCGCATGTCGACGCTGAACGACGATGAGCTGGCCGAGATCCGCAATCGCCGCATCGGGTTCGTCTTTCAGAACTATAACCTGCTACCACGCACCACGGCGCTGGACAACGTCGAGGTGCCGCTGATCTATGCCGGTACGGGCCCCAGGGAGCGCCGCCAGAGAGCCATCGAGGCGCTCCAGGCCGTCGGCCTGGCGGACCGGGCGAACCACAAGCCGAACGAGCTTTCGGGCGGCCAGCAGCAGCGCGTGGCCATCGCCCGGGCGCTCATCAACGAGCCGTCCATCATCCTGGCCGATGAGCCGACGGGCAACCTCGACACCAAGACGGGACTCGAGATCATTGCCCTCTTTCAGCAGCTCAACAGCGAGCGCGGCATCACCGTGCTCTATGTGACCCATGACGCCGAGCTCGCCCAGTTCACGCGGCGCATTATCCGTCTGCGCGACGGCAAGATCGTCGAGGACGTGGCCGTGAGAGAGCAGCGTCGCGCCGCCGAGGCCGCGGCCGTGATCGCCGCCGAGTAGGATGACGCCAGTATGAACCTTTCCGAGAGCATTCGCATGGCCCTGCGCAGCCTACGGGCCAACACCATGCGGTCGTTGCTGACCATGCTGGGCATCATCATCGGTACGGGCGCCGTGATCGCCCTCTTGTCCATCGGTCAGGGCGCGCAGACGGCCATCACCAGCGAGATTCAGAGCATCGGTTCGAACCTCATCTTTGTCTTTGCTGGCCGTTTCGACCAGTCGTCCGGTGCGGGCATCGGCAGTGTCCCCGAGCCGCTCACCCGTCAGGACGCCGACGCGATCCTCGCATCGCCTCTCACCGAGCACGTCGCGGCCGTGGCGCCCGAGATCAACCGTGTAGCGACGATCACCTACCGCGGCGAGACGACGACCGCGACGCTCATCGGCACCACGCCAGAGTACGAGTTTGTGCGCAGCACGCGCCCCGCCCTCGGCGCCTTCTTTACCTCGGGAGAGGAGGCGGTGGAGGCGCAGGTCGCCCTCCTGGGCACTGACACGGCGCGCTCCCTCTTTGGCGCCCCCGAGCTGGCCTTTGACGAGATCGTGCGCATCAACGGCATCCCCTTCCGCGTCATCGGCATCCTGGAGGAGCGCGGTGGGCAGGGCGTCGGGGGCGGCTCTGCGGACAATCAGGTCATCGTGCCCCTCAGTACGGCGCAGCGGCGCCTCTTTGGGGCGCGCAATGCGGGCACGCGCGGCCCGACGGTTGACCTCATCAACGTCTCCGCTTTCGATGAGGAGAGCATCAACAGCGCCATTGACGAGATCACCATGGTGCTGCGCGAGCAGCGCAACATCCAGTTCGCTGAGGACGACTTTACCGTCGCCTCGCAGCAGGACATTCTCAGCGTTGCCGGGCAGATCACTAGCGTGCTGACCATCTTTCTCGGCGCCATCGCGGGCATTTCGCTGCTGGTCGGCGGCATCGGCATCATGAACATCATGCTCGTCTCGGTGACCGAGCGCACCCGAGAGATCGGCATCCGCAAGGCCGTGGGAGCCAAGCGCTCGCATATCCTGTGGCAGTTCCTCATCGAGTCGGTCGTGCTGAGCGTGGTGGGCGGCGCCGTGGGGATCGCCTTTGGCTGGGCGGTGGCCGCCATTGTGAACCAGCTCGGTACGTTCACCACGGTCGTCTCCCCCCAGTCGGTGGCGTTGGCCGTGGGGTTCTCCATCGCCGTGGGGCTCTTCTTTGGCATCTACCCCGCCAGCCGGGCGTCGAACCTCAACCCCATCGACGCGCTGCGCTACGAGTGAGCCCCTGGCGAGGATCCGCGGTACGAGACAGGCAGCGGGGCGACCCCAAGGAGTCGCCCCGCTGTGGTGTTACGGTGACGTCCAGCGCCCGGCGCTACGACCTAGCGCCTGCGGCTTCCGCGCCCCGAGGAACGACGGCGCGGCGAGGCCGGCCTCCGGCCTCGCGATGGGCGGGCGCCGGGTTCGCCCTCTTGGAACGCCTTGATGCGCGCCGCCACTTGCTGCGGTGAGGGGCGCCCCCCAAGGCCACGGATGGCCCGCAGGATCTGCGCATAGCTGGGAGCCGCTTGAAACTGGGCGCGCACCGCCCGGGTGTACCGCCTCGCCTCATCGACGCTCAACCCCAGGGCATCGGCGACCGCATCCAACCGGCTCATGGGGCCCCCCGATCCGTCCGCCGCCTCAGGAGCGGCCCTCCTGCACGCCCGCGATAAAGCCACGGGCACGCTCGGTGAGGCCGGCCCAGTCACCGCTGGCGATCAGTTTGTTGTTCACCAGGCTCGAGCCCACGCCCACACACGCCGCACCGGCGCGGATGTACTCAGCCACGTTGCTAAGGTCGACGCCGCCGACCGGCGCCAGCTTGACGTGGGGCAGTGGCGCCAACACAGCCTCGATGTAATCCGGGCCAAAGGCGCTGCAGGGGAACACCTTGACGAAATCGGCGCCCAGATCCCAGGCCTGCATGATTTCGGTCGGCGTCAACACACCCGGCATGGAGGGCACGCTGTAGCGGTTGCACAGGGTGATGACGTCAGGGTTCAGGTTCGGAGCCACCACAAAGCGAGCACCCGCCAGGATGGCAGCGCGCGCCGACTCGGCGTCCAGCACCGTGCCAGCGCCAAAGATGACGTCATCGCCAAAGCGCTCGCTCACCTTGCCGAGCACCTCCAGCGCGCCGGGCGTGGTCATGGTGAACTCGATAAAGCGCACGCCCCCCTCAGCAATGGCATCGGCCACCCGCGTCAGGCTCTCGGACGAATCCAGCCGCACAATGGCCACCACGCCGGTGTCCACCATCGCCCGCATCATCTCAATCTTGTCCACAGGAACCTCCCGTCTATGAGTAGGTTGTGTCATGGCCGGGGCCCGGAGGCCACCAGGCGCTACCTTGCCCCGATCCACGGCATACTAGCATGATGTGCCCCCAGGCGCAAGCACCCCATGCGGAGGGCGTGTGCCCACGATTGCGCTTCCATCGCCTCGCACGCTTTCGGGCCGCAGCCTGTGCCTGGCGCGGTGGCGCTCATGCCGCGCAGCGAGCTAAGCCTCGGCGCTCGCATCAAAGCCCGTGCAGGCGGGCCTGGTCGTCTCAGCGCCAGGCTTTAGCCTGCGGCGCCGCCATGCCGCCCTGCTACGCTCTAACGGCCCGTTGCCCAGGAATTCGTCCGAGATCATCAACCCGCGGCCCCCCACTGCCCGCCATCGCACCCTTCGGCACGCGGCATCGGATCACCCTTGGGGAGATCCGCTTCTCGTGTATCTCCCAACGGCGATTGACCCCTTTTTTACAGACGGGTCCTGTCTTTCACCTACAAAGTGACGATACGAGAAGTGTGACGGAACGGGACTCGACTTTTCGCCGTGCCCATTACCCCCGTGTGGGCACCCGTCGCGTGAAGGAGTCGCGCCATGGTGTTAGCCGCCATCGTCCTGTGGTTGTTGTTCGCCTTTGTGTTCTGGTGCATGATGGCCGGGGCTACCCGGGGAGACCTACGGATGGAAGCCGCCCTCGATCGCGCCAAGGCCGACCAGAGCGGCCTCATCCGTGGCGCCGACGACCACGAATCGCTCTCCCCAGCCGCCTGAGGCGCGATGCCGGTTCCTTCCTGCCCACGCGCAGGCCATCCCCGCCGGTGCAACAGGGCGGTTACACCGGCGGAAGCGATGGGCCGTGCGCGAACGGCTGTGGTAAACCCATTCCCCTGCTCAGGATTGTTGTACACTCGAACGCGCTGACGGTCGCTAGGCTACCGTTGGCCATAGTTGACGTTGCAGGTGGATGATGGTATTATAGCGGTGCTCTAGCCAAAGACAGGGTCGCATAGGTGCCCCCATCGCCCGCCGCGGGTACGTGGCCGGGGAGGGGGTTCTTGTGTGCTTATGTCAGGGTTGTCGTCGGGCCGGGCACTACGCACGGTGGGAAGGAGATCAAACCATGCGCATTGGCATCGATGCCCGGATTACGCACTATCGTCATGCGGGCATCAGCCAGTACGTCATCCAGCTCATCGAGGCACTGGCGCGCCAAGACACGGATGACGAGTTTGTCATCCTCCAGCATTTCCGCAGCCGCGAGCCAATCCTCGAGCGCCCGAACTTTGTGGTGCGACGCCTCATCACTCCCAGCCACCACCGCCTCGAGCAGCTCACCCTGCCCATTGAGGTGTCGGCCCGAGGGCTGGATGTGTTGCACAGCCCGGATTTCATCCCTCCCTTTCGTGCCAACTGTCGCTCGGTCATCACCATCCATGACTTGGTCTTTATGCTCTATCCGCACTTTTTGACCAAGGAGTCGGCCCGCTACTACGGGCAGATCGACCAGGCGGTACGGCGCGCCGATGCCATCATTGCCGTCTCTCAAGCGACCAAGACCGACGTGATGCGCCTCCTCGGTGTGCCGGAGCACAAGATCACGGTCATCTATGAGGCAGCCAGCCCGATCTACCGCCCGCTAGACATGCCCGACATCAAGGACCGTGTACGCGCGCGGTTTGGCATTCCCGGCGATTTCATCCTCTTTGTGAGCACCATTGAGCCACGCAAGAACGTGCCCACCCTGCTGCGCGCTTTTCGCCAGCTGCTCGATAGCTACCGCGCACCCGTCAAGCTGGTGCTTGCCGGCGAGCGGGGGTGGTTGTTCGAGGACGTGTTCACCCTGGTCCGCGAGTTGGATCTGGTCAACGATTGCGTCTTTCTCGGGCGCGTGTCCAGCGAGGAGATCCTCTGGCTCTACAATGCCGCCCAGGTACTCGTGGCGCCGTCGATCTATGAGGGGTTTGGGCTCACGCCCCTCGAAGCGATGGCCTGCGGCACTCCCGTCATTGTCTCCAACGTCTCATCGTTGCCCGAGGTGGTGGCGGACGCGGGGCTCAAGGTGGACCCGACGGACGTAGAAGAGCTCACCGTAGCCATCTGGCGGATACTGAGCGACTGCGAACTGCGCGCCAGCCTCCGTGAGAAGGGGCTCAAACGCGCGGCCGTCTTTTCTTGGGACAAGGCCGCTCGCGAGACACTGGCCGTATACCACAGTCTGCGCTAGGCAAGCGGGAGGCGCCGATGCCCACCACGACGCCACACACAGCGCCGCGGCGTATCCTGTTCCTGACCCCCCAGCTTCCCTATCCGCCCGAGCAGGGCGCCGCCCTACGCAACTACTCCCTCATCTGCCAGGTGGCCCAACGCCACGCCGTGAGCCTGCTCACCTTTGCGGCCCACGACGCGGCTGTCCGTGGGCCCTTGCACGCACTGTGCCAACAGGTGCGCACCGTCCCCCCACCCGGCCGTACCCGCGTCGATCGCCTCCGTACCTTGGCGCTGACGCGCCTCCCCGATATGGCCCAGCGCCTGCACAGCCCTGCCTTTGTGGCCGCCCTGCGCGACATGGTGACGCGCGAACCGTTCGACGTCCTCCAAGTCGAAGGGATCGAGATGGCGCCCTATGCCCGCCTCGTGCGGCAGTGGTTGGGCGAGAACGCACCGGTGCTCGTCTTTGACGACCACAACGCCGAGTACGTGCTGCAGCAACGCGCCTGCCTGGCCGACGCCCGTCGCCCCGCACGGTGGCCGGCCGCCCTCTATTCGCTGGCGCAGTGGCAGCGCCTGGAGCGCTTTGAACGGGCCTTCTGCCGCGAGGCTGACGTGGTGGTCGCCGTGTCCGAGGCGGACGCCCTCGCCCTGCGCCGACTCGATGCGGCGCTCCGGCCGCTGGTAGTGCCGAACGGCGTGGACATTGAGCGTTACCACCCCGGCCTCCCCGATAGCATCCCGCTGCACCATCCGGCCGTGGTGTTCACCGGCAAGATGGACTACCGCTCCAACGTCGACGCCATGCTGTGGTTCCACCGCCGCGTCTGGCCGACGGTGCGGCGCCACGTGAGCGCTGCGCGCCTCTACGTGGTGGGCAAGAACCCACACCGGCGCCTCGCGCCGCTGCGCAGCGACAGGAGCGTCACCGTGACGGGCTGGGTGCCCGACGTGCTCCCCTATCTCGGGGGCGCCGATGTGGTCGTCGCCCCCATGCGCACCGGCGGGGGGACGCAACTCAAGGTGCTTGAGGCGATGGCGGCCGGACGCCCCCTCGTCACCACAAGCTTTGGCGCTGAGGGCGTCGGCCTCGTGCCCGGGCGCCATGCCTTGGTCGAAGACGACCCGGAGCGCATGGCGCGCGCCATCAGCAGGCTGCTCACCGACGCGGCCGCGGCGCAGGCCCTTGGCGCCGCAGGACGAGAGCTGGTGGTAGAGCGCTTTGATTGGAGCGCCGTGGCGGCCCGCCTCGAGGCGGTCTACGCGGCGATCTAGCTTCTCCTGCGCGGCGGGCGCTCTTGGGCTGCGCGACGCCCCGGCGAGCGTCCGGTACTGCCCTCGCCCGGCGGAACGCCAAGAGTCCTGGACACACCCCCGCCACCCACACGACGCTTTGACGGGCCGCACGGCCGGTGCTATACTCTCGCCGAAACTGAAAGGCATTTTCATTCCGAGGATCGGCGGTCCATGCCACAGCCCGCACACAGGCAGCGTCTCCTCCGCGCCATGACGGACGCGGGATATTCGAGCACCCGGTCACGACGCGCCATCGTCGATGCCATCACCAGCGCTCCGGGAGGCCTGACGGCTGCGGCCATCCTGGAACGCGCCCAGAACGCCCACCCCAGCCTGGGGCTCGTCACCGTATACCGCACCCTCGACATCCTCTCCGGCCTCGGCCTGGTGCGGCGCATCCACATGGAGGGTGGCTGTCACACCTATGCGCTGGCGCAGTGCGCCCACGGCCACCATATCATCTGCGAGCGCTGCCATCGGGCGGTCGAGTTCGAGGGCTGCGAGTTGCATGCTTTGGAGAATAGTGTCACCCTGCAGACCGGCTTTCGGATTACCGACCACTGGCTCGAGATGTTTGGCCTATGCCCCAGCTGCCAGCAGGAGGCGGACGAGGTGCCGGCCCAAAGCGACTGCCTGGCCGCCGACTAGGTAGTGTTTGGTAAAAGGGCCACAGCGTCGTTCTGCGCGTGGCGAGAAACCTTGTCGATGGGCGTCAAGGCCTGTCTCTTACGCTCGGGGCGGCATCGTTTCATCGGGTGCGTTTTTGAAACACAGCCCAGTGCCATGGGCGCCGGGCCTCCGCCGCCCGCCAGACGAGGCCTTCCTGTGGACGCTGTGTCCTGATGAGGGCTTGAGCCCATGGTAGCCGGAGGGATTCGTCCCCCAGCACAGCCCAAAGGACGTAGGATGCGACGTGTAGCGATCGCTAGCATCATCGTGTTGGCCCTGCTCATCTCCCTGGCTGCCTGTTCCTCCCCCATGCCGACGGTAAACGACGGCGGCTCCGAGGGCGCCCGTCCGCTGCGCATCGTCGCCACCACGTCCATCGTCGCCGATGTGGTGACTCAGGTAGCCGGCGAGCACGCCAGTGTGACCACCCTCCTGCCCCTTGGGGCCGACCCCCACGCCTTTGCGCCCTCGCCCCGTGACCTGGCCACGCTACACGAAGCGGATGCCATTATGGCGAATGGCGCGGGCCTCGAGGAGTTCCTCGAGGGCTATCTCGCCAGCGCTGGCCAAGACGTACCGGTCATCTACCTTTCCGAGGGGATCACCCTCCGCGCGTTCGGGGAGCACGACGACGAGGGCGAGCAACCCGGCGATGTCCACGAGGACGGAGACCCGCACACTTGGACGAGCCCGCTGAACGTCATGGTGTTCGCCCGCAACGCCGCCGACGCCCTGGCGGCGCTCGACCCGGCCAACGCCGAGGCGTACCACGCCAACGCCGACGCCTATGTCGCCGCGCTGGAAGAGCTCGACCGCTGGATCCAGGCCCAGATCGACACCGTTCCTGCAGAGAACCGGGTGCTGGTCTCGGATCACGACGTGTTCGGCTACTATGCCGACCGTTACGGCCTGGAACAGCTCGGCGCCATCGTCCCCGCCTTTAGCTCGGCGGCTCAGCCCTCTGCCAGGGAGCTGGCCGACCTTCAGACGGCGATGCGCGAGCGCGGCGTGCAGGTGGTGTTCGTGGGCACCTCGGCGAACCCCAATCTGGCCGAGCGGGTGGCCGCCGACCTGGGGATCCAGGTCGTCGTCCTCTACACGGGCTCCCTGGGCGAGGCGGGCAGCGGGGCAGAGACGTACATCGACTATATGCGCTACAACACCACAGCCATCGTCCAGGCACTGCGGTAGCGTGAGGCAAAGGTTGTGCCCTTATGCAGAGCCTTCTGAAGCAGTACCACCAGCATGATCCCAACGCACCGAGCATCTCGGCGCACGATCTCGTCGTGCGCTACAACGGCACGATGGCCCTGGAGAACGTCACCTTTACCGTCAACGCCGGTGAGCGCGTGGCCGTGGTCGGTCCCAACGGCGCCGGCAAGAGCACTCTCTTCAAGGTGATCGCCGGCGTGCTGCAGCCGAGCGCCGGGCGCATCACCCTCTATGGCGGTGAGCCCGAACGCCACATCTGTGTTGCCTTTGTGCCGCAGCGCACCCAGGTGGACCTCCAATTCCCGGCGAACGTGCGCGATGTCGTCTCGATGGGCCGCACCGGGCGGCTGGGGCTGTTGCGCTGGCCTCGGCGCCACGATCGACAGCTCGTCGAAGAGTGCATGGAGCTGGTGAACGTCTCGGACCTGGCGGAACGCCGCATCGGTGAGCTGTCGGGCGGCCAGCAGCAGCGCGTGTTCATCGCCCGAGCGCTGGCGCAGGAGGCGGAGCTGATGCTCATGGATGAGCCCCTCAACGGGCTGGACGTGAACTCGCAGGAAGAGATCTATGCCATCCTGGACGAGCTGCGCAGCCGTGGCGTGACGGTACTCGTCGCCACGCACGATCTCGAGCAGGCGGCGCGCTGCTACGACCGCGTGATGCTCCTGAACCGGCGGCTGCTGGGTTTCGGTGCCCCTCGGGACGTCTTTACGGCCGACCTTCTCGGCCAGGCCTATGGCGACCGCCTGCGTATCTCAGAGATCCCCGACGGCGCCCTCGTCTGGGCGGACACGTGGTGCGGTGGAGGGCACGAGCAAGAGGAACCATGACAACCCTGATCGACGTGATCGCCCAACCCCTCTCCCACGCGTTCATGGTGCGCGGCCTCGTGGCGGCACTGCTCGTGGGGGTGGTCTGCGCCATCCTGGGCACCTATGTGGTGCTCCGCGGCATGGCCTTTCTCGGTGACGCCCTGGCCCACTCGATCTTGCCCGGCATCGCCGTCGGCTATCTCGTGGGCGGAGGCACCCGCGGGCCGCTGTTCTGGTGGGCGCTGGGCACGGGCATCGTCGCCGCCCTCGGGATCGGCGCCATCTCCCGGCAGGGGCAGATCAAGGAGGACACCGCGATCGGCGTCATTTTCGCCGGCATGCTGGCGCTCGGCGTGGCGCTCATCTCCACAGCCCGCAGCTACTCGGTGGATCTGGCCCACTTTTTGTTCGGCGACGTGCTGGGCGTCGCCACCGAGGACCTCCTCCTGTCGGGCGTGTTCGGCGCGCTGGTGCTGCTGCTCGTCCTGGCATTCTACAAAGAGTTCCTCGTCGTCTCCTTCGACCCGATCATGGCGGCAACCCTGCGCCTGCCCACGCGCTTTTTCGACTATCTCATGCTCGTCATGCTGGCGGTGACGGTGGTCATCTCTCTGCAGACGGTGGGCGTGGCTCTGATGGTGGCCATGCTCGTCACCCCTGCGGCCACCGCCCTGCTCCTCACCCGGCGCTTACCCGCCATGATGGCCGTGAGCGCCGGCATCGGCGCCTTCTCGGCCATCGCCGGCCTGTACCTCTCTTACTATGCCAACGTCGCCTCGGGCGCGGCGATCGTGTTGGTGGCCACCACGCTGTTTGGTCTGGCTTTTCTCCTCAGCCCCGAGCGCGGGGTGCTGGCGCGGCGAGCCGCCGAGAGGACCCCGCCACCTTCCTGACGGCGTCGCCCTGACGCCGTCACGCTGACGCCGTCACCGCCACCGACGGATGCGCTGCGGGCATCTGCACCCCCGGGTCTGCGGGGCGCGGCGGGACGGGGGTCGAGAACCCGCGCATTGCCGAGCGACGCTTTGGCCTCCACCTCCCCTTTCCTAGCCCACTGGGCTTGACCCCTCCAGCGCACGGTGCTAGAATGGGGCCACAATTGACGGCTGGACGTCAGGGGAAGCCGGTGCAAGTCCGGCGCTGTCCCGCAACTGTAACCCCCCAGGGGGAAGCCAGGTCGCCTGCGCCAGCTCATCACACCAGGGCCTTCGCGCGAGAGGTGCTGGGAAGGGGAATGCGTGCGCTCCTCCCACATCCGGGAGGAGCGTCTTTCGTCTCGCCCTCCTGCGCCCTTGCCCCGGGGCCACGCAGAGGGGCCACCGAGCGGCCCTGCAGATCAGGAGGATATCGAGCATGCCTCACCGACGTCGCCACATCGTGACCATCGCCATGCTGGTCGTCGCCCTGCTGTTGGGGCCCCTGGGCACCGCTGTCGCCCAGGCCCCCACCGACGCTGCCCCCCACGATGCCATCGCCGGCGCCCTCGATTGGTTGCGCACCCAGCAAGCCGCCGACGGTTCCTTCGGTGGCTCGGTTGCGACCACCCTCGAGGCGGCCCTGGCCATCGCCGCGGCCGGAGAGGACCCGTCGTCGTGGCAAACGGCTGACGGACGCCCCATCAGCGACTATCTCCTCGCCGAGGCCGGGCAGTACGCGGTGGATGCCGCCTCCGCTGGCAAGGCCGTGACCGGCCTGACCGCTATCGGACTCGATCCGCGCGACGCCAACGGCATCGACCTCGTGGCCAGGCTACAGAGCCATGGCGACGGCGAGGGCGTGTTCGGCGATACCGCCCTGGCGCAATCCTGGGCCATCCTCGGGCTGGCCGCCACCCAAAGCGCCATCCCCGAGGGCGCTGCCTCGGCCCTCATTGCCCTCCAGCAGGAGGATGGCGGCTGGGAGGGCAGCCCCGGATGGGGCACGGACTCGAACACGAGCGCCCTGGCGATCCAAGCGCTCGTGGCGGCAGGCACGCCGTCGACGCATCCCGCCCTCACCAAGGCGAAGGAGTACCTTCGCGCCCAGTGCGCACCCGCCGGTGGGTTCGTGTACTCCTCAGCGTGGGGAGACGCCGCCGACGCCAACTCGACCGCCTACGGCATCCTCGGGCTGCTGGCCTTGGGCGAGGACCCCGCGGCCGCCGAGTGGACCCAGTCCGGGCAGGCGCCATGGGACGCGCTCCGTGCGTTCCAGCTCACCGAAGGGGCGCTCGAGTGGCAGACCGGTGAAGGCGCCAACCTTTTGGCCACGGCACAGGCCGTGCCCGCCCTTGCCCGAGCCACCCTGCCCATCGTGGCGGCCCCCCAGCCCACCACGCTGCTGAGCGGGCAGGCGATCGCCGACACCCTCGTGGGGCGACGCGCCGGCGCGCAGACGCTTTACCGCCTCACCCACCCCGGCGGAGGCCGCGAGGTCACCGTTGAGGTCAGCACCCCCGCGGCACATCCACTGATGCTCGTGGGCTTTGGCTTTAACGTGTATGCCGCCGACGGCCAGCGCATTGGTGGCGGCTCCGTTCAGGCCACATCCCCTCAGCACGTGCTGCGCTTTGCAGCGGTCGGGGACGCGGGCGCCACGTGGACGGTGCAGGTGTATAACTATGTCGAGGGCACCCCAGTGCCCTACACCATCACCGCCACGGGGATGGAGGTGACGCCAGAGGGAGCGCCAAGCGATGCCGCGGCGGACGAGGCCGCGTCCGACGCTGCCGCGCCTGCGGAAGAGCCGGCAGATCAGCCCGAGCCGGAAGAGGAGCGAACCCTCGAGGATGAGGTCGTGGGGACGCTTGTCGGGGAGCGCGGCGGCGCCTATTATCGCTACGAGCTTGCCGTCGCCGAGGGTGAGGCATTGACCGTGCGCCTGCGGTTCTCGCCCGATGATCCCGTCACGGCGGCAGGGCTGGGGTTCACCATCTATACGCCGTCGGGCCGCGCCGTGTCGGCCGCAACCACCGGTGTGCCCGGTGAGCGGGTAGCGCACATTGCTGCGGCGACTGCGGGCACCTACATCGTACAGGTGCACAACTATATCTCCGGCGTTACGATGGACTATACCCTGTCGCGCTGACACGCTCTATCGTGGGAGGCCTATGAACGCTCGATTCCGCTCCTGGCGAATCGCCTGCACGCTGCTGGCCAGCGCCATCGTGATGATGGCGCTGGCCGCCGGCGTCCGCGCCGACGATGCTCCGCGTGCGGGACTGGTGCTCGTCTATGGGCCCGATGACGTACAGACGCTCTGCATCCGTCTCGATGTGCCCGAGATCACCGGGATGGAGCTGCTGGAGCGCGCCGGCCTGCCCGTCATCCAGGAGAGCACCGCAGGCGTCGGGAGCACGGTGTGCAAGATCGACGCCGTGGGCTGCGACTTTCCCGGCGAGCACTGCTTCTGCCAGTGCTTGGGCACCCCCTGCAGCTTTTGGAGCTACTGGTACTGGCAGGATGGCGATTGGGTGTTCGCGCAGCGAGGCGCCACCACGCGACGTGTGCGTGACGGCGCCATCGAAGCGTGGGTCTGGGGTGACGGCCAGACCTCGCCTCCCATCATCGACCCGGCGGCGATCTGCGCGGGGGCGCCGAGCCTCAGCGCGGCCCTGAACCAGGACGACTATCCAGGCCCCGAGCCGATTCCCACGTTTGACCCGTACCCCGGCCCTGACGACGAGGAACCGGAGGAGCCAACGCCCGAACCCGAGGAGCCGGAACTGGAACCGACGGCTGACGAGCTGCCGCCGCCCACCGTCGTGCCCCGGGAAAGGACGCCCGAGCCTGAGGACGTGGAGGAACCGACTACCGAGACGTCGGAGGAACCGACGCTGGGCCCCACTGAGCCGGGCGTCGCGACTCCCGAGGCCACAGCCACCGAGAGGCCCTCGCCGACGCCCACCCTGCGGGCAACCGCGACGCCGGACCAGACCGCCACACCGACACCGACCCTGGGCCCCAGCGCCACACCCACGGACGATGGCATGGCGGCGGCCATCGCTACGGCGGTGACGCGCAACCGTGCGACACCGCCGGTGGTGAGTGGCGGAACGAGCGCGGGGGGTTATGTCGCCTTTGCCCTCCTGGCGCTAGTGCTCGTCGGTCTCATCGTCTATGCCGTGCTGTTGCAGCGCCAACGCGCCCGTCAGGCAGCGGAATAGCCCCATGCGAACCGCCCACACCACCGGCGATGCGTGGCGCCGCGCGGCTATCCCCGCCGCGCCCATCATCGTGGGGGTCAGCACTCTGTTCGTCTACTGGTTCGGTGTCGCTGACCGCTACGCCGTCTTTTTGTACGAGCATCTGGGGGCAGGGCCCTTTGATCTCGTCACCACCAGCCGCTATTGGATGGCGGGCCTGGTGGCCGGCGGGATGGTGACCAGCATCTATACGCCCTTCCGAGCCCTCGTCGGGGCGTTCACCCGCGCGGGTCAGCACCAGGAGAGCCCCGATCCCCTACGCATCTGGGCGCTGTGCGCGCTGCCCCTGGCCGTCACCATCGTCGGCGTGACCACACGGGTAAACACGCCAACGCTGACCCTCGGACAAGGCGTGGGCTGCGCTGCCGCCGCCCTCGCCGCGCTGGCGCTGGCCTTGGCGCCAGCGCGCTGGGCCGTCGAGCGCCCCCTGGATCTCGTCTGGCTCGTGGGCGATGGTCTGGGCCTGGTGCCCGTGCTCCTGTTACTACGCACGCCCGAGCTGGCCGGTCGAGGGATTGTCACCAGGCCATTGGGCATCGCCGTCGCCGGCGGTTCGGTGCTGGCCTCCATCACCTGGCTGGCGCTCATGACGCTCCTCCGCGCCTGGCGCCGCCGGCCACGCCACGGGGCGGCATCCATCCTTTTGGCGGGGCTGGCCATCAACTATCTCCTCCTCCCTCTGGCCCACTATCTACTCGCCACGCCCCCGGACTATCGCTACATCACCACGGCGTCCAACTTTTTTCCCGAGTCTCCCCTCCTCCTCCTTGCGACCTGGGCGGTGGCGACGCTGTTGGCGCTCCTCGCCGCGCGCCTGCCCCGCTCGCGACCGTGACGCCACGTGCCCCCCGTCGCGAGCGCAGTGAGGGACCCTGACCCATGCAGCTCGTCACGCCGCGGCTGAACCCTCACCCTTACGCGCTGCCCGGTGCCTCGGGGAGAGGGATCTAGTGTCAGCCCTCACCCCTCGTCATCCCGAGCGCAGCGAGGGATCTTGATGCGCTGGACGCGTGCCCCCTCGGGTGCATCCTCCCCCTCCTCTCGCAGGTGACGCCGTTGACACGCACTGCGCTCGCGGTCTATGATGGCAACAGACGCCACCATCATGAGGAGACGGCGGCGCAGTAGTACACGGGGCACGACGATGTGCTCGAGGTAGGAGTCTCATGGGTGAGCTAACAGTATCGACCTTTGTCACGCTGGATGGCGTCATGCAGGCGCCGGGTGGACCGACAGAGGATACGAGCGGGGGATTTACCCATGGCGGCTGGGTCGCCCCCCATTTCGATGATGACATGGGCAGCATCATCGATGCGATCTTTGCCAATGCCGACGCATTCCTCCTGGGCCGAACGACCTACGACATCTTTGCCGCGTACTGGCCCCGCATCACGGATCCCGACAATATCGTCGCCACCAGCCTCAACAGCCTGCCCAAGTTTGTCGCCTCGCGCACGCGAACCTCGTTCGATTGGAGCAACACCTCGCACGTCCGCGACGTCGTACAGGAGGTCCGCGCCCTCAAGCAGCGCTTCCCACGCGAGATACAGATCCACGGGAGTTGCGGTCTCCTGCAAACGCTCATCGCCAACGACCTCATCGACGAGTACAGGCTGTTCACCTTCCCGGTGCTCATCGGGACGGGCAAACGGCTCTTTGGCGCCGGCACCGTCCCCGCCGGCCTGTCGCTCGTGCAATCGCGCCCCACCGCGTCGGGTGTGCTGTATAGCGTCTATCGCCGTGCGGGGCCCCTCGTGACGGGCGAGGCGTGAGGCGATTGCGGCGCTGGTGCCGCCCCAGGCGCAGTGATCCACGTACCCTCGAGAGCAGCGATTCGTGGCCTCAACACCCATACGCACCACAAGGAGGTCTCCCATGCCCGTTCCTGTCGAGATGGCGTTGGTCGGTGCGGGGCACCGCGGGTATCACGCCTACGGCCCCTTTGCACGCCACAATCCGCACCTCATGCGCTGGGTGGCGGTGGCTGAGCCGGATCCGGGCCGGCGGGAGCGCTTTGCCACCGAGCATGGCATCCCGCCGGAGCGCTGCTTCGCCTCGTGGGAGGACCTGCTTGCCCGGCCGCAGCTCGCCGAGGCGCTGGTGAACTGCACCATGGATCGCACCCACGTGCCATCCACGCTGGCGGCGCTCGCGGCGGGCTACCACGTGCTCCTGGAAAAGCCGATGGCCGTTACGCCGGTGGATTGCGTCCGCCTCGTCCAGGCGGCAGAGTGCGCCGGACGGATCCTGCAAATCTGCCATGTGTTGCGTTACACTGCGTTCTGGGGAACGCTACACGAGATCATCGCCTCCGGGCGGCTGGGCCGCATCATCACCGTGGAGCACCGCGAGAACGTGGCCTGGTGGCACCAGGCCCACTCCTTCGTCCGCGGAAACTGGCGGAACGCAGAGGCGAGCGCACCGATGATCCTGGCCAAGTGTTGCCACGATATGGACATCCTCTACTGGAATCTCGGCACGCCGGTACGTCGGCTGTCAGCCTTTGGCGGGCTCTCGCATTTCCGCCGCGATCAGGCGCCACCGGGCGCGCCCGAGCGCTGTACCGACGGCTGTCCGGCGCAGAACGAGTGCCCCTACTATGCGCCCAGGCTCTACCTACGCGCCGATACGAGCTGGCCCGTCAACGTCATCGCCTTGGATCTGTCGTTGGAGAGCAGGCTCCAAGCCTTGCGTGAGGGACCCTATGGGCGCTGCGTCTACCACTGCGACAACACCGTGGTCGACCACCACGTGATCACCATGGAGTTTGCGGGAGACGCCACCCTCACCTTTGCCATGCACGGCCACTCGCACGATAATGTGCGTACTATGCGCTATGATGGCACGCGCGCCACGCTGCGGGCGAACGAGGGCGCCAACGAGATCAGCATCGATGATCATCTCACCGGCAATCGCGAGGTCATCACTCCTGCGGTAGGGCAAGGGGGTCACGGCGGGGGCGATACGGGGGTGATGAACGCCTTTGTGGCAGCGCTGCGCGGCGTTGGGCCAACACCCCTCACCAACGCCCGCGCCTCTCTGGAGAGCCACCTCATGGCTTTTGCCGCCGAGGAGGCGCGTCTCGAGGGCACGGTCATCGACATGGCCGCCTATCGCGCGCGCATCGAGCGCGAGGCGCAGAGGGAGCTGTAGAGCGACAATGAAGCGAAACCCGGCGGACGGGATA
>DUUT01000095.1 GCA_012841405.1 Chloroflexota bacterium
CCAGCATAAAGCTCAGCGCGCCGGAGGCAAAGACCGTGCCGACATAGTCGGGGCCGTATCCCAGTCGCAGGATGTACAGCACCTTGAGCAGCTGCATCATCCCCAGGTGGGCACCGGCGAGGAGCGCCGTGGCCGATTCAAGCAACCACACGTCCCGAGCATAGCGCGGGACGAGCTTTCCAATACGCACCATTACCATATCCTATCGCAAAGATCAGAACAGCCCGGTACCGCGCTGCTCTGCAAGCGACCCGCAACGCTCGCCCACGGACGTGCGCCCGGATCGCCGTCACGCCCCCGAGGGCCGTGATGTGCGCCGCACGCCGAGGGCTCGGCACCAGCGTACGGCTCTATGGCTACCTCATCAATCGATCGCTCCACCTCCCGCAGCACCATGGATGTCCGATCCAAATCGGCCGGGCAACCGTACCCCTTCGCCCGCGCGGGTCATCCTGTGGACCACGCGCCAAACACGGGGTACTGACTGCAGATCACCTCCACGTACGCCGGCTGTCCCTCAGCATTCGCCTCGAGCGCACGGCGGAGCGCGGGCGCAATTAGGGCCGGCTCGGTGACGCGCTCGGCGTGGTAACCCATCGCCCGCACGACCTCGGCCCAGTGGATCCTACTGGGGTCGCACACCTCGCAAGTGTAGGGGTCGTGACCGGGCCCCCAGAAACCGGGGCCATAGCCGGCAAACCCACCGTTGTTGATGTGGATGGTGGTCACCCCGATGCTATAGCGCACCAGCGCCTCGAGGTTCCCCAGCATATAGCCCACACCCGCGTCGCCGGTGACGTTGACGCACTGCCACTCGGGATGGGCCAGCTTGGCGGCCATGGCCGCCGCCAGGCCAAAGCCCAGCGTCGAGACGTTGCCCCACCCCATGAACCCCCGCGGGGTGTCCGTCTCGTACACCGTCGTCAGCTGATCGCGCGTGGTGCCCGAGTCATGCGTCAAGAACGATCGGCGCGGATCCAGCACCCGGCTCAGCTCGCCATAGACGCGGTAGGGATTGATGGGCGTCTCGTTCGATGCCATCAACGGTCGATAGGTGGCCATCATGGCTGCCTTGGCGGTGCGGATCTCCTCGTGAAGTGCATGGTTGGGGACCACATCCCCGCCGGTACGCTGCGCGAGCTCTGCGGTGAGCATCTCCAGCGCCAGTTGTGCATCCCCGACAAGCGCGACGTCGACGCGATAGTTGCGGTTCACATCCTCGACGTCATTGGTGCACTGGAGGATCGTCTTGTCGTACGCGCTAGGAATGGTATGCCGAAAGTGCCCTAGGGCCAGACTCGTGCCGATACCGAACACCAGGTCGCTGCGCCGCAGGAAATCGATGGCCGGTTCGCCGCGCACCCCGAGGGACAGGGGGTGGCTCTCGGGAAAGGCGCTCTTGGCCTTGAGTGTGGTGAGCACCGGCGCCTGGATCCGTTCGGCAAAGCGGCACAGTGCCGCGGTGGCCTCGGCGTACAGCGCCCCCTCCCCCACATAGAGGAGCGGTCGCTTGGCAGCCACGAGTGCCGTCACAGCGGCGGTCACATCCGCCGGATCGGGGGCGCTGCGCCAGCCCTGCACCGGCCTGTAGGGGTGCTCTGCATCGTCGTATTCGCCCAGCCCCCGGGGAACGGTGACCACCACCGGTCCTGGGCGCCCCGAGCGCAGCGCGGTGTAGGCCCGGCGCATCACCTCGGGAACGCGCTGCGGCTGGTCGATGTGGCCGATCCACTTGGTGACGGCGCGCACCCCCTCCGTGATGTCGTACCGCAAGCGGCCTCCTGATCCGGCCGGCAGGCCATCGGTAATGCACAGCACCGGTGACGAGTCCTCATAGGCCTGGGCGAGGGCGCCGTAGGCCATCTGCAGGCCGGCGGCGTTCATGCCCCCCATCACCGTACAGACGCCGATGCGCCTGCCGCCCGTGACACGCGAGTAGGCATCGGCCAGAGCCACCGCATAGCGCTCGTCGCGCATCATGTACAGCGGCACGCCCTCCTGTCCGAGGGCATTGTTCACACAGCAGACGGGAAACGTCGCTACCCAGGGCGTCCCCTCCGCCTTGAGGATCCGTGCCAGCCCGTTCGCCGCCAACACCTTCATGGGACCTCCCTCTCCGGGTGGATCACCGCTCAGGCGTGACGGCTAGCGGTACGCGTCACGCCTGAGCGGCACAACCGTGACCGGTTCTCCGCGTCGCGGGCCCCTGCCCCAAGCCGCTAGGACGGGGCCGCGGGGCGCTATGGCACGGCGATGGCGCACGCCCCTAGGCGCGTGCCGCCGGGTACTGCACCTCGGGGCCCGCAGCCGCGCCCTTGAGCCCGAGCTCCTCCGCCAGTTGGGCCTGCTGCTTGCACCAGCCAAAGACCACGCTGATATCCCACCCCACACAGAAGTGGCGCACACCGAGGTCCATCCACGGCTTGGCCTGTTCGAGGCTGCCGATCTCGACGCGCGGATGCTTGCCCGCCTCGAGCGCCATGGCCACCATGCGCTTCTGGGCCTCCTGCACCTCCGGCAGACGCCCGCCGCCGGGCTTGCCGATGCTCACGGAATAGTCGCTCGGGCCAAACTGGAGCATATCCACGCCGTCCACGGCGAGGATCGCCTCCAGATCATCCATGGCGGCCTTTTTCTCGATCATGATGGCGATGACGACGTCGTTCATCGCGTCGACCCACGCCTGGGAGCCCCCCTCGAGGAGGTAGCCCACGGCGCGCCGCATGCCGGCACCGTGCACTCCCCCCGCCTCCGGCGTCTCGGAGCGCACCAAGCGCACGCACTCGCGCACCTCGTCCGCGGAGCGGACATCGGTAAAGAGGACGTTCTGAATGCCCGAGTCGATAGAGCGCTGGGCGATAAAGCCACGCGTCTGCTCCTCGACCTTCATCATCGACGACATGTTGGGGAAGAGGTCCAGCGCGCGCCCGATGTCGTCGAGTTGCTCGCTCGTAAAGGGCGAGTACTCGCCGACGTATTCGATATAGTCAAACGCTCCAGAGTGGCCGATGATCTCGATCATTCCCGGCCAGGGGGTGATGACATGGGTGCCGACGGTGGGCTTGCCCTCATTGAGGAGTTGCCGCAAGCGATTCGGTCTCATCGTGGTTGCCTCCTAGCATGAGTCGATTCACTGATCGAACACGCGACGTGCGGCTCTGCAGCCGCTGCCGCTCGTCGCACCGCTCTCCATCGGGTCGACGTGCTACCCGCTCGGTGCCCCTCCGTGTGGCGGCGCCTCGGCTACGTCGGACACGCGAAACGTACGCAATGACGCCTGCAGCGCCCTCTGCAGCTGCGCCGCTACAGCCGCGCCCGCCCCGGCGGCATCGCCCGCTGCGATGAGGCTGATCAGCGTGCGGTGCTGCTCGAGGTAGACATCAGAATCGCCACGGCCATACACCTTGACGCGTTCGGCGAGGACATAGATCACTCCCAAGAGTGACTCGAGAACGCTCAACAGGTACGGGTTGGCCGCCTGTCGCCAGATGGCGCGGTGGATGGCCAGGTCGCAGCGCGTGCAGCGCGCCGGATCGCCGGCGGCGATGGCCGCCCCCAGGTCATCCAGCCGGGCATACAGCTCCGCACAGTGGGCAGGCGTGCGATTCGCCGCCGCACGCTCGGCCGCCAGGCGCTCGAGCGTCCAGCGCACCTCGTGGAGACTGCGCACCGACGCCTCATCCAACACGATGACATGGCGCCCGTGGGCGCGACGGATGATGAGGCCCTCCGCCTCCAGCACCTGCAGCGCCTCGCGAGCCGGCATGCGGCTGATGCCCAGCAGCTGCGAAACCTCGCGCTCCGTGAGGCGCGTGCCCTCCGGGATGCGGCCGGTGCTGATGAACGTGCGCAGCGTATCGGCGGCCTGATCCCTGAGCAGGCTGCGATCCAGCTTGGGGCAACTCTGCATCTCGGGCAACTGCGACAGGCGACCGGCCGAGGGGGACATGACCTCTCCTACATCATAGAGGGCGGTATCCGGCATACGGTATACCACCATGTGCGCGACACGGCCACGCTAACACACTCGCGAGGCCATGTCAACCGCTCGCGCAGAGGGCGCGTTGACGTGGGCGACGAGCGCGTCGCATCGGCGCCGAGCCGTAAACGGCCCGTCTGAGCCGCCCAAGCCCGCCGAGGCGGGCTGACCTCCGCATACGTGTCGCAGCGCGCCTCGGCGCGCTTCCGAGCCCAGTACTCTGGGCCACCCAGCCGCCGGCTTGAGCCGCGCGTGGGGCGCGCCGCCGGCGCCATGGCGCTCGGCCATGGCGGCGTATAATCGTCCCGCACGTCCGACCGGATCCCACACACAAGGAGTGCAACGACCATGGCAGAGGTTCAGCGGGTGTTCACGGTGGATGGCAAGCCCTTCTTTTCCATCGGCGGCCAGGCGCGCAACTCGAGCGGCTACAACGCCGCCGAGGCCGAGACCGCCTTCCAGGCGGTCAAGTTGCTCCACGGCAACACCCTCGAGATCCCCGTCTACTGGGAGCAGGTGGAGCCCGAGGTGGGGCGTTTTGACTTTTCCTCCGTCGGGGAGTTGCTGAGCAGCGCGCGGCGCCACGGCGTCAAGCTGGTGCTCCTCTGGTTCGCTACCTGGAAGAACGGCGACATGGACTATGCCCTGCCTGGGTCAAGACCGACTCCGCGCGCTTCAAGCGGGTCATGGCGCCCACCGGCGTGCCCCTGTGGGTGCTCTCGTCCCACTGCGAGGCGACGTGGGAGGCGGACCACCGCGCCTTTGTCGCGCTGTGCCAGTACCTGAAGGAGTACGACGCCGAGGGCTCGGTCATCGCGCTGCAGATCGAGAACGAGCCGGGCATCTTGGGCAGTGACCGCGACTATGGCCCCGAGGCGCAGGCCACCTTTGAGAGGTCCGTACCGCGCAACTTGGCGGCCGCTCTCAGAGCCCGCGAGGAGAGCCCGGTGGCCGCCATCTGGCGGGAGGCGGGCGCCCGCGAGGAGGGCTCCTGGCCCGAGCTGTTCGGGGATGCGGCGGGCGAGATCATGACCGCCTGGAGCATCGCCACCTACATCGACCGCCTGGCCGAGGCGGGTAAGGCGGTCCTCGACATCCCCATGTACCTCAACGTCTGGCTCGGCGAGATCGGCTGGCGCATCGCCGGTCAGGACTATCCCTCCGGCGGCGCCGTGGGCAAGGTGCTGGACGTGTACAAGGCCGTCGCCCCCCACATCGACCTCATCGCCCCCGACATCTATATCGCCGACGCCAAGGGGTACGAGGCCACCTGCGCCCGCTATGTTCGGGACGACAACCCCCTCTTTGTGCCCGAGTCGGCGCCCTGGGGATCCAACGCCTGGCTGATGTTCCGCGCCCTGGCCGACTATGGCGCCATCGGCTACCACATCTTTGGCGTCGAGTCGGTGATCGCCGAGGACGGCTCGCTGCGCCCCGAGGCGCGCATGATGGTGGACAGTTTCCGCTGCGTCGCGGCGGCCATCCCCCTGCTGCTCGCCTACCAGGGCACGGGCCGCATCCATGCCGTCGTCCAGGAGGAGGGACTCGGCGGGATGACGCTCGACCTGGACGGCTGCATCGGCCTCGTGGAGTTCGGCGAGGGGCCCATGCGCTGGGCGGCCAAGGACTGGCGCCACCCGCCCAGCCGCGCGCCGCGGCCCGTGGCCGAGAGCCCACAGCGCGCCAGGGGCCTCATCGTGCAGGCTGACCGGCACACCTTTTACCTGGTGGGCGCCGGCTATCGCCTGCACCTCCGCCCCAAGGTCGCGCCGGAGATGGCCCGCGACGCCGCCTACTCGAACCCGCCCATCATGCACAGCCTGAGCCCGTACATCAGTGTGGACGAGGGGCAATTGGACGCCGACGGCGCCTTCCACATCGACCGCCGGCGGAACGGCGACGAGACGAACCACGGCACCTGGGTAGAGCCGGACACGGGTGTGGTGCGGATCGTCATGTGCCCGTGAGAGGTTGCCGATGACCGGACCGCAGCAGAGCACGGACCTGCCCACGAACCTGGCGGACCTCCGCGAAAAGTCGCTCGTCGCCGTCGCCCTGTTCAGCGGCGCGGCCGGATACGGCTGGTTCGTGTGGGTCGTGTGGGCGCGCCCGACGGGCACCGCCCTCTCCCTGGCATGGTTGCGCATCGCGCTCCTCGTAGCGGGCGCGGCGGGGGCGGTGGTGGCGCGTCGACGCCACCCGACCCTCGCCGCCCACCTGCTGGTGTGGGCCATCGTGGCGGCCGTCCTCTGCGCCCGACTCATGTTCCCGGCGCCCGACCTCGCCTACCTGTGCTTGCTGCCCGTCATCCTGGGGAGCGTGCTCCTCGGCCAGGCAGCGCACCTGCTGGTAGCCGCGGTAGCGGGTGCGCTGATCTTGGCCCTGGGCCTGGCCGGCGCGTGGCCGCCGTGGCCCGCGGGGAGCGCGTTCCCCCCGGCGCTGGGCGCGCTGATGCGCAGCGTCGTCCGCGCCGGCGTCGCGCTCCCCCTGGCGATCCTGGCGCTGGTGACGGCGGCCACCTGGATCTCGGCCCGCAGCCTCTACACCGCCGTGACGTGGGTGTTCCTCGGCTATGAGAAGGCTCGGCGCAACGAGGAGGCGGCCCGCAACCAGCGCGGCGAGCTGCGACGCGTCGTCAAGGCGTTGGACGACGCCACCTACCGGCTGGAGCGCCTCAACTATATGTTGACGCTCACGACGGCCCAGGCGGAGGAGGCGCGCCGCCTAAAGCAGCAGTTCGCACAAACCATCAGCCACGAGTTGCGCACCCCCCTGAACCTCATCCTCGGCTTCACCGAGCTGATGACCGAGTCGCCCGAGTACTATGGCGGGCAGCTGCCGCCCGCCTACCTGCGTGACCTGGGAATCGTCCACCGCAACGCCTACCACCTGCAGAGCCTCATCAACGACGTGCTCGACGTGTCGCGCATCGAGGCCGCGCAGCTCGAGCTGACCCTCGAGGAGGTGCAGCCGGCCGAGTTCATCGCCGAGGCCGTGGCGACGGCCCGCAGCCTCGTCGAGGTGCGCGGGCTGGAGCTGCGTACCGACGTCGCGCCCGACCTCCCCGGGGTGCACGTCGACGCCACGCGCATCCGCCAGGTGCTGTTCAACCTGCTGAACAACGCCGCCCGCTTTACCGACGAGGGCTCGATCACCGTGCGCGCCTATCAGCAGGATGACGAGCTGGTGGTGGCCGTGGCGGACACCGGCGTGGGGATCGCGCCGGAGGATCAGGCCGGCGTCTTTGATGAGTTTCGCCAAGCGGACGGCAGCACGCGCCGGCCCCACGGCGGCGCAGGCCTCGGCCTGGCCATCAGCAAGCGTTTCGTGACGCTGCATGGCGGCCGCATCTGGGTCGAGAGCGTCGTCGGGCGGGGGAGCACCTTCTACTTTGCTCTACCCGCCAAAGCGCGGGACGCCGAGGTCGAGGGGGCGCCGGCGTTGCGCCCCGGTCGCCCCAGCGCATCGCGCTCGGGCATCCGGGAGGAGCCCGTCCTCCTGGCCGTCACCCGCAGCCCCTCGGCGGCGGCCCTGCTCATGCGCTACGTGCGTGGCTTTCGCGTGGTGGTGGCGGCCGACCTGGAGCAGGCGGCGCAGTCCTGCCGCCAGATGGTCCCCCAGGTGGTGGTGGTCGATTCCGCCTCTCACGCGTTGGAGAGGGAGGGGGTGGCTCGTCGCCATCGCCGCTGGCGCCGGGGGCGGGAAGCCCGGCGTACGAACGCCTCGACGATCTGGCGCGCTCGTGGGGTCTGGGCCGCGTGCCCATCGTCGCCTGTCCACTGCCCGGCACCGCGCTGCTGCGGCACCTGGCGGTGGATGGGTTCCTCATCAAGCCGGTGTCGCACCGCAGCGTGCGCACCGCGCTGCGCCAGTTCGGCGAGCGCATCGACAAGGTGCTGGTCATCGACGACGACCAGGATTTCGTGCTCTTGATGCGCCGCCTCGTCGAGGACAACCCGCTGCGCCCCTGTCAGGCCATCGGCGCCTTTAGCGGGCAGGAGGGGCTCCTAATGCTGCGCCTCCACCGGCCCGACCTCGTCTTTCTCGACCTGGGCCTGCCCGATCTGGCGGGCACCGAGGTGGTGGAGGCGATCCGCAACGAGCCCGAGTGGCGCGAGACGCCCATCGTGATCGTGTCGGGGCAGGACGAGATGGCCAATCAGCAGACCATGCGAGGGGCGGTAGTGATCGAAAAGGTGGGCGGGCTGACGCCGTCGGAGGCGGTCCGCTGGATTCAGGAGGTAGCTGACAGCACCCTCACCGCTCCTCCAGCGACTCCAGAGCGGCCAGCAACGCCGCCTCGGTAGTCGGCTTGGCCAGGAACGCCGCGGCGCCCAGCGACAGGGCCAGCTCCTTTTGGCGGAGCACGGTGCAGACGATGACGGGGATGTGGCGCGTGTCGGGTTGGCTCAGGAGGGTCTGAAGCACGTCCCAGCCATCCTGGCCCGGCATCATCAAATCCAGGGTGATGGCGTAGGGCTGGACCTCCCGCGCCAGATCGAGCGCCTGGCGCGCGGAGCGCACCGTCACCACGCGGTAGCGGTGGGGGCTGAGATAGCTGCGAAAGAGTTCGAGCACGTCCTCGTTGTCGTCCACCACCAACACGGTGCGCTCGGCGATGGGCAGGCCCAACTCGAACCCGACCACGCCCGAGTCCTCTCGCGTCGCACCAAAGATGGGCGATACCTGGGCATTGGTGAGCGCCGCCATCTCGGACAGCGCCGACACGCGCTCCTTCGCCTCCCGGGCCTCCGGCGCGGCCATCGCCTCGGGGGGCTCGACGCGCACCGACAGCTTGGCCATGGCGCCCCGCGCCTCCACCCGCAGATGCACCGTGGCGTCCTCGGCGCGCTCGATGAGGTACCCCAGGGCGCCCAGCAGCATCTGGCGCAGCAACGGCTGATCTACCGAGACCTCGGGCAGGTCGGCCTCGAGTTCGGCGCGCACGCTCAGCCGGCGGGCGCGCAGCATCTCGTCGAGGAGCGCCACGACGCCTTGCGCCACGTCCGCCACACGCGCGTAGCAGTCGGCCTGCGCCATACGCGCCGCCTCGAGCCGCAGCATCTCCAGGCGCCCGACCTCCGCCGCCTCCCGGGCCGCCTCGGCCGGCGCCGTGGGCTCGGGGGGATTGGCACCGTAGCGCTCCCACAGGATGCGCGCCACGTCATCGAGGGCGGCGCTCTGTAGCCGGTAGCAGTGGCGCAGGCTCACCACCAGGCGGTCGGCCACCGTCTGCGTGTTCTGGCCGTCGACATAGCGCCACACCATGAGGCGATGCCGACGCCATTCGGGGGAGAGGGTGGGCGCCTGGGGGCCCGGGTCCAACTCCGCCACCACGTCCAGCAGGATGCGATGCAGCTGGCGCGCCCGCTGTTTGACGGGATCGCCGTTCGATGTCAAGCTCGCTAGGAGCGGATGACCGCGCAGGTGCACGAGATCGTAGAGGTGCTCGAACGCGTCTGCTACCTGGGTGGCGAACTCGGAAACATCCACTCTCGCTACGCCCTCATCATGTCCACAAATGGCACCTTCATGTCATCGACAAGCCCCCGATCACCTGCTAGGCTAGAGGCGCGGGGATGGTAGGCACACAGCGCCGGTTTGTCGCACGCCCGATGCCAGTATAGCACAAGGGCTCTGCCGCGTGAACCACATGGCTGGCCCCGGCATGGCGGCATCGCGCCCTGTCTCTTGAGGAGAGATCGGCTATGGATGGAGCACGCCTCGCGACCGCGGATCAACCGACGGTGGAGCGCACGCCACGCACCCACGCGGCGAAAGCGGGACGTCGCCGCAACCGGGGGCGCGACCTGACGCTGCTGCTCATGGGCCTGCCCGCCCTCGTGCAGATCCTGATCTTTGCCTACCTGCCCATGTTCGGCCTGGTGATCGCCGTCAAGGACTATCGCTTCAACGAGGGGATCCTGGGCAGCAGGTGGGTGGGCCTGGAGAACTTTCGCTACCTCTTTGCCCGGGGCACCGCCTGGCGTATCACCTACAACACGCTGGTGCTCAATGCCATCTTTATCAGCACGACTCTCGTCATCTCGGTGATCATCGCCATCCTCATGAACGAGATCTACAAGAGCATGATGGCGCGGCTCTACCAGACAGCCCTCTTTTTGCCGCATTTCGTCTCCTGGGTGATCGCCGGCTATTTCGTGTTCGGCTTTCTCAGCGCGAACCCGCCGGGTTGGGTCAACCGACTGATCGCCAGCATGGGGCTGGACAGCATTCGCTGGTACCAGTCGGCCGAGTACTGGCCGGGCATCCTCACCATCGTCCACCTATGGAAGAACATCGGGTTCTGGAGCATCGTCTACCTGGCCGGCATCCTGGGCATCAGCCCCGAGTACTATGAGGCGGCCAAGATCGACGGAGCCACCAAGCTGCAGCAGATCGTGTACGTCACACTGCCGCTGCTCGTGCCACTGATCGTGACCAATCTGCTGCTCCAGGTCGGCCGCATCTTTTACGCAGATTTTGGCCTGTTTTACAACGTCACGCAGGACCAGCCGGCCCTCTACCGCACCACCGACGTCATCGACACCTTTGTCTATCGCTCGCTGCGGCAGCTGAGCAACGTAAGCATGGCTGCGGCGGCGGGGTTCTATCAGGCGGTGGTGGGGCTGGTGCTCATCTCACTCGTGAACTGGATCGTCCGCCGGATCAACCCGGAGCGCGCCCTCTTTTAGGGGCGCCCCGGCGCGCGCCGGCCGGCATGCGCCGACGTACGCACAGATGGAGACGCGGAATCGATGTCCATGTTAGCCAAGCAGTTACGGTCGTACCGCCTGCAGGAGGCCATGGGGCACCTGTTCATCCACGCGGTGCTCATCGCCATCAGCATCGCGTGCCTGGTTCCCATGATCCTCATCGTCTCGATCTCGCTCTCGGACGAGGCGGCCATCACGACACAGGGCTTTTCACTATGGCCCGTGGGGTTCACCACCCACGCCTACGAGTACGTGCTGCGGGTGCCCCAGCAGCTCTACCGTGCCTACGGCGTGACCGTGACGATCACGGTGCTGGGCACGACGTTTGGGCTGCTGAGCGCGGCGCTGCTTGGATACGTGCTCTCGCGCACCGATTTCACCCTGCGGGGACCGCTATCATTCTATGTCTTTTTCACCATGCTGTTCAGCGGCGGGCTGATCCCCTCGTACATCGTAGTCACGCGGGTGCTGCAGCTCAAGGACAGCCTTCTAGCGCTCATCCTGCCGCACCTCATCGTCCCGTACTATGTGCTCATCCTGCGCACCTACTTTGCGCAGCTCCCGCAAGAGATCCTCGAGGCGGCGCGCATCGACGGCGCCGGCGAGTGGCGCATCTTTTTCCAGATCGTGGCGCCGCTGTCGACGCCGCCCCTGGCCACCATCGGGCTGTTCTACCTGCTGATGTACTGGAACGACTGGTTCCTGGCGCTCCTGTACATCGACAAGGCGACCCTGGCGCCGCTGCAGTACCTGCTGTACAAGCTCATGACGAACATCCAGTTCCTGGCCGCCAACCCGCAGACCACTGGGGTGGCCATCCCGATCCAGCCGGCGCGCATGGCCATGGCGGTGCTGGCCGCCGGCCCGGCGATCTTTGCCTTCCTGTTGGCGCAGCGCTATTTCGTGCGGGGCATCACCATCGGCGCTTTCAAATAGGTCGAGTCACGAAAGGGGGTGCATAGCCGATCCACGGGTATCCAGCCCAACAGACAAGCCATTGTCGAGACGAATGGAGCCGAGAACGATTCTCAGGTTTGAGACCTTGGGAGGAGCAGAATGAGCGAGCACGTGTCCCTATCCATCAGCAGGCGTCACTTCCTGCGCCTGGCCGGCATCGGCGCCACCACGGCGCTCGTGGTGGCGTGCGCCCCCGCGGCGACGCCCGCGCCTACGGCGGCCCCATCCGCAGAGTCGGAAAAGCCCGCCGCAGAGACGGCGACGCAGGCCCCGGCCGCCGAAAAGGCGCCCGAGGAGATCGTCGACATCAAGTACACCTATGCCGGCATCGTGCCCACGGACCTGGCCGAGGTGCAGGACGCGATGAACGCGATCCTGGAGCCCACCATCAACACCCACCTGACCCTCGAGCCCATCGACTGGGGCGCTTTCAACGACAAGATCACCATGCGCTTCGCCGCCGGCGAGCAGGTGGACATTGCCTTCACCTGCCCCTGGACCAACAGCTATGTGCAGAACGTGGCCAACGGCAACCTGCACCCCCTGGACGACTTGCTGCCGGCCAAGGCCCCGGGCCTGTGGGCCAGCATGCCCGAGAGCACCTGGGAGGCCGCCCGCGCCAAGGGCAAGATCTATGCCGTCATCAACCAGCAGATTTTCCCCAAGCCCTGGGGCGTCGAAGTGCGCAAGGATATGGCGGAAAAGTACGGCCTCGACCTCGCCGCCATCGAGAGCTGGGAGGATATGGAGCCCTTCCTGAAGGAGGTCCGGGACGGCGAGGGGATCACGCCAGAGTACTGGGCCCAGGGCACCGGCGGCAACACGGGCGACACCTACTTTATGCAGCAGTACTGGGGTATCGACCCCCTCGATGACGCCGTGGGTGTGGTCGGCATCTATGCCGACGACGACGATCTCAAGGTGGTGCTCTCGCCCGAGAGCCCCGAGTACGCCCAGGCCATGGCCATCACGTTAAAGCTTGTCGAGGACGGCATCATCCCGCGCGACCCGCTACCCGCAGAGGAGGCCCAGGCCGCCGTCCGCGCCGGTAAGTACATCTATATGCATCACGTGGAAAAGCCGGGCAACGAGGCGGAACTCATGAGCGCCTTCGGCCACGAGTGGGTGATAAAGAACCTCACCGATCCGCTCATCCTCGACACGGCCGGCGCGACCGCCACCCTCAACGGCATCGGCGCCAGCTGCCCGTCGCCCGACAACGCCATGCTGGTGCTCGAGATGCTGAACACCAACGTGGAGGTGTACACCCTCATCTGCCGCGGCATCGAGGGCAAGCACTGGGTGTGGGTGGACAAGGAGCAGAACCTGGCGGGGTTCCCCGAGGGCGTCACCGGCGAGACGAGCGGCTACAACCCCGGCAGCGACTGGATGTTTGGCAACCAGTTCAATGCCCCCTACCGCGACCCGGTGCAGGTGGGCGCCTGGCCCAAGACCAAGGAGATGAACGACACCGCCATGCCCTCCAAGGCGCTGGGCTTTACCTTTGACCGCACGCCCGTACAGAACGAGATCGCGCAGATCACCGCCGTCAAGGCAGAGTATGGCCAGCTGATCAACGACGGCCAGGTCGACCCCGAAACGGCCATCCCCGAGTACATCGACCAGCTCAAGGCCGCCGGAGTACAGGCGATCATCGACGAGATGCAAAATCAGTTGGACGCCTGGAAGGCCGGCTGATCGACCGACGCCACGCCGAGATACGAGATATCCGAGAGGGCGCACGCGGGAATGACCTCGCGTGCGCCCTCTCCTATGGCATCGGCACGAGGCGCCATCCCGCCTTCCGCTACGCGGCGGGGCGCATCGAGGTTCCACGAATCGCGGTCATGTGGTATACCACCCCCGCGCGCCACGCCGGCGCCGCCACCTCGACCCGAAAGGAGCCCTCCATGCCCAAGCCATTCGTCCCGGCCACCGGACCGTTCAAGCCGACCTGGAAGTCTCTGGCGCGCTACACCGTGCCCGACTGGTACCTCGACGGCAAATTCGGCATCTTTGTCCACTGGGGGCCCTATGCCGTGCCCGCCTACGGCAACGAGTGGTACCCGCGCAACATGTATCAGCGGGGAACGCCCGAATTCGAGCACAACGTGGCCACCTACGGCCCCCAAGACCGCTTTGGGTACAAGGATTTCATCCCCCTCTTTCGGGCGGAACACTTTGACCCCGACGCCTGGGCCGGCCTCTTTCGGCGCGCGGGGGCCAAGTACGTGGTGCCCGTGGCCGAGCACCACGATGGGTTCGCCATGTACGACAGCGGCTTCTCCGAGTGGTGCGCCGCCAAGATGGGGCCCAAGCGCGACCTCATCGGCGAGCTGGCCGCGGCGGTGCGACGCCAATGGCTGGTCTTTGGCCTCTCCAGCCATCGCGCCGAGCACTGGTGGTTCATGGACGGCGGGATGCAGTTCCCCTCGGACGTGCAGGATCCCCGCTACGCCGCCTTTTACGGGCCGGCCCATCCCCGCACCACGCCACCCCACGAGGCATTCCTCGACGACTGGCTGGCGCGCACCTGCGAGGTGGTGGACAAGTACGCGCCGCAGCTCGTGTGGTTCGACTGGTGGATCGAGACGCCCGCCTTTGAGCCCTACCTGCGCCGTTTCGCCGCTCACTGCTATAACCGGGGCGCCGAGTGGGGCCGGGGTGTGGCCATCAACTACAAGCACCAGGCGTTTCGCGAGGGCACCGCCGTGTACGACATCGAACGCGGGCAGCTTACCGACACGCGGCCCATCTTTTGGCAGACCGATACCTCGATCTCGAGGAATTCCTGGGGTTATGTCGAGAATCAGGAGTACAAGACGGCGCGCGACATCATCGGCGATCTGGCCGACATCGTCAGCAAGAACGGAGCCATGCTCCTCAACATCGGCCCACGCCCCGACGGCACCATCCCCGAGCCGGAGCAAGAGATCCTGCTAGAGATCGGCCGCTGGCTGGCCGTGAACGGCGAGGCGATCTATGCCACGCGCCCCTGGAAGGTATACGGCGAGGGCCCGACGCGCGTCGTGGCGGGGTCGTTCCAGGACACGGCGCGGCAGGCGTTCACCCCGCGCGACGTGCGCTTTACCACCAAGGGCGACATCCTCTACGCCATCGTGCTCGGATGGCCGGAGCGGGGCGATGCCGTCATCCAATCCCTGGGCGCCGACCTAACGCTCCTGCCGAGGGCCATCGCCAAGGTGGAGATGCTGGGGGTTGCCGAGCCGCTGCGCTGGTCGCGAGGCAGCCGCGGGCTGCGCGTCCGGCTCCCCGCCGAGCGCCCCTGCGACCACGCCTTCGTCCTGCGCATCACACCGGAGGGCTGACGTCCGGAGAGCCCGCCGCCACCCGACGCGCAAGCGTCGCAACGGCTGCCCACAGTAAGGGCAATGGTTGCGACCCAACGCTATTCACATGCGCTGCTACCCACCACGAAGGAGAAGTCACTACGTAGTAACGAATTCATTCGTTCACTCACTGTACAAGAGTACCAATGAATGGATTCGTTAGTACAAAGGCGAGCCACTACACACCATGAGGGAGAAGCATCTATGTAGTAACGAATTCATTCGTTTATTCACTGTACAAGAGAAGCAAGGAATGACTGCGTTACTACAAAGCCAATCAACGGGACATTGCTTCTGGCCGCAAAAAGACAGGCGCCCCATCCTCCCAGCGCACTCGCGCCAGGTGCAGGGAACGCTTGCCGCCGGGGTAGCCCACCACCGGCTCGGTCCAGGCATGGTAGGCGATCCAGAGGTCGCCGTCGGCGTCACGAAAGAACGAGGCCCCGCCTGTGCCCACGGAATCGCCCGCTGAGCTGAGGATGGGCCGGTCGGCGGGCTTTTCACAGGGGCCCAGCGGCGAATCACACACGGCGTACCCCACCGCATAGTAGCGATCGGCATAGTTGCCGGCCGAGTAGATGAGGATGTAGCGCCCCTCGTGCCGCACCATGCTGGGGTTCTCGACGAGGGGGTGCTCCCAGGGCTGGTCGTAGGTGATGAGGCAGGCGGGCTCCCCGAGGAGCGCGCGCCCATCCGCCGACAGCCACTGGGCATAGAGCCACACCGGCAGGCCGCAGCAGTTGCCGTCGTTCTTCCACAGCAGGTACGCCGTCCCGTCGTCGTCGACGAACGGCTCGGGGTCGATGGAGCCCCCCTGCTCCGTCTGGCACAACCACGGCGCCTCGCCGTCATCGACAAACGGGCCGTCGGGGCTCTCGGAGACGGCATGACTGATGCACTGCTGTCCCGTAGCGGTGTTGCGCGCCACATAGTAGAGCATATGGCCGTCGTCGCGCGGCAGCACGCTGGGCGCCCAGGTGAGGCCCTGCAGGACCGCCGCCCAGGGGGGCAGGTCGGGGAGGGCATCCCCCTTTTCGCCGGCCTCCTCCCACGTCAAGAGGTCGGAGGAGCGGATCACCGGCACGTTCTTGCCGCGGGCATTCGTGGCGTAGGCATAGTAGACGTCGCCGACGCGCAGAATGAAGGGGTCGGGGAAATCCGCCGGGTAGACGGGGTTCGTGTACCCCAGGTCTACCGGCGTGGGCGCGGGTGACGGCGTCGCCGCCACGGCAGGCGTCGGAGAGGGCGCGGCGGCCGAAGGCTCGGTGGGCGCCGTCGCG
>DUUT01000008.1 GCA_012841405.1 Chloroflexota bacterium
GAACGCGTTCGGCCCGCGACGTGGGTTACCGCTGCGGCAGGCCGCGAGGGTTCTCGTCGAACGGCACCACATCCGCCGTGCGGATGTACCAGTCGAGCAGCCGTGCTTCGAGATCCGCCCGCACCTCACCATAGCGCGCGTCGTCGTACACGTTGTGCAGCTCGCGCGGATCCGCCGCGAGATCGTACAGCTCGCAGACATCCGCGGTGCGGCGCACGAGCTTGTGGTCTTGCGTCCGGATCATCGCCGTGCGGCAGACGCTGGCGGGATGCTCCTGTTGCTGCAGCCCCTTGGGCCAGTAGATGTGCTCAGGCGACCGCGGGATGTCATACTCCGCCCAGCGCCCCTCAAAGCAATGGGGCTCATGGGGATCGTACCCTCCCTCGGCAAAGACGGCGCGCGTCGCATCTCCCGGCGCGCCCTCGAGCTGCGGCACCAGCGACCGCGCAAAGTGCGTGTGGCGCGCCTCAACACCGGCCAGGTCCAGCGCCGTCGCGGCGATGTCAAACAGCTCCACCGGCTCGTGCACCACGTGCCCCGCGCGGTTACCGGGCGAGCGGATGATCAGCGGCACCCGCGTGAGGCAGTCGTCCAGCCCGCTGGGCCACTTTTCCACGAGGCCATAATCGCCGGCCCAGTCACCATGGTCAGAGGTGACGACCACGGTGGTCTCAGCGGCGAGACCCGTCGCGTCGAGCGTGTCCAGCAGTTGCCCCAGCATCCAGTCAACGTAGGCGTTCATGCCCAGGTACACGGCCTGGATGCGCTCGAAATACCCCTCCGGCAGGGCGTCGAGCTCGCGGTACTGGCGGATCAGCGCGTGGAACGACGGCTTGCCCTCCAGCCCAGCGGGGCGGAGGGGGGGCACATCCTCGGGGCGATACATGCTGTGGAACGGCTCGGGCGCGCCATAGGGCGGGTGCGGCATACTCAACGGCAGGTAGAGCACGAACGGCGGGTCGCCTGGGCGCCGTGAGCGGAGGAAATCGATCCCCGCCTGCACGTTGCGCATATCGGCCGTATCTTCGAGCCCACCGGCGAACGGCTCGCACAGGAAAGAGTAGTAGCCGGGCTCGCCATACGCCTGCAGGCTCGGCCCCGTGTGTCCGCCCCCCGCGTGGCCGTAGCGGTCGACGCAGGCATCAAAACACTCGGGCGCATACAGGTCGTTTTTGCCGTGCCACTCGATATGGTGGCCCGCCTCACGCAGGTAGCCAAAGAGACTCGGCTCGTGAGGGCGCAGCAGGTGCCACAGGGTGCGATGCCCGGCCGTGTGGGGGTACCAGCCGGTCATCAGCGAGCAGCGCGACGGCGAACAGACCGTATGCGCGACGTGACACTGATCGAAGCGCACGCCCTCCTCGGCGAGCCGAGTATAGTTGGGCATCCGCACCAGCGGATGCCCGTAACACGACACGCTCTCAGCGCGCTGCTCGTCGGGAACAAAGAGCACGAAATTCATCAGTACGTCATCACCCGGGGTAGTTCCTTCGCTTGGGCAATCCAGTTCGCCACCTGGTCACGGCCGGGCAGACGACGCACGAGCCGCTTGGCCGCGTTGAGCTCGGCGAGCGCCTGATAGAGGTTGTCGGGGTTGCGCTGGGCGAGCTCGGGCACCGTGTCGACCCCCGCCGCCTCGAGCAGATCCGAGTACTCTTCACTGACCCCCTTGATGCGGTAGAGATCGGCGCGGTTCACCCACTTGAGGATGAGCGTGCCGCTGATGCCGGTCTTTTCGGCGAGCTCCTTGCGCCCCTTGGCACTCGCACCCGCTTCGAGCAGGACCTCGGTGGTGCCAATACCGAGGGCCTGGAGCTTGGCGCCGTACACCTCACCGATTCCTTCGATGCTCACGACGTCTGCCATGGCGTATCTCCTCGATTGTGTGATAGGGTAGGATACGACGCTTGCACGAACCGTTCGCTAGAGCCCTCCCTCTCGGCCGTCACCTGCATCGGAACCACGTGGCCGAAATGTGGCCGCCTCACCTCTACGTCCCAGGATCAACGGCGCCCACGAGATCACCGTTCCGGCGTGTGGCCGAGCGCCCACGCGCCGGGCGGGGTCAGCCCGTCTTGTAGTCTTCTAGGTGCCCATCTGCGGCCACCTCGGCGACGCGCTCGAGGAGGGCCGCCTGCTCGTCGCGCTCCATCGGCTGCCAGTCGCGCACGATCTGCAGGTTCTGCTCCAACACCTCCAACGACTCCATGCCGCAGATCAGGCTGGCGATAGGTTGGGAGAGGGCATAGGACAGCGCCTCGCGAGCGGATATCCCCGCCTCTAGAATGCGGCCTGCCGCCAAGCCCTTCATGCCGATGATGCCGATCCCGCGCGCCTGGGCCATGGGCAGGATCTCGGCGGCAAAGCTGCGATAGTGGGCATCCAGCAGATTGATCGGTATCTGCACCGTGTCCCACTGGAACCCGTGCTCGATCATCTGACGCAGCAGGTGTGGCCAGCGGTGCCCGGTGAAACCGATGTAGCGGATCTTGCCCGCCACGCGCGCCTCGGCTGCCGCCTCGATAGCCCCCTCGCTAAAGATGCGATCCGGCTCTCCCTCGTGGATGATCTCGTGGAACTGCAGCAGGTCGATATAGTCCGTTTGCAAGCGCCGCAGGCTCTCGTCAAGCTGCTGACGAAAGGTCTTCCCATCTCGTCCATGGTTCTTGGTCATCAGGAAGGCGCGCTGCCGATACCCGTCGCGTAGCGCCCTGCCCATGATCTCCTCGCTGCGCCCATCGTGGTAGCACCAGGCGTTGTCCAGCAGGTTGATGCCCGCGTCGATTGCCGCGCGGATGATGCGTATCCCCGTCTCGGGGTCAGACGGGCGCCCGATGTGGTGCCCTCCTACGCCGATGATCGATACGCGCTCGCGCGTCGCTCCCAGAAGGCGCGTCGGAATTCCATTGCCGCTCTCGCTATCCATCGCCTCCCCCTCACCCTCCCGTCCAGCGGGACCTTGTGGCCGACCACCGAATGCATTGACGGCACCATCGTAGCGCAGGACGCACGACCGGTCAATAGCGAGCGACCACACCATGAGCCTGCACTATCCCAATCCCGAGGCAGCTTATCCCACAACACGAGCACCGTTTCCCAAGGCGGCACCGCCACTCCCCAAAATGAATCACAAAATCACAACAAGAATATGCCCACTGGAAAATACTTGACTCCTCAGCGATGTCGTGGTAGAATGCTATTAGAACATCCGTTCTGTTTCCCTCGCTATCAGTCTCAAGGGTGAAGCATCATGCCACGATGGAAGAACCTACTCGACCGACGGGGCACCGGCACCCACTATGCCGACCGTCTGCACCGTATCCTGGGCGTATGCCGTGACTGTGGCCTCCTTTGGCACAACGAGCGTATCGCCCAACGCGACGGGCGAACCGAGGTTCGGCGTGTGGACGACATCGCGCCCACGGAGAGGGTCGTGGTGACGCCCCGTGACGAGAAGTACGGCCTTCAGGTCAATCCGCGCGTCCTCAAGCGCTTGGTCACCCTCGGGCCACAGTTCGCCTATGCCCTCAATGTACCCGATGTGAGCGTCGAGGTCGACGGCAACATCGTGTACGTGCGCGTGCCCCGCCCCGAAGCGGAGCAGACGGATACACTGCTCTACCAGGACGCCTGGGACGCGGCGCCAGATATTCCCGTGGGCAGCCTCCTGCTGGGCATCGACGAGGAGCAGCACCAGCTCGTGCTCGAGCTCGTCGCGCCCACCAACGTGCACGCCGCCGTCATCGGCATGACGGGCAGCGGCAAGTCAACACTGATGCGTACCATGATCCTGTCGGCACAGATGATCGGTGGTGCACAAGTGGCCCTCTTTGACCCCAGTGGCGGGTTCGAGCCGCTGTCAGGGCATCCCTCGGTATGGCGAGGCGGGCTGTTCCGGGCGCCAGATGCCTGCGAAGCCGGGCTGCGGGTCCTCGCGGAGACCATCGGTCGTCGACACGGCGGCCTCACCTACGTGTTCATCGATGAGGTGCCCGAGCTCGTCATGCAGCGGCCGCGCATCAAGGACTATTTGGCGCGCCTCACGCAGGCAGGTCGGCACGCGGGCTTGCACGTCGTCCTCGGAGCCCAGCACCCGCTGGCGAGGGACTTGGGCCCGACCACCATGCGCAACGTCCCCGTGCGCCTTGTTGGTCGCGTCGCGGATCGCTCCGCCGCCTACAACGCCACCGGCCGCAACGACAGTGGCGCCGAGTCCCTCCGCGGGCGCGGGGATTTCGTCGCCGTGAACGGCAGCCAGCGTCAGCGCTTTCAGGCTGCGATGGTACCGCCCAGCTTGTTACAGGAGTGGCGCCGACGCTATCCCCCGCGGGCCGTGCGCCTCCCCGCGTCGGCCGCAGGTGCGGTCTCACCGCCACAGGTGACGCGTTCGGGCGGTCGGTCCCTGGACGACATCCCGCCCTTTGTCGTGCACGAGATACGACGCTACCACGCTCGCCACGGGCGTCTTCCCTCGTCGAACTGGGTCTATCGCTACACACGGAGCAGGCTGCCAACGGGGGGGTTCGGCCGTGCCAAGGCTGAGCGCGCCCTCCAGGCGGCGCAGGGAAGCCTGGAGTCGCGGATAGCCGGCACCTGAGCCTGAGCTGTTCATTCGTGCCCCCTGCCCGCCGCCTGCCGGAGGTGCCAGAGATCGGTCGCCCTCATGTTCAAGGAGATCGCCATGTCGCGCAACACCTTTTTCCTACTCGTCGTCGCCATCGGCGCCGTCGTAGTGCTGGCCATCGCTCAGGTGCCGCAGCCCTGGCGCGGCGTCCTGGTAGCCTGGCTCATCGTTGGCGGCTCGGTGGGCTATGTGGCGGTGCGCCTCGTGCAGAGCTACCACGTGTACCGCACGATGACCACACCGGTCCAACGCCGTCCCCCAACAGGGCACGCCCGTCCCAGGGCCAGAACGCGCCGCACAGAGTCACTCCAGGTCGTCATCTCCCAGGCCGGAGCAAATGGCCGCCGCACCATTTGAGGTACTGCCGTCGATGGCGGCGGCGATACGTCCGTTGATGGCCACCTGGTACCCTCCGCCAGACGGATAGCATAAGGGGCCCCGGAAGAAACCGGGGCCCCTTCGACAGTCTCGTGCGTTGTGGGTAGGGACCAGGCCACGTTTCGAAAACGTACCCGACGTAGAAACAAAGTCGCCCCGAGCGCACGCGAGGGGCCTTGACGCCCATCGACAAGGTTTCTCGCCACGCTCAGAATGACGCTGTGGCCTTTTCCAGACACTACCTAGACTCCCGCGATACCCTCCTCGGTGTCCGTGGTGTCCATCTCGGTCATCTCGCCCGTCACGGTAAACACCACCCGCTCGCAGATATTGGTCACGCGGTCCGCAGCACGCTCCAGGTTGTGAGCCACCCAGAGGAGCTGATTCGCCTGCTCCATCCGCGAGGGGTCCTCGATGATGTAGGTCAAGAGCTCGCGGTACACCTGGTTGTACAGCGCGTCGACCTCATCATCTTCCTTGGGTATCGCCCGCGCCGCCTCGACATCTTGCCGCACAAAGGCATCGAGCGCACGGTGGAGCATGTCCAACGCCTTGGCCGACATGCGCGGAACGTCCACTAGCGGCTTGAGCAGCGGCGCATCCCCAATCATCTCGCTGATCCGGCTGATCCCCTTGGCATAGTCACCAATGCGTTCCAGCTCGGTGACTGTCTCGAGGATCGCCGCGAGCACGCGCAGGTCACTGGCCATAGGCTGCTGCGTGGCGATGAGCACCAGGACCTCACCCTCGATGGTGAAACGCTTGGCGTTGATCTTGCTGTCATCGGCAATGATGCGGCGCGCGGCCACGAGATCGCGCCGCTTGAGCGCTTCTACGGATTCGGCCAATGCCCGCTCTACCATATTCCCGAGGGCCAGCACCTCGTCTTGTAGCCGTCGCAGATCGCGCTCGAATGTCTGTCTGAGCATGCTCGTGTCCTTTCAGAGCTTGTACACCTCAAAGAGTCGCGGCTCCGTATCCCCTTCGATGCGTGCAACCACTTCGACGTAGGGCGCGAGCGTCGAGTTGCTGAGCTTGCGCCGCAACAGCTCATCGACCTGAAAGATGCCGGCCGAGGCGCTGAGAAGCACCGATACACGCACCGGTCGCTCCTCACCCCTTTCAATGGTCACCGACTTGACTGCCAACGCCGAGACCGAATGAATGTTGACCTTGCCCGCCTCGAAAGGAATCCGCGATCTCCCCTGGGTCATATCCAGCGCGTCGGCCACCTTGAGCACCCCCGCCTCGATCGTCAGGCAGCGCTCCTCAGCGCTGTGGGCGATCACGGCGTGCATCACATCGGCCGCCATCGCCGTAAGGTGCGGCTCGGGATAGATTCCTGCGAGGAGTTGTCGCGCTTTGCTATAGCCCAGGATGAGGCTGTACCGCTCGTGTTCGTCGCGATGGAAGGCGATTCCCAGATCGTGCAGCCACGCGGCGAGCACCACCACGACCTCTGCGTCTTCCCGCGTGAGGCCGTGGTGCTCGACCACACTCGGCTCGATGCCCGCCTCCGTGAGGTAACGCAGAATACGCAGCGCCGCATTGGCGACGATGCGCACGTGCACCTCGCCATGATCGTTGATGCCGCTGCGATCCACGGCATTCACGTTCGCCGATTTGAGCAGTTGGATGAGCTCGGCGTCGGCCTCCGCGAGCTGCACGAGGGCGCTCAGCCGCTCGTTATGTCGCGCCGGAACCGCTAGACTGACCATCGCTGCCGCCTACCCGTACCGTCCGGTAATATAGTCTTCCGTCCGCTTGTCTGCCGGATTGGTAAAGACGCGGCCGGTCTCCCCGTACTCGACGAGAGTCCCCGCGCCAATATCGTCGATCATGAAGAACGCCGTATAGTCCGAGACGCGCGCCGCCTGCTGCATGTTATGGGTGACAATGACGATGGTGTACTCTCGCGCCAGGGCACGCATCAGATCCTCGATGCGCAGCGTCGCAATCGGGTCGAGCGCCGATGCGGGCTCGTCCATCAGAATGACGCTCGGTCTGGTGGCGATGACCCGCGCGATGCACAGGCGTTGCTGCTGGCCCAGCGAGAGGCTCAGCGCGTCCTGGTCGAGGATGTCCTTCACCTCGTCCCACAGATCAGCCCCACGAAGGCTCTCCTCGACGATATCCGCGAGCTTGCTCTTGCGCGCGAGGCCGAGGATACGGGGCCCAAAGGCCACGTTGTCGAAAATCGACTGCGGAAACGGGTTCGGGCGCTGGAACACCATCCCCACGCGCCGCCGCAGCGCGACCACATCCACCTGGGGCGCATAGATATCATCCCCATCCAGCAACACGCTGCCCTCTACGCGCGCGCCACGGATGGTATCGTTCATGCGGTTGAGGCAGCGCAGAAACGAAGACTTGCCACACCCCGAAGGGCCAATCAGGGCCGTGATCTGGCGCTCCTCGATGGTGACATTGACGTCGTGCAGGGCCTGCTTGCTGCCGTAAGAGAGACTCAGGTTGTGGACGTCGATCTTGGCCACGAGCGCTCCTACTCTATCCGAACCGATGAGGCGGCATAAAAGACCGGTCGACGCGCAGCGCTCTGTCGCACGGATTCATGGTCAGTGCCCAGGGCTGCGGCCTATCCAAAGCGCCCCGTGATATAGTCCTGCGTCTGCGTCTGTTGCGGCGCCGTAAAGATACGCCGGCCGGGGCCCGCCTCGACCAGCTCGCCCATCAGAAAGAACGCCGCATAGTCGGCCACGCGCCCCGCCTGCTGGATGCTGTGCGGCACAAGGACGATGGTATACTGCTGTTTCAGCTCAAAGAGCGACTGCTCGACCTTGGCCGTCGATATGGGATCGAGCCCAGAGGTGGGCTCATCGAGTAGTAACACCTCCGGCTCGAGCGCCAGGCTACGCGCAATACACAGTCGCTGTTGCTGCCCGCCCGAGAGCGAGTACGAGGATGCATGGAGCCGGTCGCGAACCTCATCCCACAGGGCGGCCTGGGTCAGACTGCGCTCCACGATCTCGTCGAGCCGTGCCTTGTTGTGCTCACCTGCGAGCCGGGGCCCATAGGTGACGTTCTCATAGATCGTGCCGGGCAGGGGCAACGGCAGGGCAAACACCATCCCGACACGGCGTCGCAGGGCGGGTAGATCGACGCCCGGCGCATAGATGTCCTCGTCCCCCAGATAGACCTTGCCCGTCATCCGGGTTCCCTCGACAAGGTCGTTCAGGCGATTGATGAGCCGCAAGACGGTCGTCTTGCCGCCGCCCGCCGGCCCAAACAACACGGTGATTGCTTGCGCCGGGATCTCGAGCGTAACGTGCTTGAGCGCCTCATTCTCGCCATAGGCATAGGTGACATCATCGAGTCGGACCTTGGTCTCTGGATACTCGATCATCGCTTGCCGATCCGAAATCTAGCCTGGCCGACCATACCCGAGCGTCGCGGCGCAGGACCACGCCCCCGAGTTACCATTGCCGGCGCCTGCGGAAATAGCGACGCGTGATCGTCGCCACGATATTGAGTGAGAGCACCAGGCCGAGGAGCACGAGCGCAGTGCCATACTGGACCTCGCTCGGCATACCAGGCACCTGGGTGCTGATGACAAACAGGTGATAGGGGAGGGCCATCGTCTGGTCCAGCGGGCTCCGCGGGAGTCGCGGAAGGTAAAAGGCGGCAACAGTGAACAGGATGGGGGCCGTCTCACCCGCCGCCCGCAGCAGCCCGAGGATGACACCGGTGATTATGCCCGGTAGCGCCTGCGGGAGCACAATGTTGCGAATGCCCTGCCAGCGGGACCCACCCAGACTCGCGCTCACCGTGCGAAACTCGACCGGCACGGCACGCAACGCCTCCTCGGCCGTGCTAATGATCACCGGGAGCGTCATGATGGCCAGTGTCAACGAGCCCGCCAGGATCGAGGTGCCCAGGTTGAGGAACAGCACAAAGAGCGACAGCCCGAACAGCCCATAGACCACCGAGGGCACCCCGGCCAGGTTCACGATCGCCAGCCGAATGGCCCGCGTCACCCATGTATCGCGCGCATACTCGGACAGATAGATGGCCCCACCGATGCCCACCGGGATGGCCGCCAACGCTGTTCCCAGCGTGAGCAGCAATGTCCCCACGATGGCGGGCATGATGCCACCCGCCTTCATGCCGTCTCGCGGCATCGCCGTCAGGAACTCCCAGTTGATGGCGCCGATCCCGCGCACGACGATGATGACGATCACCGCCAGGATGGGCAGCACGACGATGATCGCACTCAGCGTGAGCAGAGCGAACCCCAGGCGCTGGACGAGGTAGCGGTTCATCAGCGTAGCCCTCCCCTCCGGCGCTTCTGGAACAGCGCCCGTGCCGCCGTGAGGTTCATCACAAACGTGATGACAAACAGCACGATGCCGATGGCAAAGAGGGCGTGATAGTGCACGCTCCCCTGAGCAACCTCCCCCATCTCGGCGGCGATCGTCGCCGTCATCGTGCGTACCGGGCGAAACAGAGAGTCGAGCGAGAGCGGCATGCGCGCTGCATTGCCGGTGATCATCATGACGGCCATCGTCTCGCCGATGGCGCGGCCCATTCCCAGCATCACCGCCGTGACGATGCCGGAACGCGCCGCGGGAACGACAACGCGCCAGATCGTCTGCCAGTGCGTGGCACCCATCGCCAGGGCGCCGTCACGGTAGCTGCGCGGCACCGCATCCAGGGCATCCTCGGCGACACTGATGATGGTGGGGAGCGCCATATAGCCGAGCACCAGCCCACCAGAAAAGGCCGTTAGCCCCGTCGGCACGTTCAGCACCTGTCGCACCAGGGGCGCCACTAGCGTCATGCCAAAGAACCCCAAGACCACCGAAGGAATGCCGGCCAGCACCTCGATCATCGGCTTGAGCACTTCACGCGCCCACTCGGGCGCAACCTCGCGCACGTACACAGCGGTGGCGACACCCAGTGGCAACCCGATGAGAATGGCAACGACCGTTACGAGGAGCGATCCGAGGATGAGCGGCAGGGCGCCAAAGAAGCCATACGTGGGGTACCATTCCTCGCTCACGAGGTTGTCCAGCGGGACCTCGCGCAGAATCGGCACCCCCTCGCGCATGAGGAAGAAAAAGATCAGCAGCACAAAACCGATGGTAGAGACGCCGAGCACCCGGATCAGTGACTCGACGGCAAACTCGACCCAGCGTTTCGCCCGACCGTTCACCCACGCCCGGGTGCCGGTCGGCACCTGCGCCTCGTCGCTCATCGGCTACCCTCCGCGGCCGGCTGGAGGGGCACGAACCCCACACCGGCGACCAGCGCCTGGCCGTCCGTGAGGATCCAGTCCAGGTACTCCCTCACAGGTCCGCTGGGCTCCCCTGCCGTGTACATGTAGAGCGCACGTGAGATGGGATACGTCCCCTCGTTCACGGTCTCGATGGACGGCATGACGTACGGTTCCCCCTCTTCCGTGGCAATGGCGATGGTCTTTTGATCGGGGGTGACGTACCCGAGGCCATCGTATCCGATGGCGTTGGGATTCTGACGCACCTCCTCACTGATCCCTTCGGACGACGGCATGAGCAGAGTATCAGGCGAGAAGAGCAGCGTATCGTCGCCCCCACCTACGCGGATGACGTTCTCGAGAAAGAAAACATAGGTGCCCGAGTTGGACTCGCGCGACAGGAGCACGATGGGGCGATCCTCGCCGCCCACCTCACTCCAGTTGGTGATCTTGCCGGTGTAGATGTCGGCGATCTGTGACAGCGTCAGCCTATCCACCGGGTTGGACGGGTTAACCACCACCGCGATGGCATCGCCCGCCACCGTGTACTCTACCGGCTCCATACCGCTACTACGAAGCGCGTCGATCTCCTCAACGCTCATATCGCGCGAGGCGTTCGCAATGTCCACGGTGCCATTGATCAGCCCCGTGATGCCCGTGCCCGAGCCGCCGCCCGTCACCGAGATGCGATAGCCGGGGTTGAGCTCCATGTACCTCTCGGCCCAGGCCAGGGCCAGGTTCACCAGCGTGTCGGAGCCCTTGTTCACGATGGACACCACACCCGTCGAAGACTCCTCCGTCGGATTGGCGTCGGGAGCGCATCCTATAGCCAAGAGCGCCACTCCGGCGAGTACCAACAACGTGAGCAGAAAGCGTGTACCCAGCGGGAGCCACGCCCTGAGCGGCTTGGTTCCGCGGCGTTGCGTACGCATCGAGGCAGTGATCAAGACCACGCGAACCCCTTCAACAGGATATTGCCGCCGGCGCACCGGCGGCACACTCACCCCCTCTCGATTCTAGCGAATCCCATGCATGCGTCAAGTGCTGTCGAAGCGCTTCGCACGGCGCCTACGGCGCTCCCCTTCGCCCGTCCGCCTGACCAAGCACTGCAGTCTGCCCAGGCACGATTCGTCATCACCAGCGACACCGGTGCTGCCGATGGCGCAACCACACTCCTAGGGAAGCCACCGAACCCGATTTCCAGGCGTTCGTCGGGCATTTGCGCTTTACGTTCAATAGTAGTACACTCATCGGTCGCTTCTTCGCTTGTGTTGCTGTACTCCCCAGATGATCGCTTGCCCGCCCCGGAGGCCTCCATGCCCCAGATCGTCGTCGAGAACGTGACCAAGGCGTTTCGCGTCGCCGAACGCACCCCGGGCGTCCTGGGAGCGCTCGTCGGCGTTGTGCACCGGTGCTATCGCACGGTCCAGGCCCTCGACGGCGTCTCCTTCTCTCTGGACGCCGGTGAGCTCGTCGGCTACATCGGCCCCAACGGCGCCGGCAAGTCGACCACCGTCAAGGTGCTCAGCGGCATCCTCGTCCCCGATTCGGGCCACGTTTCGGTTCTCGGGCGCGTGCCGTGGCGTCAACGGGTCGAGCATGTGCGCCACATCGGCGTGGTGTTTGGTCAGCGCACCCAGCTGTGGTGGGACCTGCCGGTCATCGAGTCCTTCGACCTCCTGCGCGACATCTATCGTCTCCCCCAGCAGGCCTACGTGCAGGCCCGCGATGAGCTCATCGCCCTGATGGGCCTCGAGCCCGTGCTCGACACACCAGTACGCCAGCTCAGTCTGGGCCAACGCATGCGCTGCGACCTGGCGGCCTCGCTGTTGCATGCCCCCCCCATCCTGTTCCTCGACGAGCCCACCATCGGCCTCGATGCCGTGTCCAAGCTCGCCGTGCGCGATTTCGTCCTGCGCCTGAACCGAGAGCGCGGCGTCACCGTCATCCTCACTACCCACGACATGGACGACATCGAGGCCCTCTGCAGCCGCGTCATCGTCATCAACCGCGGCGCCATCCTACTCGATGGCACCTTGGCCGACCTCCGGGCGCAGGTGAGCCACGATCGCTGCCTGATCATCGACCTCGCCGATGAGAACGGCGAGGTACACGACGTAGACGCCACCGTTTTTCGCCGCGATGGGCGCCGCGTGTACCTCCGGTTCGACCCCGAGCGCGTTCCCGCTGCCGCCCTCATCGGACGCCTCGCCGAACGACACGCCATCCGCGATCTGTACGTCGAGAACCCGCCCATTGAAGAGATCATCGCCCAAATCTACACGGAGGAGTCGCGGTGATGACGGCGACGCTCTCGTTCGTCCGGGCGCTCAAGCCCTACATTGCCCTCACCGGCGCGCGCTATCGCGTGCTCCTCCAGTATCGGGCGGCGGCGCTGGCCGGGTTCGGCACACAGCTCTTCTGGGGCCTCATCCGCGTGATGGTCTTTGAGGCGTTCTACCGCTCGACGACCGCGGTGCAGCCCATGACCTACTCCCAGACGGTGACCTACCTGTGGCTCATCCAGGCTATGCTGCTCCTCATCCCCTGGTCCGTTGACAGTGAGCTGCGCACCCTGATCCGCTCCGGCGCCGTCGTTTACGAGCTGTTGCGCCCTACCGACCTCTACTGGTTCTGGTACAGTCGCGCCGTCGCGGGCCGCATCGCGCCGGTGATGCTGCGCTGCATCCCACTGTTCGTCGTGGCGGGCCTGTTCTTCGAGCTGCAACCGCCGGTGTCGTGGGCCGCAGCGACCGCCTGGCTTGTGGCTACCGGCGGCGCCGTGCTGCTGTCCTGCGCCGTCACCAACTTGCTGGCCATCTCGATGCTCTGGACCGTCTCCGGCGACGGCGCCATGCGCCTGCTCGCTGTCATGGCGACGCTCCTATCCGGCAGTATCGTGCCACTCCCTTTCTTCCCCGAATGGTCGCAGCCCATCCTGGCGTTCCTGCCCTTTCTCGGACTCATGGACACGCCATTCCGCCTCTACACCGGCCATCTGCCCCCGGAAGCGGTGTTTGGTGTGGTAGGGCACCAGCTCGCGTGGACTGCCGCCCTCGTGCTACTAGGGCGCTGGCTGTTGCGCCGCGGCACGCACCGCATGGTCATTCAAGGGGGCTGACATGATCGACGCGCTCCGACTGTACACCCGCTATGTGGCCGCCTCGCTTCGCAGCCAGATGCAGTACCGCGCCTCGTTCATCATGCTCGCCTTCGGCCAGTTCCTGGCCACCGGCGTCGAGTTCCTGGCGCTGTGGGCGGTGTTCGACCGCTTTGGCTCGCTCCAGGGCTGGACGCTGGCCGAGGTGGCCCTCTTTTACGGCATCATCAGCGTCGCCTTTGCCATCGCCGAGAGCGTCGCGCGCGGATTCGACATCTTTGGGGACCTCGTCCGCAGCGGCGACTTTGACCGCTTTATGTTGCGCCCCCGCAGCACCGCCCTGCAGGTGGCCGGCCACGAGGTTCAGCTCATGCGCATCGGCCGCTTCTCCCAGGGACTGATCGTCCTGCTGTGGGCCACCACCGCCCTCGGCGTGCGCTGGACGGTGCCGCGCCTCGCCCTGCTCGTCGCCAGCGTCCTGGGCGGCACCTGCTTGTTCGTTGGGCTGTTCGTGCTCCAGGCGACGATGGCCTTCTGGACCACCGAGACCCTCGAGATCTGGAACACGGTCACCTATGGCGGCGTCGAGACGGCCCAATACCCCATCAGCATCTACCGCCCCTGGTTTCGCGGCATCTTTACCTTTGTCGTCCCCCTGGCCGCAGTGACCTATTTCCCCGCCCTGCCGATCCTCGACCGTGCCGATGTCCTCGGGTCGCCCGTGTGGTTCCAGTGGCTGGCGCCCCTCGTCGGGGTGGCGTTCCTCGGTGTGGCCCTGCAGGTGTGGCGCATCGGCATACGCCACTACCACTCCACGGGGAGCTAGGCCATAACCTCGCTGCGCTCCCATGTATCAGTGGTCATGGCGCCTTGCTCCTTTCCCTGAGAGCCACTCTCCCATCTCCCCACGACGTGTTCTCGGGAGATGGTTTCCGGTGAATCTGCGAGACCGGCGAACACACCCCCACGCCGGATATCGCCCTGCGCCGAGATCGCACAAACACGCGGCGATTCCGTTGGGCTGCCCCGCTCCTTTCCCCTATCGTTGAGGCCACCGCTGCCGTGCCCTATCGAGCGCTCGGTGCGCCGCGTCGGGTGTGTGCCGCACTGGAGGTTCTGCATGTCGTCTGAGTTGAGCCACCACGCCTACTACCGCTTGCCATGGACCCTGGCCGATAACGCCATCACCTGGTTGGAGCCGACGACTCGCTGCAACCTGTACTGCGAGGGTTGCTATCGCGAGAATGATCCCCACGGCCACAAACCCCTCGAGACCGTCATCGCCGAGCTCGAGGTCGTCAAGCGCCTGCGCAACACCGACGGCATCTCGATTGCCGGCGGCGAGCCCCTCATCTACCCGCACATCGTCGACCTTGTGCGCTACATCGCCGCCCAGGGCTGGAAACCCATCATCAACTCGAACGGCCAGGAGCTCACCGCAGGGCTACTCACCGACCTGCGAGACGCCGGCCTCACCGGCATGACCTTTCATGTGGACTCGCACCAGGTGCGGCCCGGGTGGCAGGGCAGAACAGAGGCCGAACTGAACGAGCTGCGCCTCAAGCTGGCTACCCTGGTCCACGACGTAGGGCGCGGTCGGATCGCCTGCGCGTTCAACGCCACCATCTACCGCGATACCCTCGACGAGGTGCCGATGCTGGCCCGGTGGGCGCAGCAACACATGGATATCGTCCACTCGATGGTGTTCATCCTCTTTCGCTCTGCCCGCAAGAGAGGCGGTCTGAACGCCTACGTCCGCGGACGGCGGGTGGATGTGGGCCGCCTCGTCTACCGCCTCGAGCATCAGGAAGATCATCACGACATCGTCGCTCACGAGGCGGTCGACGCCCTGCGCACCGCCTACCCCGACTATGCTCCGTGCGCCTATCTCAACGGCACGGAGGATCCTGCCTCCCTCAAGTGGCTCCTCGGGCTGCGCTTTGGCCACGCTGACCGCGTGTACGGCTATGCCGATCGGCGCTTTATCGAATGGGTGCAGACGGCTCACCACTTCATCCGTGGCACCTACCTTGCCTACACCCGTCCGTGGGTACTGCGCCACGGCTGGACGCTCCTGCCCCTCGCCGTCGCCAACCGGGGCCTCCGGCGTATCGTGTGGCAACGCCTTCGCCAGCCCAAAGAGTGGTTCGCGCCGTTGCGACTCCAGTCCATCATGATCATCCAGCCCTGTGACATCCTCCCCGACGGCCGCCAGAACATGTGCGACGGATGCCCCGATGCCGTCCCCTACGACGGTCGCCTCGTATGGAGCTGCCGCCTTGAGGAGCTCAAAGAGTTCGGCGCCTTTGTGACCTTTGCCCCGCGCACAAAGAGGGCTTCCGCTACCGCCAAAGCACCGATCCCCACGGCTGCCGAGGGTGATGCATCGCCCCTCCTCGAGGACGCCGACACCGCGCGACGAGACGAACGTTGACAGCTTGGGCGTTTTCGCTATGATGGGCCCCAGTATCCGACGAGGGCGGTTTTCGCCTACCATCATCGATTGTAGAGGAGCGCCAATGCACGCCTTGACACTCAGCCGTCGACAGGTCTCAATCTGGACCAAGGCCCTCGCTGTTCTCGCCTTTGCCGTGGCCACGGCGATCAGCGCCCGAGTGAGCGTCATACTGCCGTTCTCGCCCGTGCCATTGACGCTACAGGTGCTCGTGGTGATTCTGGGGGGATTCGTGCTGGGCCCTTGGGGCGGTTTGCTCGCCCAAGGCCTGTACCTGCAAGCCGTCCTGTTGGGTGCACCGATCACCGCGGCAAACCTGGGCGGACCCGCCGCGTTCGTCGGTCCGACGGCCGGATACCTCCTCGCGTTCCCGCTGGCAGCCTTTGTCGCCGGGTGGCTGAGCCGGCGTGGTGTCCGCTTCCAGGCGCTGTGGCGCGTGGCCGGCGGTCTGGCTGCCATGGTCGTCATCTATGCCGGGGGCGCAGCGTGGCTCAGTGGCTACGTCGGTGGCCTGCCGCAGGCGTGGGCCCTGGGTGTGGTGCCCTTTGCCAGCGCCGACGCCCTCAAGGTCGTCATCGCCTCCGCGCTGCTCTCGCTTCATCGCCGCTAGGGGGCACTCCGGCGGAACGGTGGGGGTTCACTCGCCCGTCGCCGCCAGGTGTCGATGCCCAGCGCCCTCACGGCCACAACCCGGGCGCACCGTGAAAACACGAAACGAGGTCTCATGGCGGAGGAACGCGTCCTGCTGAACGGGCGCATCCACACGCTGAGCGCCGCTCCAGCGCACGCGACGGCCCTCGTGACCCGAGGCGAACGCATCGTCTACGTTGGCGATGACTCTGCCGCGCGGGCCATGGCGGGCCCGGGTGCCGAGGTCATCGACCTCCATGGGGCCTGCGTCGTTCCCGGCCTCACGGACGCCCACATGCACCTGGCAATGTTTGCCCTCGGCCTGCAGAACGTGCAGGCCGAGACGGATACCCTCGACGAGTGCTTGCAGCGCGTCGCCGCGCAGGCGGCAAGAACCCCCGCCGGCGAGTGGGTTACCGGCTATGGCTGGAACCACAACGTCTGGGGCGGCACCTTTCCCACCGCCGCCCTTCTCGACCTCGCGGCGCCCGACCACCCCGTGGCCCTGAGCACCAAGAGCGGCCACGCCACGTGGGTGAACTCGCAGGCCTTGACTCTCGCCGGCATCACCGCCGACACCCCTGACCCTGCCGGCGGTAAGATCGTCCGCGATGCCCAGGGCCACCCCACCGGCGTCCTCCTCGAGGAGGCGATGGCCTTGGTGGATGCCGTGATCCCCGCACCGACCCCCGAGCGCACCGTCGAGGCAATCCGCCAGGCCCTGCCCGTGGTGCACCGCGCCGGCCTCACCGCCGTCCACGACATGGGCAGCGCTGCCTCCCTGCGTGCCCTCCAGTCGCTTCACCGTGACGGCGCGCTGACACTGCGTGTGCTCGAGAGCATTCCGCTGGATGCGCTCGATGCGGCCCTTGCCCTCGGCCTCCAGTCGGGGTTTGGGGACGATCGCCTGCGTCTCGGGCATGTCAAGATGTTTATGGATGGCGCCCTCGGCCCGCGCACCGCGCTGATGCTCGCACCCTATGAGGACGCCGCCGATGCCGGTATTGCCGTGACCGATCCGGCCGCCATCCACGACGCCGTGCGCCGCGCCAACGCCGGCGGCCTCGCGTGTGCCGTGCACGCCATCGGCGATCGCGCCAACCGTGACATCCTCGATATCTATGAGCGCATCGCGCACGAGGGGGTGGGCTCCACGCCGCAGAAGCCGCTGCGCAACCGCATCGAGCACGCCCAGATCCTCCACCCGGACGACGTATCCCGCCTGGGGCAGCTGGGCATCGTGGCCTCCATGCAGCCGATCCACGCCACCTCGGACATGGACATCGCCAAGCGCCATCTGGGAAGCCGTTGCCGCACGGCCTATGCCTGGCGAGCGATCCTCGACGGGGGCACCGTGCTGGCGCTGGGCTCAGACTGTCCCGTCGAGGCCATCGATCCCCTGGCCGGCATCCACGCCGCCGTCACCCGCCGTCGCGCCGACGGCTCGCCCGCCGTCGAGGGGTGGTACCCCGAGCAGCGCTTGACGGTGGAACAGGCGGTGCGCGGCTACACCTGGGGGGCCGCCTATGCCGCAGGCATGGAGGAGCACCTTGGCACGCTCGCGCCGAACAAGCTCGCCGACATCACCATCCTCGACCGCGACCTGTGGGACATTGACCCGATGGATATCCTCAACGTACGCGTCCTCGGCACCATCGTCGGAGGCGCGTTCGTCTGGCGCGACGCAGCGCTCTAGCCATCGAGCTTTGGCGGCTGAGCGGCGCGCATCCCACCGTACGGGCCGTATCGGCGCCCTACGGTGTGTGAATGCCTCACGCAGAAACGGTGTCGCCGCGAGGGGCCTTGACGCACACCGCCAAGAGCGCCACGTCGACCTGCGTGGACTGGAGTGCAGCCCGCGAAGACGGGCTTTAGCGCTCGTGCCGAGCTAGAGCTCGCGGCGCACCAGTAGCAGCGGACGACCGCCACGGAAGCCGTAATTCAGCACGACCGCGGAGGAAAGACCGATGGCCCAACGCCGTGCCCACTACGTCCTCAGCACCCACTGGGATCGCGAGTGGTACCAGACGTTCCAGGATTTCCGCTATCGCCTCGTACAGCTCCTCGACCGGGTACTCGATGGGCTGGAGGACGGCCGCCTCCAGGGCCCCTTCCAGACCGACGGCCAGGCGATCATGCTCGAGGACTATTTGGAGGTGCGCCCCGAGCGTCGTCCGCAGATCGAACGCTTTGCCCGTGAGGGCAAGCTCGTCATCGGGCCGTGGTACGTCCTCCCCGACGAGTTCCTCGTCTCCGGCGAGTCCCTCATCCGCAACATCGAGCTCGGGCGCCGCGTGGCGCGCTCCTTCGGCGGCCAGCCCTCGAACGCCGCCTTTGCCTGCGACATGTTCGGCCACACCAGCCAGATGCCGCAGATATGCGCCGGCTTTGGCATGCGCGGTGGCTTTATCTGGCGCGGACTGAACCCCATCGCCGCCCGGCACGTCATCTGGCGTGGCGCCGACGGCACCGAGCTGCCGTGTTACCGCTTTGTCCCCGATGGCTACTGCAGCTTTGCCTTCCGGGTGCGCCGCGCCCATGAGCGCTCCCACGTCGCCGATGCCGAGCAGATCGATACCGACCTGACCGCCTACCTGGAACAGGAGGCGGAGGCCAGTGAGGTGGACCCCCTGCTCCTCTTTGATGGCGGCGATCATCAAGAGTGGGATACGGACGTCTATGCCGTTGTCGCAGGCCGGATGCGCCGCAGCGATGGCCGCTTTGAAATCGTCCACTCAAGCCTGGACGCCTACCTGGAGGAGATGCTGCCTCAAGTCGACCGCATCGCCCTCACGGTAGAGGGCGAGCTCACCGAACCCGGGCTACACCCCGTTGCCATCGATCAGCAGTGGCTGATTCCCGGCGTACGCTCCAGCCGCGTCTGGATCAAGCAACAGAACGCCGCCTGCCAGACGGCCCTCTGCCACTGGGCCGAGCCCCTCGGTGTGATGGCCAGTGCCGCCATCGGCAGCGAATACCCCCAGGGGTTCCTCGACGCGGCCTGGCGTTGGTTGCTCAAGAACCATCCCCACGATTCGATCTGTGGCTGCAGCATCGATGCCGTCCACGAGGACATGCGGTTTCGCTTCCACCAGGCCATCGGTATCGCCGATCGGCTCACAGAGCAGGCGACGCGCGCTATCGGCGCTCACATTGAGGGCGAGGTGACGCCCGAAACCCTGCGGGTGGTGGTGTTCAACCCCTTGCCCCACCCCGTGGACGAGCCGACAGAGCTCACCCTGCAGATCCCCGAGGACTGGCCCACGTTCAACGAGTTCTTTGGCTTTGAGCCCAAGCCCGCCTTTCGCATCCATGACGCCCAGGGAAACGAGCTCCCGTACCAGCGTCTCGCCCAAGCCATGGGCCGCAGTAAGCTGCGCATCTTTGATACACGCTTTCCCGAGAGCTATCGCACCCACGATGTGCACGTGGTGCTGCCCCTCTCCGTGCCGGCCATGGGTTACACCACGCTCACAGTGCACGCAGGCTTCGAGGGGCTGCCAACGCGCCACCCCGCCGTCCCCGGCCTGGCGACCAGTGAGCGCTCGATGGCCAATGAACACCTCATCGTGACCATCGAGGCCAACGGCACCCTCGCCATCACCGACCGCGCCACCGGCCGGACCTATTCGCGGCTCCTCACCTTTGAGGATTGTGCCGATATCGGCGATGGCTGGTTCCACGGCCCAGCCGTCAACGACCAGACCTTTACCTCCACGGCCTGCGGTGCGGACGTGGCGCTGGTTCACGACGGCCCGTACCTGACCACGTTCCGCGTGCGCGTGCCCCTGCGTCTCCCCGCCGAGTTCGACTTCTGCAGCATGACGCGCTCAGAGACGTTCATCGAGGTGGTCATCGACAGCCGCATCACGCTGCGACGCGGCGCCCGCCACGTCGAGGTCGAAACCACCATCGACAACTGCGCGCGCGATCACCGCCTGCGCGTGCTCTTTCCCACAGGCGCCGCCACCGACACCTACCTGGCCGACGCCGCCTTTGACGTCGTAGAGCGGCCCATCGCGCTCCGCCACGACAACCACATCTACCGCGAGCTCGATGTTGAGACCAGGCCGCAGCAGAGCTGGACCGCCGTGTCTGACGCGCAAGGCGGGCTGGCGGTGGTCAGCGTCGGCCAGCTCGAGTCAGCGGTGCACGATCAGCCGGAGCGCCCCATCGCGCTGACCCTCTTCCGAGCCACGCGCCGCACCGTGATGACCGACGGCGAGCCTCTGGGGC
>DUUT01000096.1 GCA_012841405.1 Chloroflexota bacterium
GCAGAGGGGGCGACGTCCAGCGTACCACCAACACCTCCACCAACACCTCCACCCGCTGCGCAGCGCCCGGCGCCCCCACCCAGCGCACCGTCGGTGCAGGGCACGCCGCCCTCGTCGGCCGGTCGGGCCGAGACGCCGCCCGAGCCTCAGACCGCGGCGACGCCGCCGCCCACCGCAACCCAGACGGCCTGCGCCTTCTGTGGAGCACCGCTCAAGCCGGGGGCCAAGTTCTGCTCCAAGTGCGGCCGCGCCGTGTAGGGGCGGGCTTGAGAGGAACGACGCACCGCTAGGGCGCAGAGGAGGGCGCCGCATCGCGCCGAGCTGCCGGGCTGTGCGCCAGGCGCATCGTGCCTGGACCGGCGACGCCGGTGTGCCGGGCAGCGCCTCCGCACGGATCGGAGGCGGACGGCCGGGCGCCCAACCCCACGATGACCGCCGCCCCCTCCTCGCTCGGGATGCCCCTACGCTGGATGGAGCTGCCGTGGGTGGCATGGCGGCCGTACGACCGCACGGCACGGGATGGGCACACGACGCGAGTTGACAGGGGCATTATCCGCGCATAGTATTCCTTGTCATAAGGATCGTGTCATCGATAGATGCCCGGGAGCGAGCCGTCTCTGAACGATGCGCTGGGCGGAGACCTAGGAAGGCAGCAGGATGAGTCTCCTCGGAGTTGATGTGGGGGCGGGAGCGTGTGTGGCCGCGGCCTTTGCCGCCGATGGCACGCTCCTCGCGCAGGCTCAGCGTGACTACCAGCCGCTCCGAGGCGCGGAGGGCGTGTACGAGCTGGATGCCCACCAGGTGTGGGCGGCGGTGCGGGAGGCGATCGCTGCGGCGGCCGAGCAGGTGCGCGCTGACCCGATCCAGGCGCTCAGCATATCCTCCATCGGCGAGGCCCTGGTGCCCCTCGGTGCCGATGGTCGCATCACGGGGCGCGCGCTTCTCGATATCGGCGACCAGGCGCGCCCATACCTCCACGAGCTCGAGGGCCAACTCGGCACAGAGCGGGTGTACGACCTGACCCGGCACCTTCCGGGCCCCCGCTACTGGCTGCCCAAGCTCTGTTGGCTGCGGGACAAGCAGCCGGAGCAGTGGCAGCGTGCCTCGATCTTTGTGTCGCTGAGCGGCCTGATGTGCTCCCTCCTGGGAGGATCCTCCGCCAGTGACTACTCGCTCGCCAGCAGTACGCTGCTGCTCGATGCCGTGCGCGGCGAGTGGTCGCCCGAGATGCTGGCAGCCTGCCGCATCCCGCAGGAAAAGCTCCCGCGCCTCGCCCCGGCGACGACGCCCGTCGGCACGGTGGCTCCCGCTGTGGGGCGTGCGCTGGGGCTCTCCCCCCGGGTGCGCCTCCTCCTTGGCGGCCACACCCACGCCTGCCAGGCGCTGGGCGCCGGCGTGATCCGTAGTGGGATGTCGCTCTACGGCATGACGGGCCATGCCTACATGATCCCGACGTTTCAGGCGGTACCGCTCATCTCCCTGATGCGGGAGCATGGGCTAGATGCCGCCTCACACGTGATCCCCGATCTGTTCACCACGCGGCTGCACAACCCTTCGGGGGGGCTGCTGCTGCGCTGGTTCCGCGACCAGTTGGCGCCTCTGGAAAGGCGCCTCGCCCGGCGACGCGGCGCCAACCCGTACGACGTCTTGCTGGCCGAGATGCCCGACGCGCCCACCAGCCTGCTCGTGCTGCCACACCTGGCGTCACCCGAGCGCGCGGGCGGCCCGCCGACCTCCGGCGCCGTGCTGGGGCTCACCCTGGGCACCACGCGCGGCGAGATCGTTCGCGCCCTCCTCGAGGGCATGACGCTCTACCTGGCTGCAGGGCAGGACGCCCTGGAGCGGAGCGGCGTGCGCGTCACTGTCTACCGCAGCATCGGTGAGGGGAGCCGCTCCCATGGCTGGCAACAGCTCACCGCCGACGTCCTCGGTGTGTCGGTAGAGCGCACCGCTCATGCCGATGCCGCCCCCCTAGGGGCCGCCCTCCTTGCCGGAATGGGGAGCGGGGCATATCGTGACGCCGAAGCCGCTGTGGAGGCCGCGGTGCGCGTGGAGCACTGCTACGAGCCAGACGCGGCGCGCCATGCGGTGTACCGCCAACGCCTATCACTGTACCGCGAGGTGGATGCCCTGCTCACACCGTACCTCGGCGCGCTGCGCACCCAACACGCCTGAGGGCACCGCCGGTAACGCGGCGCACGATGCCGGCCTCAGGGGCGACACGAGGCGCATGCGGGAACTGGGCGGAAATTGTTCCTTGTGGTACAATCTCTTACGATGCGCCCCATGTGTTGCATCCACACACCATGCCCGGAGCGGGATTCATGCATCGAGATGACGATGTGGTGATTGCCGGTGCTGTCCGCACCCCAATTGGCCGATTCCAGGGTGCGCTGCGCGATATTCCGGCGGCGCGGCTGGGAGCGATCGTCATCGCGGAGAGCATCCGCCGCGCCGGCGTGGACGGCGCCGACGTCGATGAGGTGCTCATGGGGCAGGTGCTCCAGGCGGGAGCGGGGCAGGCGCCCGCGCGCCAAGCCGCCCTCCACGCGGGGCTTCCTCCCTCCGTTGGCGCGACGACGCTGAACAAGGTGTGCGGCTCGGGGCTCAAGGCCGCCATGTTGGCCGCGGCGATGGTCCGGTGTGGCGACATTGGGGTGGCCGTCGCTGGGGGCATGGAGAGCATGAACAGCGCCCCCTACGTCCTGCCGCGGGCGCGCTCGGGGTACCGCTTGGGCCATGGCCGCCTGCTCGACGTGGCTGTGCACGATGGCCTGTGGTGCGCCACCGAAGATCGCCATATGGGGGTGCTCGCCGATGCGGTGGCCGAGCGCCACGGTATCACCCGCGAAGCCATGGATGCCTATGCCCTGCAGAGCCATCAACGCGCGCTGGCGGCGATGGACTGCGGGGCTTTTGACAGCGAGATGGTGCCCGTCGCCCTCGGTGGGCGGGACGGCGAGTGCCTGGCGACGGACGAATGCCCGCGAGCCGACACTAGCCGCGAGCGCCTCGCACAGCTGCGGCCCGCCTTTGTCGCCGAAGGGCGTGTGACGGCGGGGAACGCTTCCTGCCTGGCCGACGGCGCGGCGGCGATGGTCATCACGTCACGGGAGCGCGCGCGCGCGCTGGGTTGCACGCCGATGGCGAGCATCGTCGCCTATGGCCAGGCGGCCGTGGCGCCGAGCGACCTCTTTATCGCGCCGGTGTATGCCGTACGCCGTGTGCTCGAGCGCGCCGGCATGGCGCTGGGAGACGTGGACCTCATCGAGTTGAATGAGGCGTTCGCCTCCCAGGTGCTGGCGGGTGGGGCCCTGCTCGGGCTCGACTGGGAACGTGTGAACGTGCATGGCGGCGCTATCGCCCTGGGGCACCCCATCGGGTGCAGCGGGGCGAGGATCCTGGTGACGCTGCTCCACGCGCTCGCCCGGCGCCAGGCCTCAACGGGGCTCGCCGCGGTGTGCCTGGGTGGTGGTGAAGCGGTTGCCATGATCGTCGAGATGGAGTAGCACATGGGCGAAGCAGAGACAGCCAGCATCACGGCCGTGGCGGTGATCGGCGCGGGCACCATGGGGAGTGGCATCGCCCAAGTGTTTGCCGGCGCCGGTCTTGATGTGACCCTGGTGGATGTCTCGGAGGCGCTCGTCGAAAAAGGGCTGGAGACGATCCGCCGCGGGATGGAGCGCCTCGTCGAGCGGGGGCGGCTGAGCGCAGAGGCGCGCGACGCGGCGCTGGCGCGCATCCGCACCACTACCGGCCTACACGTCGCGGCGCAATCCGATGTGGTGGTCGAGGCGATTATCGAGCGGCTCGACGCCAAGGAGTCGCTGCTGGCCGAGCTCGACCGCAGTGCGCCCGCGCACACCATCTTGGCGTCAAACACGTCGTCGATCTCGATCACGCGTTTGGCGGCCGCTACGGGGCGGCCCGATCGCGTGATCGGCATGCACTTTATGAACCCGGCGCCGGTCATGGCGCTCGTCGAGGTGATTCGTGGGTTGGCCACGTCCGATGCGACGATGGACGCCGTCGTCGCGTTGGTGGAGCGGCTGAGCAAGACGGCCGTGCGGGTGGAGGATTCCGCCGGCTTTGCGGTGAACCGCCTGCTGATCCCCATGATCAACGAGGCCGCCTTCCTCCTGATGGAGGGAGTGGCGGGGCGGGACGACATTGACACCGCGATGCGGTTGGGCGCCAACCATCCCATGGGGCCGTTGGCTCTCGCCGACCTCATCGGCCTCGACACGTGTCTGGCCATCATGGAGGTCCTGCATCAGGATTTCGGTGATGACAAGTACCGCCCCTGCCCCTTGATCAGGCGGATGGTGGCGGCGGGCCACTTGGGGCGCAAGTCGGGACGCGGTTTTTACAGCTATTCGTAGGATCCCGCATCATCGATAGGGCGCGGGTGTTACCCACGATGGGCAGCGCCGTCGGCCGAGCAGTGCTCGCGAACACTGTTCGTGAGTATTGCTCGCAGCATAGCCTTACGCAGGGCGAAGCACGTGCGCCACGAAAACCGGCAGGGCCGCCGGACGCATGGGCTTGGCCCTTTTTTGGTGCGCATCGGCAGGGCCACAACTCTGCGACCCAATCCGCTGGCGCGGTGAGCGCCGAGGGCATACAGCACAGGAGGATGGCCGGTGACGGTGACGCGAACCGTGCTCGATAGGGGATGGATCCGGCTGGAAGACATGATGGGCGGTGACGGCGCCGTGGTGCGCGGTGCGCGCATCTGCTACCAGTCGGAGGGGACAAGCCCCGATGCCGACGCACGGCTCATCCGGCGGCTGGTGTCGAGTCGGCCGGCGCACAACACCGTGTTCGAGCACGCCGTCTTTCGCTTTGGGGTCAAGTGTCCCCTCTTTGTGGGGCGCCAGTGGATGCGACACCGCATCGGCAGCTACAACGAGCGTTCGCTGCGCTACTGCCTGGCCGACCGCGAGTACTATGTGCCCGCGGGGCACCCCGAGCAGCAGGAGGCCTATGTGCGGCACATGGAGGCGTCGTTCGACCTCTATGAGCAGCTCGTAGCCGCCGGCTGGAAGCGCGAGCAGGCGCGCGGGGTGCTGGGGCTGGCGGTGTACACCGAGTTCATCTGGACGGTGAACGCCTGGTCGCTGATGAACTGGCTCGAAAAGCGCCTCGATCGCGGGGCGCAATGGGAGCATCGGCAGTATGCCAAGGCGGCGCTGGACATCTTTTGTGAGGTGATGCCCATCACTGCCACCGCGTTCAAAGAGGCGGTGCTCGCACGATGAGACCAACCTGGGATGAGTACTTTGTCGAGATCGCCCGGCAGGTGGCCACCCGCTCGACGTGCCTGCGGCGGCACGTGGGGGCCATTATCGTGCATGACAAGCGGATCCTGTGCACCGGCTACAATGGGCCCCCGAGGGGCCTGCGCCACTGCGATGAGACGGGCTGCTTGCGCGAGCAGTTGGGCATTCCCTCCGGGCAGCGGCAGGAGATCTGTCGTGGGCTGCACGCCGAGCAGAACGCCATCATCCAGGCGGCGCTCCATGGCGTCTCGGTGGAGGGGGGCACCGTCTATGTGACGCACCAGCCGTGCATCACCTGCGCCAAGATGATCATCAACTCGGGTATCGTGCGCGTCGTGTGTGCGACCTCGTACCCCGACGAGCTTTCGCGCGGCATGCTTGATGAGGCCGGCATAGCGCTCGAGGTATGGGATACAGCATCGGATAATCGCAGCTACAACCAGGAGGAATGATGGCTTCCGAACAGGGTATCCAAAGGCTACGCCGGCTCAAGGAGGAGGCCAGGCAAGGGGGCGGGGCCGAGGCTGTGGCCAAGCAGCATGAGAAAGGCAAGCTCACCGCCCGAGAGCGTCTGGAAAAGCTCCTCGACGAGGGTAGCTTCCAAGAGCTGGACATGCTGGTCACGCATCACGCGCACGGCCTGGGCATGGATCAGCGCTATGCGCTGGGTGATGGCGTGGTGACCGGGTACGGCACCATCGATGGGCGTCTGGTCTATGTCTTTTCGCAGGACTTTACCGTGATGGGCGGCTCGCTAGGCCGTGCCCACGCGGCCAAGATCACCAAAGTGCAGGACTTGGCGCTCAAGACGGGTGCCCCGTTAATCGGCATCAACGATTCGGGTGGCGCCCGCATTCAGGAGGGGGTCGAGGCCCTGGCTGGCTATGCCGAGATCTTTCTCCGCAACACGATGGCGTCCGGCGTGATCCCTCAAATCTCGGTGATCATGGGGCCGTGCGCCGGGGGGGCGGTCTACTCGCCCGCACTGACGGATTTCGTCTTCATGGTGGAGAACACCAGCCATATGTTCATCACCGGCCCGACGGTCATCAAGGCCGTGACCCACGAGGATGTCACCATGGAGGCCCTCGGTGGGGCAATGGCGCACAACGCCACGAGCGGGGTGGCGCACTTTGCCGCCGAGAACGAGGACGCCTGCCTGCAGATGGTGCGGCAGCTCGTGGCTTACCTGCCGCAGAACAACCTGGAGGACACGCCGGCTATTGTGCCCAAGGATGACCCCGCGCGTACCGAGGCGGCCCTGGACACCATCATCCCAGCTAGCCCCAACGATCCGTACGATATGAAGCAGGTCATCGCGGGCGTGGTGGATGCCGGCAGCTTTTTGGAGGTGCAGGAGCACCTGGCCAAGAACGTGATCATTGGCTTTGCCCGCATGGACGGCGCGGTGGTGGGCGTGGTGGCCAACCAGCCGGCGGAAAAGGCCGGGGTGCTCGACATTGACGCTTCGGTCAAAGCGGCGCGGTTCGTCCGCTTTCTCGACGCCTTCAACATACCCATCATCACCTTTGTGGACGTGCCGGGGTTCATGCCGGGGGTGGCGCAGGAGCATGGCGGCATCATCCGCCACGGGGCCAAGCTTATCTATGCCTACTGCGAGGCGACGGTGCCCAAGCTCACCGTCATCACCCGCAAGGCCTATGGCGGGGCGTACATCGTGATGAGCTCCAAGCATATCCGCGGCGATTTCAACGTCGCCTGGCCGACGGCCGAGATCGCCGTCATGGGCCCCGAAGGCGCCGTTCCGGTGCTGTACCGCCGCGAGCTCGAGGCGGCGCAGGACCCCGCGGCACGCCACGAGGAGCTCGTTAGCGAGTACAAGCAGGCCTTTGCCAACCCCTACCAGGCGGCCTCCCGCGGCTATGTGGACGCCGTGATCGAGCCCAGCCAGACGAGGCCGGTGCTCATCAATGCGCTGCAGATGCTGCAGAACAAGCGCGACACCAACCCAGCCAAGAAGCACGGGACGATGCCGCTCTAGCGGCCGCGCTAGCGGGTTGCAGGTGCAGTGTTACGTGTGGTCGAATGTGCGTTGCAGGTCACAGGTGGCAGGGTGCAGGGGACGTGAGCCGTTGGCTCGAGACGCGGTGATGGTCCGGCGCGTTTGGGCCGTGGGCCCAGAGCCAACGGCCCACCGAGGCGCGCCAATCGCCGACCGTTGTATGCTGACCGCCGACTGCCCAGAAGAGGAATAGAATGAGTGCCAATCCGCTAAAAATCACCGATACGATACTGCGCGACGCGCACCAATCGTTGCTGGCGACGCGCATGTCGACGGGCAGCATGTTGCCCGTCGCGGAAAAGCTCGAGGCGGTGGGGTATCACTCCCTAGAGATGTGGGGTGGGGCCACGTTCGACTCGGCGATGCGCTTTCTGCGTGAGGACCCGTGGGAACGCCTACGGGTGCTGCGTCAGTGCATCCCGACGACGCCGTTCCAGATGCTGCTCCGCGGCCAGAACATCCTGGGATACCACCACTACCCGGATGACATCGTAGAAAAGTTTGTCGAGCTGACCATCAAGAACGGCCTGACGATCTTTCGCATCTTTGACGCCCTGAACGACACGCGCAACATGGCCCATGCCATCCGCAGCGTCAAGAAGTACGGTGGGCACGTGCAGGGCTCGATCTGCTACACCATCAGCCCCGTGCACACCATCGATGCGTTCGTCGCCCTGGCGAAGGAGCTGAAGGAGCTGGGCTCCGACTCGATCTGCATCAAGGACATGGCCGGCCTGGCCACGCCCTACGTGGCGTATGACCTGGTCAAGCGCATCAAGGAAGAGGTGGCCCTGCCGGTTCAGTTCCATACCCACGACACGGCCGGCTTTGCCATTGCCACCCTGGTCAAGGCGGCAGAGGCCGGTGTCGATGTGGTGGATACGGCGATCTCGTCGCTCGCCAGCGGGACGTCGCAGCCGGCCACCGAGTCCATCGTGGCCACGTTCGAGGGCACCGATCGCGACACGGGGTTTGACCTGCGGTTCCTCACCGAGATCGCCAACTATTTCCGTGAGGTGCGCATGCAGCACCTGCCCGCCTTTGAGAGCGGCATAACGAGCGCCGACATCCGGGTGCTCCTGTACCAGATGCCGGGCGGCATGATCTCGAACCTGATCAGCCAGCTCCGCCAGCAGGGGGCCGAGGACCGCTGGAACGAGGTGATCGAGGAGTTGCCGCGGGTGCGCGAGGACATGGGGTTCCCCCCCTTGGTGACGCCCACCAGCCAGATCGTGGGTACCCAGGCGGTGGTCAACGTGCTCATGGGCGAGCGCTACAAGATCATCTCGCAAGAGGTGAAGGACTACTGCCGCGGGCTCTATGGCCGGGCGCCCGCCCCGCTGAACCCGGACCTCGTCAAGAAGGCGATTGGCGACGAGGAGCCGATCACCGTTCGCCCCGCCGACCTGATCGAGCCGGGCTTTGAGAAGGCCAAGGAAGAGATCGGCGATCTCGCCGAGAGCGACGAGGATGTGGTGTCCTACGCCCTCTTCCCGCCGGTGGCGCGCGAGTTTCTCCAACTGCGTCGCGACGGCATGGTCGCAGCCATCGATGAGCCGCGCATCTTTCCGGCGGCCAAGCCCGCGGATGGCAAGGCCGAGGCACCCAAGGCCGGCATCGCGCCGATCCGCCGCCCGCCGCGGGTCCGCCCGACCTACTCCCTGTGGAAGCTCTCGCAGCGCGTGCAGCGCGGCTAACGCGTCACGCACGATGGCACTGCTGATTTCAACACAGAAGGGATGACCATGAACGCTTTCGCTGTCGGGCTGCAGGTGACCGCCCTGGGGATGGGACTGGTCTTTCTGACGCTCGTGATCGTGATGCTGGCCATCATGGCCCTGGATCGCATCTTCCGCCCCAAGGCAACGGCCACCGAAGAGGAGGCGCCGGCGCTGGGCGCGGCGCTGCCCGTGACGTCTGCCGCCGCGCCGGTGGATACGTCCGCGTCGGACGCCCTCGACGAGGCGACGGCGATCGGCGTTGCCATCGCGGCGGCCGTCGCCGCGCGCGCCGGGGCACGGCCTATGGCTGTTCCCTCTCCCGCGCCGTCGGCGAACCCCCTCTTTGCTGTGCTCGATGGGGAGGAGGATATCCCCGGGGAAGTGGTCCTGGTGACAACCGTGGATGGCGACTCGGGGGTGTGGGCGCGCACGGGGCGCCTGCAAGCGACGAACTAGTCGGCCGCCCGGGGGGCGTCGCGCCCTCCAGCGGCACTGGATACGACGCCATGGAAGCGGCGTCGGGACGTGGCCGACGAGGCTATGTCACTAGAAAGCACGGAGGAAACGATGAGCGCATCGTCGATGGATGTCTATGAAATCACCGTCAACGGGAAAAAGTACATCGTCGAGGTTGGTGACACCTCGTCGTCGCCCGTACAGGTAGTCGTGAACGGAGTCCCCAAGACGGTCGACGTCGTCCGAGGCACGCGGGCGGCCGCCGCAGCTCCGGCGCCGGCGAGTGCGCCGGTGGAGACCCATGCTGTCGAGGAGCCGGTGGTCCAGGCCACGCCGGTGACGGGTGAGGGCCAGGTGGTGTCGGCGCCGATGCCCGGGAAGGTGCTCTCGGTGCGCGTCGCGGTGGGCGATACCGTCAAGGAGGGGGACACCGTGTGCACGCTGGAGGCGATGAAGATGGAGATGCCCATCGGCGCCACCGCATCGGGCACGGTGCAGGCGATTCACGTCAACGTGGGTGACACGGTGCCCCACGACGCGCCCCTCGTCAGCATTGGCTAGAGCCGTTGGGGCGACTCGTTTGCTTGCGCGGCAGACCTGGACGCCCTATCAATCCCGGAGAAATGGACGATGGACATTCTGGCACTTCAGAGCCTCTTGGGCGGCTTTGCCGGGCTGACGCTCGGACGCGTGGTCATGATGGCCGTAGGCGCCCTCTTGATTTGGCTGGCAATCCGATACGAATACGAGCCTCTGCTGTTGCTGCCCATTGGCTTGGGCTGCATCCTGGCGAACCTGCCGAATACGGGCCTCCTCGACGAGGGGGGGCTTCTCAATGTGCTCTACAAGGCCGGTATCGAGAACGAGCTGTTCCCCAGTCTCATCTTTATCGGCATTGGCGCCATGACGGACTTTGGGCCGCTGTTGGAAAACCCCAAGTTCGTGCTCATGGGCGCCGCGGCGCAGTTTGGTATCTTTGGTACGCTGCTGATCGCGACCCTCTTTGGGTTCAGCATTAACGAGGCGGCCTCGATCGGCATCATTGGCGCCGCTGACGGCCCCACCTCGATCTTTGTGGCCGCGCGGTTGGCGCCGGATCTGGTGGGCCCCATCACGGTGGCGGCCTACTCGTACATGTCGCTGGTGCCCGTGATCCAGCCGCCGGTCATGCGGCTGCTGACGACGCGCCAGGAGCGCATGATCCGCATGCCGTACAGCTCGCGCGAGATCTCCAAGACGGCGCGGATCATCTTTCCCGTGATGGTGACGCTGATCTGCGCCATCATCGCGCCGGCGTCGACGGCCCTCATCGGCATGTTGATGTTTGGCAACCTGGTGCGCGAGTCGGGCGTGGTGGAGCGCATCAACCTCGCCGCGCAGAACGAGATCGCCAACATCGTGACGACGTTCCTGGGGATCACCATCGGCTCGACCATGGTCGCAGAAAAGTTCCTGCGCTGGGAGACGATTCTGATCATCACCATGGGCCTGGTGGCGTTCATCCTCGACACTGCCGCGGGAGTGCTCTTTGGCAAGCTGATGAACTTGGCCTCGGGCGGCAAGGTGAACCCGCTCCTCGGCGGGTGCGGCATCTCGGCCTTTCCCATGTCGGCGCGCGTGGTTCAGAAAATCGGGCAGGAGGAGGATCACTCCAATTTCCTGCTGATGCACGCCATGGCGTCCAATACCTCGGGGCAGATCGCCTCCGTGATGGCCGGTGGCGTGGTGCTCGCCCTCCTCGGGGGGTCCTGAGTCTGCGCCCCTGATAGGCAACAACGC